>JAHJCH010000264.1 GCA_018813065.1 Myxococcota bacterium
ACCCGTGCGCCGCTCTACTAGGCCGAAGCCGTTCGCGCTCGACTTGCATGTGTTAGGCACGCCGCCAGCGTTCGTTCTGAGCCAGGATCAAACTCTCCAGTTTAAATCCTTGCTGAAAAACCCGAAGGTCTTTCCATTTTTAATTAACGGACGCCTGCTGTCTTTGCAGACTTTCTCGCTTAACTAGATTTTCAAAGAACCAACCGAATCTCTCTCGGTTTCAACGTTGTCGGCTGTTGTTCCGTCGCCGTTGGTGGAGGCGAGTTATAGGGAAGGCGCTTTTGACCTGCAAGCACTTTCTTTTTTTTTCGTCACTTTTTTCTTTCGTGTTCATCTAAACCCTCGTGATCGTGTAGTTTCTGCGTTCCATTTCCAACGTAGGAGTGCTGAGGATGTCGCGGAGAATCTTGCTCTCAACCCTCGTGCTGGGCCTCTGGGCCTGCGATGACGGCGATGAATCCACCCCCAGCGGCGACGCGGGCCAGGCGGGCGCCTCAGGCGAGGCGGGCGAAGCGGGCCAAGGCGAAGCAGGCCAGGGCGAAGCAGGCCAGGGCGAAGCAGGCCAGGGCGAAGCAGGCCAGGGCGAAGCAGGCCAAGGCGAGGCAGGCCAAGGCGAAGCGGGCCAAGGCGGCGGTGAGATCGAAGGCGCGGGCGGGGTGGGTGACACCTTCCCCATCGACGGCGAATGGCGTGTGGGCGTCAGCCTCGTGGAGCTGGGCGGCTTCAAGCTGACCGTACAATTCAACACGCTCGCCGATGCGACCGGCCTAGCCACCCTCAATGTGCGCGCTGTCGCTGCTGACCAGAGCGTCAGCGAGGTGCTCAAGACCATCGAGGGCGTCGAGATTGATCAAGAGAACCGCTTCCACGCGGCCTTTGGCGAGTTCGCGCTGCCTGGCGCCTACAGCCCCACGGGCTCAGATGTGGAGATGAACCTGACCTTCCACGGCGAGGTGCGCGCCGACAACTTCTTCTGCGGGACCGTCACGGGCGAGCTGATCACGCTGCGCACCCAGCTTCAGGCCAGCACCTTTGGCGCCCAGCCTTGGAACGCCAGCACCACGCCCCTCTACTCCTGCGAGGACACGGGCGAGCCGGTCATCTTGCCTCGCCTTGAGGCGGCGAACTGCCCCACCTTCGAGGTGGACGCGGCCACCACCTTTGAATCGGGTGGGGTTGAGCGCAGCGTCGAGCTATACCTACCGCCCAGCTACGACGCGGCGCTGAGCTACCCGCTGATCATGCTGCATCACGGCCTGGGCGACTCCACGGAGGAGATCCTCACCGCCTCAGCCATGCTCGATCTCATCGACGAGGGCTTTATCCTGGCCGTGCCGCGCTCGGCCAACGCCGCCAGCGAGTGGGACTACTTAGTAGAGACAGGCGATCGCCCCGACTTGGCGCTCTTTGACGATCTGCTCACCTGCCTCAGCGCCCAGCTCAGCGTTGATCCTGATCGTGTCCACGCCACGGGGCTCAGCGCGGGTGGGCTTTGGAGCACCTACCTGGGCCTGCACCGCAGCGAGGCGTTGGCCTCGGTGGCGCCTGTCTCTGGCGGGCTGATTGTCAGCTACCCTGAGCCGCCGGTCCGGCTGCCCTTCCTGGTCACCTGGGGCGGCCCCACCGATGAGGCCTATGGGCAGGACTTCAACCTCTTCGCGCTCAGCTTATTGGAGACATTGACCGCAGGCGCGCATCCGCTGATTCGCTGCGAGCACACCTTGGGGCACACCTGGTCCTCTGATTTTACGCCTTGGGTGCTGCGTTTCCTCTTAGACCACCCCAAGGGCGCCACGCTCTACGATTCTCTGCCCGAGAGCTTCCCCGACTACTGCGCGATTCCCTAAAAACGCCCCATCACCGCGCCCATACAGGCCTCGCCATCACATAAAACCGAGAGATGGGCTTGATTGGATGAAGGCTCATCGGTCATAAAGCCCCACACGCCCACAACCAGCCCAGAAGCCCAAAGACCATAGGTTAAATAGGCGGAGATGTTCATTAACTCACTATTTTTATCAATCGCTGACTGCACCACCTGATTGGCCCCCAGCATCAAAAAGCCCCCGCCCAATAAGCTAGCGCCGGTCCACAGGCGATTCTCACGGGTTGACATGGGCCGCTCAGCAGATTGACGCGCGCTTACATCGGGTTGACCAGTGTTTGTGCTCAGGCCCACCAAGCCCTGCTCAGCCCGACGCGCCTCCGTGCGGCGCCAGCTTTCAATCTTGGCCCGCGCCTTGGCCTTGGCCCGCGCCTCGGCCTCCGCCCGCGCCTCGGCCCGCGCCTTGGCCCATGCCTCCACCTGCACCTCAGCCTCCGCCCGCGCCTCAGCCTCCGCCCGCGCCTTCAACTCAGCCCGCCGTTGTGTTGTATCGCGGATCTTTCCCTGTCTCGCGCGTTTTGCCCGCGCGGCCTCAATCTCACGATCACGGCGTTCTGCAGCGAGTGTCAATGCCCGTAATTTTTCCATCTTTGCTCGCGCCTCCATCTCGCGTGGGTTGGCGAACTCCTTGTGCTTGTTTTGCTCTAAGAACCGCTCCAGCGCTTGGATCGCGATGGGGCCACCGCCCGCCACGACGGGCGACGCTGCCGACCAACTGCGCTCCACGCGCGCTTGATAATCGGCCTCCTCGCGTTGACGCTTTTGGAGTTGCTCAAGCTGAATCTTGGCCTCGATCTCGGCGGCTTCACGCTTTAAACGCTCGATCTCTTGGCGCTTCTGCTGAGCGATCATGAGATCACCGTACTGATCTCCCACGCCCAGCGTGCTCTCGATGGCGGCCAGATCGGGCGCTCGCTCGATCTTGGGCAGAGGCGTCAAAATCTGCTCATTGCCGCGCAGCTCAGGTGTCTGTACGCGCGAGCCCGCCAAGGTGCGGTTTAACCAAGCCTGACTAAAATTCAAGGCTTCACGCGCGCTTACGCGGCGATCACCGTCTTGATCCTCCGCCCAGCCCGACAGCGCGCCGAGCATGAGATAGCTAAACGCGGGGCGCTCAGCGCCGGGCAAAGCACCCGCAAACTCTGAGGCGCCCGCCGCCGTAAAGACCAGCTGAGCGGGGGGCGTGGGGCGCTCCTCGGGGAGCAACAACGGCTGAAGACCGGGCGACAACGCCTGGCCCGTGCTGTCACGCCCGCTAAAACAAGCGTCGATCAAGATGACCGCCCGCGCGCCTTGAGGGGGCGTCAGCGCAGGCAACAGCTTGCTCTCGATGGGTATCCCACGCGCGGCGATGCTGGCGGGCGTTTGCTGCACAGTTTGATCAAGCAACAGCCCCTCGGCGGGGCCGTTTTCATCGGCCTTGCGCGCCGCGCCATGGCCGATAAAGACAAACCATAGGGTGCCGCCGGGCTTGACCAAGCGCGCTGTTTTACGCGCGGCTTCGAGCAGGCCCGTGTCATTGGGGCCATGCCAAACATCTTTATCGTAAAGTTTCATGATGTTGAGCTCGGGCACCCGCCGCGCTCGAAGCCACGCGCGCCATGCCTCAGCGTTCTTAAGCGCGCCATGCACATCACTGACATAAACGTAATCTTCAATCGCCACGATCAAAGCAGCGTCGCGCTCACCACCCTCTGTGGGTTTAAACGTGTTGAGCTCAGGCCAGCCCCCGGCCAGGCTGTGCAGCGGCAGCGCCCAGCAGAGCAAGGCTGCGAGTGTGTGGTTTTTCATCTGTGCCCTCTGTGTTTGGTTCAATCGGCGCCCAGATTAGCGTGCCTTGCGCGCTCGACCAAGGCTTTTTGAGGTGGGCGGATCGGCTCGAACGCTGTCACCCACACCATCTTAGAATGGCATGACAGCGTTAGACGCATCTAATAGCGACAGCGCAAAACCAGGGGGGCTTAGCCCCCCTGGACCCCTTTGCTTCGCCCTCAACATCGCCGTCAAACCCCCATCTTCGAGATGTTGAGCCGCTCAGCTTCGCTCTGCGGCTCGCCCCCCCTACGATGGGTTCTTGACTCATCCTTAATCCATCTCCTTGCCCCCCCAATATCTACCTAATAACTAATTACATGTCAGGGTTTTGGGTGTTCAGCGGGTCAGGGGTGCGACCTGGCCACCCGAAACCCCAAGTAGTAGTTGCGAACGCCTGGGTCATTCCTGCTGCGGTTGGTTGCGAGCAGGTAAGACGCGTAGTTGTACCAACTGCCGCCACGATTGACCCGCTCAGAGCCGGACATCTGTTCAGTACCGTCGCACGGTGTACTGTTATAGTCAGCGTAATAGTCCGCCACCCACTCCCATACGTTGCCCGCCATATCGCACAGTCCTTGTTCAGTATTCCCCCTCGTCTTGGAGCACACCGGCCACGTTCGGTCTCGACCGCAGCCATACCCGCCATCGTCCATCACCGCATAATCACACGTCGCTTGTGCATTTCCCCATGGATACGTCTGAGCCTGCCCTTCGCTGCGCGCCGCATACTCCCACTCCGCTTCTGTGGGCAATCGCCCCCCCGCCCAGGTCGAGAACGCCTTTGCCTGGTTCCAATCCACGCAGTTAATCGGGTGATTCTCTCGACCTGATACATTCCAGTTACAGTCATAACCTGTATCTGGTGTACTACATTCTCCTGCATCAACGCACGCCCGGTATTGTGCAACAGTCACTTCCGTTTTGCTCATTTCAAAATCGGGTACGTTCACTTGATGGACAGGTAATTCACCCGAGTAGCCATCTTCGGAGCCCATCATAAATGCACCGCCTTCAATTAAAACAAACTCAATATTGTAGTTGACTGACTCACATCTCTGCGTAGTATTACAAAAACTTGCGCTACAGTAACCACATACACCACCACATTTATCATCTCCACATTCTTTATCATTGCAATCGGGAACGCAGCTCTCAATTTGAGCGTCCTTTTCCTCTTCAATCTCCTCCTTAAACTGAGGCAAACACCCAAACACCAGCACCATCCATAAAAGAACGCCATGCCTTACCATCATTTGCTCCTCCGCGCGTCACGACGCCGACCATCCTAAAGGCCCACGCCGCCCATGCCAAGGCGATCACGCCCACCCATCACACTTTCCCCCGCGAAGACATACTTGGTAACCTCCCGCGACCACGCATCACAGGACATCAGATGACATCGCTGCTCTTGACACACCTCGCCCTCCTGACCGCCCTGGCGCCATGGCGCTGCGGCGAGATCGCGCCGCTGCCGCGCGAAATCGGACCCTGGATCAATGAGATCGTCGAGCTGCCCCAAGACCAACACGCGCGCGTCGCCCCGCTCGCGCGTCAACAGCTCCTTAAGCGCCT
>JAHJCH010000265.1 GCA_018813065.1 Myxococcota bacterium
CGGCGAAGCCTCGACCGAGATCAACCTAGAGGCAGACATCATCACCCCCCTGGCCCAGATCAACTGCCAGCTCTTTGAGCGCTGCCTCGGCGACGCGATGCAGATGCTCATCGGCGAGGCCGACTGCGTGGAGAGCCAAAAGGAGAGCATGCTCAACGGCGACATGGTCGTCACCGGCGAGCAGGTCACCGAGGGCGTGGTGCGCTACTACCCGGCGCGCCGCCAAGCCTGCCTGGACGCCTACGCGGCGCTGAGCTGTGAGCAGCTGGGCACCCTGCCGGATGAATGCGCGGCGGTCTTCGAGGGCACACTCGCCGAGGGCGCCGAGTGCCTCATCGACGAGGCCTGCGTCGAGGGCCTCTTCTGCAAGATGGAGGCGGCCTGCCCCGGCGCCTGCCAGGCCTACAAGGCGGCGGGCGAGGCCTGCGCCGAGGGCGATGAGTGCGCCGAGGGCGCGCGCTGCGTGATGGGCCAGTGCGGCGCGCCGCGCGGCGTCGGCGAGGTCTGCGCCGCCGACACGGACTGCCAGACCTTTATGATGTGCCAGAAGACCAGCCCAGAGGCCCCAGAGGGGGTCTGCTTTGATCTCAGCCAAGCCTTCACGGAGGCGGCGGGCGAGCCTTGTGATCTACAAGCGGGGCGCTTCTGCCAACAGGGGCTCTCCTGCGTGTTTATGGGCCAGAGCTTCTCCTGCCAGCCCCCCGTGGCGGCCAACGCCGCGTGCAGCATCGGCTTCCCTGATCAGTGCCCAGAAGGGCAGTTTTGCAACATGGATCAGACCACCTTCGAGTCCGCGTGTCAGGCCACGCCTGCCATGGGCGAGCCCTGCGTCCAGAGCCTCTTGGGTCCGATCTGCGGCTTAGGCGCGCGCTGCGTCAACGGCGTCTGCGCCGCGCCGCTCCAGCTCGGCGAGGCCTGCACGGCCAATGAAGCCTGCTACGCCTACCTCTGCCACGACGGCGCCTGCGCGCCCAACCTGGGCTGCCAACCATAAATAAAACGACGCGCTTGTGCGGTGGCCTGCGAGGGAGGGGTGATGAAGCGATGGCGTGGATCATTGATGCCGTAATGAACATGGATCGCGCGTGGTGGATGCGGGGGTTCTCGGTATTGATCGTCCTTGGCGCGGTGGTGTGCCCCTACCAAGTGGATTTTTGGATCGCGGCGGACGAGGCGGCGTTCGCGGCGTTCGCCGTGGATGCTTCGGGCCTGCGTGGCGATATCGGGGGCGTCGCGGATCTTGGGGCGGGGGATCTGGGCGTGGCCTTGGCGCCGGATGTTGGCCCTGACGCGGCGCTGGATGGCTGGGTGTCGCGGCTCGACGCCTCGGTGGGCCGCGACACGCCCTTGGACGCCGCGTTTGCCTTAGATATCGCGCCCTTGGACGCCGCGTTTGCCTTGGATATCGCGCCCTTGGACACCGCGCCTGCCTTGGATATCGCGCCCTTGGACGCCGCGCTTGTCTTGGATATCGCGCCTGCCTTGGACGCCGCGCTTGCCTTGGATATCGCGCCCTTGGACGCCGCGCCTGCCTTGGATATCGCGCCCTTGGACGCCGCGCTTGTCTTGGATATCGCGCCCTTGGACGCCGCGCGGGATGTGATCGATATGTTCCAGATCACGCTAGAGGCCACCCCATACCCACCCGCGCCGACCAGCGCGCCGACCAGCGCACCCATGATCAGGCCCAGCTCAATGCCTGCGCCCAGCTCGCCCAGCTCAATGCTGCCGGCGCCCAGCTCAATGCCTGCGCCCAGCCCGGCGCCCAGCTCAATGCCTGCGCCCAGCCCAGCGCCCAGCGCGACGCTCAAACCCGGTCAAGGCCAGCTCCTCGGCGTCCTCTTCGCCCTTGAGCCGCCGCGCCCAGACGCCGAGGCCCTGCGCGACGCCCGCGCCCGCGCCTTGACGATCTACCAAGGCTGCCTCAATGGGCGCTGCGCGCTGCCGCCCCCTCAGCCCGTCGAGGACCCCGACTTAGAGGAGGCCGCCATGGCCCTGGACCCCGGCCAGCTGGGCTGGGTCCGCGCCAAGGCGGGCTTCTATGTTTTCCGCGCCCTGGGCTGGTCGTGGGGCTTTACGCTGGAGGGCCTGCGCGCGCGCCTCGATCCCGAGATCGCCGCGCAGCTCAAGGCCGCTTTAGATGAAGGCGAGGGGCCGCTGGATTGGGCGATCTTGGAGGCGGCGGGGCTCCTCTTGAGCGTCGAGCCCTTTACGCTGGACGCCGACGCGCTGCCCTACGCGCTGCGCGCCCCCTTGGCGACGCTGCCCCTCGACGCCGCCTCGGCGCCCTTGACCCTCGACGGCGCGGATTATGTCCTCCTGCCCAGCCGCCGCGCGCTGCATCCCGCCAAGGATCGCCTCTTCGCCCAAGCGCGCCTGGTGCCGTTCTTTGATTCGGGCAGCGGGGACTCTGCCGCCAATTTATCGCGGGCTCGGCTGGAGGCGGCGCGGGCCCAGCTCAAGGCCGGGCTGCCCTTTGAGGCGCTGGTGGCGGCCTCCGCCGACGCGCGCTCGCGCCGCTTGGGCGGGCGCCTGGGGCGGGTGGGCTTTGAGGCGCCCTTGGCGGCCATGCGCCCAGGGGATCTGCGCGTGATGGCGGCCCCCGAGGGGCTGTGGCTGCTCTACCTCGCCCCCGAGGCGGCTCAGGGCGCCTCGCCGTAGATGCGCTCCAGGCTCGCCCTCAGCGCCGCCTTGCCCGTCTCTTTGTGCAGCGGCCCATGCGCCGTCAGCACATGGCGCCACTCCAAGGCCAAGAGGCGCCGATAGTCCTCCAAGAGCGAAGGGCCGCCCCTGAGCGTCATCGCTTGACGAAACGGCTTGCCCACAAAGCAAGGCCGCTTAAAGCCCATCAGCGTGGTGACCAGCTTGGCCAGCAGGCTCATCCCCTCCGTCTCCACGATGTTGACGATCAAATCACAGGTGATCAGCAGCCCGCCGTCGATGGGCAAGAGCAAGGCGCCCTCGGGGAAGCGGCTGTGACGCAGCGTAAAGAGCTGCGCTTGGGGCAGTGGGAGGAGATCTGCGCTCAAGAGGGCGTCGGCGGGGGCGTCGAGGGCCTGCGCGGGCAGCGCCCAGAAGGTCAGATCGTAGCGCTGGCGATAGTAAGGGTCGTCGGCGCCGTGGAAGGCGCCCAGGCGCACCAGGTGCTTGACCTCGCCCAGCGCCTCCAAGGCCGCCTCGCCCTCGGCGCTCAGCCGCACGGCGTTGATCAGCGTCAGCGCCCCTCGGTCGCGGGCGATGATCATGTTGCGGGTGATGCGCACGCCCGGCTTCATGTCAAACGAGCCCCGCACCATAAAGAGATCAGGGTAGACCTCTTGGATCGGGCCGTGCGGGAGGGCCATGGGGAAGTTGGGCATCGTCGGCTCCTGGTTGGATTTTCAGTCGTGGAGGTGGGCGCTTCAGTCGCGGAGGTCGATCACCAGCTCATACCAGCCGCTCGGCGCGCCGGGGCAGCGCGTCGCGCCCTCCACCTCGCGGGCCATGGCCACTTGGATGGTGTAGGCGCGCCCCGCGCGGGCGATCTCCATCGGCTGCCCCGCGAAGACGTGGGCCGCGCCCTGGCCGAGATCAATGAGCAGCCCTTGGTGATACACCTGCGGGTGGCAGTCGCCCTCCACCGGCGCGCAGGCGCCCCAGCGGCGGATCTGGATGTCACGATCGGTCAAGGCGTCCTCGCCCAAGATGGCCGCCCCGCCGCGCACGGCGATCAAGCTAGGCGGGCGATCCGCCGCCTCGCCCAAGACCAGGATCGCCCCGCCCCCCGCCTCGGTGAGCAGGCTCGCCCACAGCGCCTCGCCCACGGCGGGCGCGGCGGCCTGGGGGAGCTGGAGCTTGAAGATCAGAGGCAGCGTCGGGCCGGTGGGGATCTCTTCAAGGAGACGCGCGCCAGGGTTGGCCTCGGCGCTGGCCTTGACCTCAACCCGCCCCTCAAAGCGCGTCGGCCCCGCTGAGATCAGCTCAAAGAGCGTCACCTCGCGCTGCGCCGTCGCCACCCCCTCGGCCACTGGGCAAGGGCTGATCGGCGCCAGCGGTGGGGCTTGAGGGCCAGCGTCCAGCGGCCCCACGGGATCATCGCAGGCGAGGAGCGCGGCGCTGAGGGCGAGGAGGCGCGGGGCGGTGAGGCGCATGGGGGCTCGGTGATGGCTGTGTTTGGCGCCGAGTATAGGGCCTCGGCGCCGAACACTCTACATATCGCTGGTCATCACGAACTGGGGCAGGCGGTGGAAGTCCTTGTAGTTGGGGCGCAGCCGCTCCGTGTTGTAGAACTTGTGGACGTCCACGACCTTTTTGCGGCCCACCACCACGTCGAAGGGCACGTTGTCATAGATGCCATTGTGTACGTTGACCAGGCGACCGCTCTTGCCATTGAGGATCAGGTTGATGGCGAGGTTGCCGTAGGCCATGGGCACGATGGAGTCGATGGCGTCCGGCGCGCCGCCACGCACGATGTAGCCGAGGCGCTGGTTGATGACGTTGACGCGCCGACCATTGTTGTACTTGGGCGATAACTCCTTGAGCGCGATGGAGATCTTGTCGCCGATGCCGCCCAGCTTCTTATGGCCGAACATGTCGGGCTTGTCATCGGTAAAGTACATCTCGCTGTCGCCCTGGAAGCGCGCGCCCTCGGAGACGAGCAGCACCGAGTAGTTGCTGTCGCGGCGGCGGCGATCCTCGCTCATCAGCTCCGCGACCCGCTCGATGTCAAAGTCATGCTCAGGGATCAAGCAGCGATCCGCCGCGCCGGCCAGCGTCGGCAGCATGGCCGTGAAGCCCGCGTAGCGCCCAAAGACCTCCAGGACCAGGAAGCGCTCATGGGAGCCCGCCGAGGTGCGCAGCTGATGGGCGACCTCGATGGTGCGGGTGACGCAGGTGGAGAAGCCGATGCAGTAATCGGTGCCGGGGACATCGTTATCCATCGTCTTGGGGATGGCGATGACCTTGACGCCCTCGCTGTGCAGCCGATGACCGTAGCTGAGGGTGTCATCGCCACCGATGGGGATCAGGTGGTCAATCCCCAAGAAAGAGAGGTTGTTTAAGACGTCGGGCGTGATGTCGTTGATATCATCGGTGTACTTATCTTGGAGGTGCATGGGCACCAGCGCCTTGGGCAGCGTCGAGGGGCGCGTGCGCGAGGTGTGCAGCATGGTGCCGCCCGTGCGCGAGGCCCGCGCCACCATCTCCCCTGTCAGCTCAATGACCGCGTGGCGGTTATCAGCGTCCTTGTCGGGGATCACATCGACGAGGCCCGCCCAGCCACGGCGGATCCCCAAGACGCGGTAGCCCTCGCTGATGGCGCGCACAACGACCCCGCGGATGGCGGGGTTGAGCCCTGGGACGTCGCCGCCCCCTGTCAAGATGCCGATCGTGCCTTTGTACTGCTTCATCACTTCCTCTCTCTCTCTTGGGCGTAAAACCCGACGGGCAAGGTAGCGTTTAGCGCGCGCGGCGCAATGCGTTTCACCGAGGTAGATCGTTTGAGGGGGCGGGCGTGGACGAAAAAGCCGCCGCGCTGGGGGGGTGAATCCAGAAGAGGCCGCCCTCGGCGCGGGCGTAGATCTCCGGGGCGTAGAGGGCGCGCCCACGGGCGGACGGGGCGGTGAAGGTGCCCTCGACCTCGGCGCGGCAGAGGTAGCTGTACTCATAGACGCCCGGCGGCAGATAAGCGGCGAAGAGGCGCAGCTCGCCTTGCTCAAGCTGGACATGATCAAAGGGGATGTACCAGCGCGAGGCCGCCCCTTCGCCGCCGCGCTGGAGCGAGGCTTCGATGGGGCGCAGGCCGCCGGGGATCGGATCGATCAGCTCCACATAGCGCAGCGGCCGGTTGGTCGTCAGCCGCAGGTGTACCGCCACCTCGCCGCCGACCCGCGCCGCGAAGATCCGCCCCCGCTCGGCCTTGGGGGTGTACCAGCGCTGGAGCGTGAAGCCCTTGTTCACCGCCGCCTCGCTCGGCCCCAGGGGGGAGTAGCGGCGCCGCGCGAGGTAGTGCAGCGTGCCCTCCCCCTCGACGAGGAAGGTCAGCTGGCCCTCACCCAGCGCGCCCACCGGCAGGCGCTCGCTGAGGGCGTCGAGGGGATCGTTGAGCTGCACCCGCAGCCGCCGCTCGCCCAGCTCGGCGATCCCCGTAAAGCCCTCGCGCTGCTCTGGCAGCGTGGCCACATAGCGGCGCAGCGCCAAGAGCGTAAAGGCCAGATCCTGCGGCTCCAGATCGACGGCGAGGCGCCGCGTCTCCAGGAGCGCATCGACCATGCGGCGGGCGTGGCTGTGCTCGGGCTCGGCCTTGAGCAAGGCCATCAAGATCAGGGCGGTGGTGCGGGTGTTGGAGTGCAGGGCGTCGGCGTAGGCGTCGGCCTCGCTCTCGGTGAAGCGCACCCGCCCGGCGAAGGTGTGGGCGTAGTCGAGCAGGGCCTTGACCTCGCGGCGCGCCCGCCGCTTGTTCTCCACCAAGGCGAGGGCGGCGCGGGCGAAGAGGGGCAGCTCCTCGGCGCGTGGCCGCAGCGCGTTGAGCGGCTCATTGACGCCCTCCCCCAGCTCTGAGAGGACGAAGACGCAGAACGCCTTGACCGCCTCATTCACGTCGGGGGCGTTGAGCTGGGCGCGCAGATAGGCCTGCGCCTCATCCAAGGCGATGTTGGGCATCAGCGCCCCGCCCTGATCGAGCTGGTGGAGCACCCACAGGGCGTAGGCCGTGCCCCAGGGGTGGCTCTGCCGCGCGCCCGGCCAGTAGGCGAAGCCCCCGTCGGGGCGCTGAAGGGCGGCCAGCCGCGCCAGCGTCTCCTCCTCGATCTCACGCAAGGGCCGCGACAGCTGCCCCGCCCGCGCCCGCTCCTCCATGATCTTGGGGAAGACGATCAAGGGCACGAGGCGGCTGATGAGCCCCTCAAGGTAGAGGGCGGGGGCCTCCAGCAGATCGACGCCCTCCTCGCTGAGCACCGCCAGGGGGCTGGCGGCGAGGGTCAGGCTGAGATCGCCGATCCCCGCGTGAAAGCCCTCCTCGGCGCGCAGGGCCGTCTCCGCCCGCCCGGTGGTGGCGCCGTAGAGGATCTTCTGTCGCAGGGGGCCGGGGGGCTCGATGGCCAAGACGATCTCCGCCAACACGGCCTCATCGCGGCGGAAGAGCAGCTGCGCGCGGCCCACCCCCGTGGCGTGGAAGGGGAAGAGGGCGCGCTGCTCCACGCCGGGCTCCAAGGTGATCTGTTGGCTGCGATCGGCCAGCGCGCGGGCGGGGCCGCTGATCTCGGTGGAGAGGGTGATGAGGTCGGCGGTGGGCGCGCGCAGGGCGATCCCCGCGCCGAAGCGATCCCGGGCGCGGGCCAAGACCGGCGCCAGGGGGCGGGCGCCGCGCAGGCCATCGATGGGCAAGCTCAGCGTCCCCTCGCCCAAGCGCCGCCCTGCCCCGTGCGCGACGGCGAAGAGGAGCAGCGTCGTGGGCGCGCCGTCGAGGCTGGGCGGCGGGGAGATCTCCACCGTCGCCCGCCCGCTGGCGTCCGTGCGCACCAACGGCTTAAAGATCGCGACGCGGCGCGGCGCGGGGATCTCAGCGCGCGCGGCGCCCTGTTCGGGCGAACCCACCGGCGAGGCGGGCGCGGCGACGGGCGCGATCTCCAGATCACTGACCTCGACGCCCCCCCCCGCGTTGGCGGGGTAAAGCGCCGCCTCAAAGGCCGCGCGGCGCGCGCTCATCAGCGCCTCATCCTCGCGCTCAGCCAAGACCCCCCACAGGCTCAGCTCTGAGGAGATCCCGTCGCCCTCGGGGTTCATCACCGTGATCTCCACATTGAGGGTGTCGGCGTGGTCCTCCACAGGCGGGCTGGGCGCGCGGGCCATCTTCACCAAGAGCTGATGATCGCGTGGGCGGACTTGGAGGGCGCGCTCTAGGACGATCTCGCCGCGCGGCGCCGCGCCGCTGAGGGGGATGAGGCGGGCCTTGAGCCGCGCGTTGGGGATCATCTCCTCGGTGATCGGGATGGCGATGGGCGCCTGCGGATCAGCGCAGCCGCGCGGCTCTGCTTCATCGGCCGCCGCGTCGCCCTCGGGGGCCTCTGCGGGGGCCTCTGCGGGGGCCTCGGGGGTCTCCGCAGCGGCGCCCTCGGGGGCCTCCCCCTCCGCCGCCTCATCATCGCCCCCGCGCGCCGCCAAGCAGGCCCGGACTTGATGGATCACCCGCCCCCCCTCCACCGTCAGCCACAGCTCAGCGCCCTCCTCGGGGGCGTCCACCAGCACGAGGGCCTCCTCCCCCGCGCGGTAGCTGGGCTGATCGAGGTGGACGCGCAGCGGCGCGCCCGCCTCACCCTCGGGGGCGGGGCGCAGATCAATGGCGCTGCGGGTGCGGCCCTCATGCCCCGCCGCATCCAGGGCTGTTGCCTCAAGCCAGTGTGGGCCGCTGTGGGTCGCCGTCAGCGCGCAGCGGCCAGGGGCGGGCGCCACGCAGGCGTCGATCTCCGCGCCGGTCTCATCGCGCAGCGTCACCTTGGCCTCGGGCAGCGGCGCGGCGACGCCTTGCACCGCGCGGGGCAGGAGGGCCACCTCAAAGGGCGCGCCCGCCGCGCTGATCCCCTCGGGGGGGCGCAGCCCCACATAGACGCTGGCGGGGTAGACGCGGTGGTTGAGGTGGGCCTGCTCAAGTTGCCGCTCGGCGTCATAGGCCTCGACCTCAAAGCGCAGCGCCATCGGCTGATCCGTGGGGGGCTGATAGACATCGCTGAGCTTGAGGGCCGCCGCCCCCGCCGCGTCGAGGTGGAGCACGCCCTCGACGATCTGCGGCGCGGCGTCGCTGGGCTGACCAAAGCGAAAGCCATCGCGGGGCTCCAAGGCCAGCGGGCGCGCGAACAAGCGCCAGCGCACAGGCCAGCCGAGCAGCCGCCCCAAGCTCTTAAGCCGCGCGTTGATCTTCAGCTCGCCCGCCGCCCAGCCCAGCTCCAGGCGCATCAGCTGAGGGCGGGGGCGGGCGCAGTCAAAGCGGGCTTGGGCGATCAGCGGCGCGCCCTCGCCGTAGCGCAGCTCCACGCGATAAGGCCCCTCCGCCGCGTCCTCATTGAGCTGGAGGGTGGCCTGGAGCCCACCGGCGGCGCTGGGGGTGAGCGCCCACGCGCCCACCGTCGCCCCGCTCGGCCCCAAGGCCACGATGGAGGCGGCCTTCTGCTCCCCCTCACCCCACACGAGCCCCCGGATGTGTACGCGCTCGCCGGGGTGATAGAGGGCTTGAGCCAGCCACAGCGCCCCGCGCGTGAGAGGCGGGGCGGGGGGCGCGGGCGTGGAGACGACGGCGACGCGCTCGCCGACCTGGGCGACGGCCAGGAGCGGCTGGGCGGGGAGCCCCTCCAGCAAGGCCAAGCCCTCATCATCCGTCGAGGCGGAGATCGGGGCGCCCTCATCGGCGAAGAGATCCACCTTGACGCCCGGCAGGGGCGCCCCTGTCATCAGGTCCCAGACCCAGGCCGTCGCCTCCCCTGGCCCTCGGCTCAGCCGCAACCCCAGATCGCTGATCTGCACCACCTCGGCGATCTCGCCGCGCGCCTCGCCCTCACGCCAGCGCGCCTGGATCAGCGCCAGCCCACTGTGGGGGTTGCTCAGCGCGGGGCGCAGATCCAGGGCGTCGAGGGCGGGGGCGCGGGTGGCGCGTTGCAGATCCACCTTACGCCACTTCACAGGCAGCGGCTTACCGCGCGGGTTTGGGCCAACGCGGCTGAGCTGGCGGGGCTCCAGGCGGGTCAAGCTCACCTCAAGGGCGCCCAGCCCGCTGTGCTCGACCGGCCAGGAGAGGGCCTCATCGGGCAAGAACAGCGGCGCGCGGGGGATGAGGCGGAGCTTGGGGGGGTGAGGCCCCGTGTTAAAGAGGTTGGTGTACGCAGGCAGCTTCTGGCCGAAGACATCCACGAGGCCTGTCAACCGCAGGGTGTAGCGCGTCTCGCCGGTGAAGTGACCCCGCAGCGCCCAGCGGGTGGCCGAGGGCTGCGCGCCGGGGCTGAGCGGGGGCCACTCAAGCTGGGCGGGCGGCGAGAGGGACAGGGCGCGGGCGAGGGCCTCGGAGGTCACGGGGGTGCTGAGCTGAATGGCCATCTCGCTGGGATCACAAGGCGGCTTTTGACAGCCCGCCCAGCTCACCTTGAGGGGCGCGTAGGTCGTCAGCGCCCAGCGCGTGGCCGCCTCGGTCAGCAGCGGCCCTTCCAGCCCCCCCAGACCTGCATCAAAGACCAGCTCATAGCGCGTGTTGGGGGCGAGGGCCTCGCGTGGGGCCAGCTTGAGCCAGACGGCGCGATCATCGGCGTCGGCGCGACGAGGCGTCATCGCCCGCGTGTCGAGGGGGACGCGGCGTTGCCCATCCCAGAGGTAGACGCGCTGCTCAAACAGCTCGGGATCGGGGGGCTGGTTTAAGAGGACATCCAGGGTCGGCCACAGCGGCAGGCCCTCGGCCACGCGCCCCGGCCCCATCGGCGCGCCGTCGAGGGGCTTTAAGCGCGGGGTGCTGAAGCTGAAGAGATAGTCGGTCTCCATCACGCCGCCGTCGAGGGCGCGCCGCCCCGAGGGCACATGAACGATGAAGCGGCTGGACCAAGGCAGGGGCGCGGCGGAGATGAACTCGGCGGTGGTGCTGCTCAGCCAGCGCCAGCGGCCCTTGAGCGGGGGGCGGATGAGGGCCACGGTGTCGGCGGGATCATCGCGGCGCTGCACGGGGCGCTCAAAGACGATGGTGGGGCGGACGAAGCCCGCCACCTCACCGCGCGGCAGGGCGGCGAGGACGCCGAAGGTGGCGGGGGGCGCGTCGAGGAACAGCTCAGGCGTCAAGGGGGGCTGGAGGCGAGCCTCTGGGGCGGGGGCGCCTGCGGCCAAGAGGGGCGTCCCTTGAGGCGGGGCGGCGGCGTCGGGGGGCGGTGGTCCTAGATCCGGGCTGGACGTGGAGGGGGGCCACCCCTCGCAGCCGAGGAGCGAGAGCAAGAGGGTGGCGGTGAGGTGGCAACGCGATCGCGTCGTCAGGCCCTTCATGAGGTCAGACCCCCAAAGCGTCGGGGCGGCGCCCCGAGGATTAGGCAAGCTAGGGCATCATTGAGCTGAGCGGCGGCGCGCCCCGGCGCCGATCTAAGACGCGCTGCAACGCCAAGAGCCCCGATCTGTCAGGGATGATGCGCCCGTCCTCCAAGAGCGACAAGGTCACACGCTCCAGGGTGAGGAGATCGTGAACCTCCACCCGCTCCGCCAAGGCGGTGAGGGCCAAGAGGCGGTGGGTCTCGGGCAGCTGATCAAGGCGCGAGGCCAGCGCATCGACCCGCGCGGCCTGCACGAAGGTCCAGCCCGCCGCGCCCAAGGCGGCCTCGACGCCCACGCGCTCGCTGTAGTCCGTCAGCATCGCCGCGCCCAGCCATTGAGCGTAGCGCGCGCTGGGCGCGATGACGCCCATGAGGGCCAGCAGCCCGATGAGGGGGGTGAGCCGTCTGCGCGTGGGATCGCGCCCGGGCGGGGCCAGGAGCCAGCCCACCAAGACGCCGCCCAAGAGCCCCCCGAAGTGGGCGTCGTGGGCCACGCGGATGCCCGCCCCGCCCACCATCACGCCGAAGAGGGTGGTGTAGAGCATCCAGCGGATCATCACGTTGCGGATCTGCGTGCCCTGGGGCGTCTTCGCCAGGTGCCCTCGGATCAAGGCCATGCCGATGAGCCCCGAGATGGCCCCTGAGGCGCCGATGATGGGCGCCATGCTCTCGGCGCCCATCAGATTGGGGAGGATTTGAGCGAGGAACAGCGGGCCAAAGACGCCCATCGCCCCGCCCAAAACCCAGCCGAAGAGGAAGCGCGAGGCGCCAAACCAGCGCTCGATCAGCGGCCCGATCTGCATCAAGGCGAAGAGGTTAAAGCCAAAGTGCATCCAGCCGCCGTGAACCAGGGTGTAGGTGAAGGCGCGCCAGGGCTGGGGGCCGAGGGTGAGGGGGCCGAAGGAGGCGCCGAGGGACAAGGTCTGATACGGCCCGCTGGGGCTTGAGGCGCCGATCATCTTATATTGCAGCGCGAAGCCCAGGGCGGTGAGGGCCATGATGAAGTAGGTGGCGCTCTGATCCGGCAGCCCATGCTCCAGACCCAAGGCCCGCGCGGCGCGGCGCAGGGGCATGGGCAACCACTGGCGACGCCCGCAGGCATGACAGCGCCGATCCTCAGAAAGCAATAACTGCCCGCAAACACAGTGAAAACGGGAATCCATCACGCGCTCCACCTGGGCCGTAGCGGCGGCCTTAAGCTCGGCCCCCAGCGCCAAGCGCTGCCGCGCGCGCCACGCGGCCTGCACCTCGCTGTGCCCCTTGAGGCGATAAAACAGGGTCCAGAGTCGAAAGCGTAGATCAGCCAAGGCTCAACCTCTCATTCAGGGGGTGTGCTTGGCGCCGTAAAGAAGGCGCGGACGATACCCTCGGCGGGCTTATCGCGCAGGCCATAACCTGTGGGGCCATCCTCGGACCAAATCCAGACGACGATCCCGCCCAAATGAGGCCGGCCACGCCAAGCGCGCGTGAAGGATGCCCAAGCGCGCGCTTGGGCTTCGAGGTCCACCTCCGCGCCCGTCTCATAGTGATAGGGCCGGGTGGCGGCGCCGCGCACGCTGCGATAGCCGACCTCGGTGAAGAGAAAGGGCCGGTCATGAAAGGCCGCCCAGCGCTCCAGCCGCGCGCGCAGGAGCAGCCAGGCCCCGTCGAGGGCCTCGGCGCTGGGCTGCGGATCATCGGAGAGGGGGAAGTAGGCGTTGAGGCCCATCCAGTCCAGCCCATCCCAGAAGCGCACCTCGTGAAAGTGATCCCAGTTGGCCGAATAGACCAACCGACCGGAGAAGCGGGCGCGGACCTGGGCGATCAGCGCCAGCCAGCGATCGCGCTCATGCTCCATGGCGCCCAGCTCGCTGCCCACGGACAAGATCGGCGCATCAAGCGCCGAGGCGAGATCGGCGTAGTGGAGGATAAAGCGGGCGTAGCTGGCCCACCAGGCGGCGCGATCCGTCGGCGCCAGGCGCCCGCGCCACTCACCTGGCCCCTGACGCTGCACGTTGACGATGGGGAAGATGAACAAGGCCAAGCCGCGCGCCTTGGCGGCGGCGGCGACATGGCGAGCGGCCTCATCGCTGAGCCCGCCGTCATACGGCGCGATGACCGAGGCGCGCACATCAGCCTGCGCCCACTGCACCACCAGCGTCAGGTGCGTCGCCCCCAGGGCCTTGACGCGATCCAGCGCCCGCCCCATCGCCTCGGGTTGACGATGGGCGGCGTCCTCAAAGTGCGGCGCGTAGGCCACGGCGCGGATCGCGGGGGGGGGCGGCGGCGCGCTCAGCGCCAAGATCAAAGCCAAGAGAGACAAGTCAGTTTGCTCCAGGTGAAGCGGGTTTCAAGATACGCGTCGCATAAGGACAGCAGTCAGCGCATTGATTGGGTGGATAAGAAGCCGCGAGGATCTTAACGGCCCTTGGTTTAGAGGGTGGGAGATACTGACCACACGAATTCACCCAACCCAGCGACTCAGAGCCGCCCTCGACCCCATCCACCGACCAATAACCATGACAATCTCCGGGGCCAGCGAGCTTCTCACCACCCCAATAAAACTCAAGATGAATCGCTCCAGCCGAATCGACATGATCATTGATCACGCGCAGCTCACCATCGGGGCAACAGCCAAAGACTAAAGCCCCGAGGGCAGCGGCGCACAGGAAGCGAACAGCTCGGGCCGATACTCGAAGTGCATCGTGTCGTAGTGATACCATCTTCCACCCCAGGCGAAGCAATGACGCTCAAAGACCTCGACGATCTCCAATGGAAAGCGATTAACATAAGGATAATGGCCTTGAGCATCAGGTTTAGACCATTTCCAATAATTTGAAACAGGCACGCCTACATCAACTGCGATTGCAAAGCTATGAGCGCTTAATCGCTTTGATCCTTTAATCGAGCGCCAAACAAAAGCGCCGGAGGTCTGAGACGCGACCTTACGCGCTTGAAGAGGGAGCCGCTCAAGCTCCGCCGAGATGGCCTTAATGCGCTGATCGACCTCATTCAAGCGCGTGACGCGCAGAGGCTTATGGGTAGACATCCACGGCACCTTGACGACGGCGCGCGCCACGGCCGCGCGATCCGCGCCATACATCTTGAGGAAGAAGGGCTGCGAGCGCATCCGGCCTGGATCGAAGTTGACGGGCGGCGGCGAGATGGGCGAGCCGGGCGCGGGATAAGGCTGGCTGAGCTGATCGAGGAGATCAGCGGAGTTGAGGCGCGCCTCATAGACCTTGGGGGGTTGACGTGTGCGCCAAGGCATCCGCTGGCCGTCGCACCAAAGCAGGTGCTCGGCGTTGGCGCCGCAGAGGCGACCGGGATAAGCGGCGACGAGGCGCGCGGCGCCTGGGGGGGCGTCAGCGGTGACGAGCGTGGGCGTGGGGGGGGGCGGCTGAGGCGTGGCCGAGGCCACGGGGGCCGAGGCCCAGCAGATCCAAGACAACAGGAAGCGACGCGCGACCACAGCGGCTCCGGGGTGACGAGGTGAGGCAGCCTAGCACAAGGCGGTGATGGTCTGGTTGTGTCTTGAGGCCAACCGTGGTTGAAGGGAGGTGAAGCGCTCAGCGCCCCGTTGTGGGGCAACCGCAGGAGGCATTGATTGATGACATCACCCGCGATGACGCGCGCCGAGGGCGGGCTCTTAACAGGCAAGCGTGGGCTGATCTTGGGGGTCGCCAACGCGCGCTCCTTGGCCTGGGGGATCGCCGTCGAGGCCTACGCGCATGGGGCGCAGCTGGCGTTGAGCTACCAAGACGCGCGGCTGGCGCGCAAGGTCGAGCCGCTGGCCGAGGCGGCGCAAGCGCGGGTCTACCGCTGCGACGTCACCCAGGCGGACCAGCTCGACGCGCTCTTTGGAGACATCGAGGCGACGTGGGGGGGGCTTGACTTTTTGATCCACAGCCTCGCCTACGCGCCGGCCTCAGCGTTGGGGGCGCCCTACAGCGAGATCAGCGCCGAGGCCTTCGCCCAGACCTTAGAGATCAGCGCCCACAGCCTCGCCAGCCTGACCCGCCGCGCGGCGCCGTTGATGTTAAACGGCGGCGGCGGGGCCATCGTGGCGTTGACATACCTGGGGGCGTCGCGGGTCGTGCCTCACTACGGCGTGATGGGGCCGGCCAAGGCGGCCTTAGAGGCGAGCGTGCGCGCGTTATCCTTGGAGTGGGCGCCGAGGGGGGTGCGGCTCAACGCCTTGAGCGCCGGGCCGGTGCGCACGCTGGCGGCGGCGGGCATCCCGGGCTTTAAGCCGCTGCTCAAGGCCGCCTCAGAGGCCAGCCCTCTGGGCCGCGCGATCACGCCCAAGGACGTGGGTCGCGCGGCGGTCTTCCTGGTCAGTGATCTCAGCGAGGCGGTCATCGGCGAGGTGCTGCACGTGGACGGCGGCTTCCATATGTTGGGGCTGGCGGGGCTTGGTTAGGGCGTGTAGGTGTTTTTTAAATCGAATAGAAAAATATTAAAAATAAGAAACTCTGGGTTATCTTGATAAAAGTTAAGGGTCTTGGTCTAATTTATTTAAATTCTCCGAATTTTCTGCCGCATTTTTATCAATTTCATGCTTGTTGATCTCTTTTTTAACTGGAGTAGATGAGCAAGATATAACTAAAAACATTATTTTTATTAGAAGTAGCTTTTTCATTGATTTTTTAGCTCACGATCCAAGGATTCGAAAAGTTTCTCTGCGTTTTTATCTATTAATTCTTTTTGAGATGCACTTAATTTACTTTGATCTTTTATCAATTCATTGATTTTGTCCTGCTGAAGAGACACAAGAACATAAAAATTGTTGTTTGGAGAAATCCAAGAGTCCACTTCAGACGCACCGGTCAATTTCATTGACGCGATTTCTTTAATTGCCTCTCCTGCTTTAGCGCCTAATTCACTATTTTCATCATCATTATACGCAGTTTCAGAAGATTCTATAATAGTTTTAACTCTTGCCGATATTGATCTAGCCATAATTGCTCTAGCTTTTGCTGTAGCTGTATTACGTGCGATACTGATTCCTTTTGCAGAGGATATAGGATGTTGACCAACAGAACAAAATGATTTTTTATCTTTGATTACTGAGCCAGAACAATTTCCTGTCCTAACCCATTCAGGTGCGCCTTGAAATTCATTACCGAAGTTGGAAAAATTATTTGAATTTGATTTTTCAACTAAATTATTTCTAATATTGTCGGCGGTTGAACCACCACATCCAATAAAAAATAACATCAGAGTAAAACCATAAAACACTTTTGGATTAATCATGATTTCTCCTTTTTAGAGTTGCTCTATGACTGTAGACACTTTTTCAGTAATCAACTTAATTAAGTTATTTTTAATTGCATCATTTATTTGCTGTGTATTTGATCCGATACCTTTTACTGATTCTTTTGTTCTAAGTAATAAATTTCCATTAGGCAACTTGATTAAGAATTTTATGTTACCTGTAATACCAAACAAACGCCGACTTACATGATGTGGTTGAGTAAATGTTCCGCCAAGAAATATTTTAATCTCAGCAACATTAACAAAATCATTGTCATGATGTTTTATTAAACTTTCTTGAAGATTAGATGCTAATTCTTTTTGGATAAAGCCACTTGGATAGCCGGGAATGCTTGAATTTACAGTAAAATAAACGTGGCTAAACCAAGGTTTAACTTTTATTAGTTTACATATATTAATTTTACCTGGAATACAAACATCAATAAGGCACTCTTTCAGTGCCGATTTTCTCGGCAAGAAATATATTGATTCAGATTCATTCTTTAATGAAATTGTATTTTTAACTTTCTTAGAATCACATTCGGATGAAATTTCTAGCTTTAAGCCACTCATTGAGCGACCAAATAATAAAGCTTGAATTTTCAAACGAGCAAACCTCTCTTTTAGATAATCTAATTCAATCGCATGAATGAGAAAGTTCTGAGATATTTTCTCTTCAAGTGCCTTGATTTGAGCGATTGTTTCTAATTTTTCTGGAGTATCAATAATATCTAATATATTTTTTTGAGATAAGTTGAAAACACTTAAGATTTTTTCTGAACTGTCCTTATTTAAATCTAGATCTAAAATTATTTTTTGGGTGTTTAAAGAAACTTTCTTCGCTCTTTCCTTCTCTTCGCCCCAAGCACGATCTAAAATATCTTTTTTTATCGAAAGTAATACCCAAGCATTAAAAACTTTACGCTGACCTTTAACATTGTATTTCATTTTTGAATACCAGAAGGATTTCAAAGTTTTTGCCCCAGACAATCGGCCAGATATTTTCTCTTTAATAAAATTTTTTGACATAAAGAATTCATTTCCAGATGAATCAATGCCTTCTTTTAATTCAAATGTCGCATTTATATCGACTGGGAGTGCTTCTTTTACAAGTTGACCGTAAGCAGAAGACTGTGCTGCTTGTATGGCGAGAGTTTGGCTTGCTTCTTCTTTCGCTTCACCAATACGACAAACATACAATGGCGGGCAAATGAGTGAATAATCAACAATCCACTCAGGTCTTTCTTGAGAGGAAACATCAACTACATTATCATCATCAACTACAGGCGCACCACAAGAAAATAGCAATAACAAATAAATCGTTTTTATATTTTTCATATTTATCTATTCAGCTTCTCTGCATTTGTTGAGCACTTTCATTAAATACTCATCATCACCAAGAGATGGCGACGCAAGTTGGCACTGCTCAATACACTGCTGATTCTCTTCCATTAAAGAGTGTAAAAGTGCAATATTGTAATGTGCTTTCCCACGGTCATCGGGCTCAGTCGCCGGATTGGCGATTACATCAGAGAATAGTTTAATTGCTCTATCAATATTGCCCATTTGAGCCGTATTTTGTGCTCTTTCAGCGATATCTGAAGGAATATCCATAAATTCTAATTCTACATTCGCATAATGAGGCGTCATCCATCCAATCAGACGCTCTAATGACGCCCTATACGCCGAATCACATAATCTATGACCTATTTCACGGGGTGGTTTTTTGTCAGTAACCTGTTTCTTGTCATATGTTTCTGTAAACGCGCGTTCTGCGACAATTTGACCATTTGTTGCATTAAGTATAGATGTTGGTATTGTATATTTACAAGTTTCATTTAATGTATATCTTTCAAAGGTGTAAGCTTCTTGCCACTTTAAGCAAGCACCCGTTTTTTTGCCCTTTGATTTCGCGCGTTTAACGCATTTACGTTCAACCTCAATCGTCTCTGATTGCAAATCTTTATTATATTCAGGAACAGCGCTGGCTCCACGGATTAATATTGTCGCGGTTGAAGCATCTGAAACGGGAACAAGCGTATGTAAGCCACCTGATGCAATTTTACTGCGAAGCTCAATCGATGTTTTTTGATCAAAACCATCAATTGCAACTTTTTGAGCTTTCCGCATCTCGGATAAACCAGATGGAAGCTTTAAACGCGCTCTTTTTACTTGAATGCCACTGCAATTAAGTAAAATCGGCGATATTAGCAATAGTGAGAGATGAATTACTTTCATACTTGGAGTACTTTCTTTTATTTTATGGGGGGATTTTAGAGGAGATTAGCTCGTTTTAAATGTTCTTAACACTCACTGCCATTGCAGAGTCCGTCTGTATCACAGTACAGGTCGCTTGAATCACCGCCACAGTCATCATTCGTATCACATGCATCGCCGCATGAAGCGCCCTCGCAAGCCAAGTTTAAAATAGAGAATGACAATGTAACGAGCAGCGCGACAAAAAAAGAAGCCAGCTTTTGCTTAAAGCTCATGCCTAAGTTCTCCTTAAGAGAAGTTTACGTTGTGCTCTCCAATGATTATCCATCAATCAATCAACAGACCAATCACCGGAGTTCACCCCTCCTTCGCGCAATCAAGTTTGAGCGCGTGAAAATCAACCGTGAATGCCCTCATTTTTTGGCGCTCAAATAACTTCGGCTTTAAAATCAAACACTTAAACAATTCACTTTTCGGCCTCATTTGATTTGAGCGCGGCTTACCTTGCCAAGCCGGGCGCGCCTCGATATGGGAGAGCCAGCCCTGAGAGGAGAGCTTTGATGGTTGACTTTCGCGCGCTTCGCGCCCTACGCCCCAAGAACGAAGAGGCCGCCCAGATCGCCGCCGTACCCTATGACGTGGTGGACACCGCCGAGGCCCGCGCCCTCGTCGCCTCGGCCCCACACAGCATCCTGCGTGTCACACGCCCCGATGTCGATCTCCCCGACGGCGCCTCGCTCTATGCGCCCGCCGCCTATGCCCAAGCCAAGGCCACCTTTGAGGCCATGATCGCTGAGGGCGCCTTGGTCCAAGACCCCAGCCCAGCCTTCTTTGCCTATGCCCAGACCATGGACAACCGCCGACAAGTGGGGCTGATGGGCCTCGCCAGCGCCGCCGATTATTGGGCCGATAAGATCAAGAAGCATGAGTTTACCCGCCCTCAAAAAGAGGACGATCGGATGCGCCACATCGAGGCCCTCGGCGCACACCTCGGCCCCGTCTTCCTCGCTTATCGCGCTCAACCCCAGATCTCCGCGCTGATCGACGCCGTGATCGCCCCACCCGCAGAGGTGGACTTCATCGCCCCTGACGGCGTGCGCCATGAGGTCTGGCCCATCCGTGAGGCGGCGCAGATCGAGGCGCTGGAGGGCGCCTTCGCCCAGCTCGACGCCCTCTATATCGCCGATGGGCACCACCGCGCGGCAGCAGCCTCGCGGATCGGCCGTGATCACCCCAATACCCCGCGTGGGCAGTTCTTGGCCGTCGCCTTTCCCGATGATCAGCTCAAGATCCTGCCCTATAACCGCGTGGTCTTGGATCTCAACGGGCACACCCCCGAGGGCCTCAAGGCGGCCTTGGCGGCGATCTTTGAGATCACGCCGCTGACCGAGGCCACGGCGCCGACGGCGCGTCAGCGCTTCTCCATGTACCTCGACGGGGCCTGGAGCGCGCTGGCCCTCAAGCCCGAGGCCGCCCCCGATCCGACAGATCCCGTCGCCAGCCTCGACGTCAGCGTGCTTCAGTCGCGCGTGCTGGGGCCGCTGCTGGGCATCGATGATCCGCGCCGCTCGGAGCGGATTGACTTCGTGGGGGGTATCCGTGGCTTGGCTGAGCTGGCGCGGCGGGCGGCGGCGGGCGGGGTGGCCTTCGCCCTCTACCCCACCAGCCTCGCCGAGCTGATGGCCATCGCCGACAGCGGCGAGGTGATGCCACCAAAGTCCACCTGGTTTGAGCCCAAGCTGCGCACCGGCTTAGCAATCAGCCGCTTTTAAGATCAGCCATTTTTCAAATCAGTCGCGCGCGCTGGCGACGAGGGCCAGCTGGGCAGCCCCCTTGGAAGATATTGAGTCATCGCGCCCTCTGTAGCTCCTCGTCGAGCATCTTAAGGCGATCTTGGATGGAGCGCGCCTCGGGGTGATTGGGCGGGATGAGCCCCTGAACTCGGAAGAAGATGGCCCGCGCCCCCCGCAGATCATGCGCTCGCCAGCGCCGCCTCGCCTCCACCAAGAGGCCCTCGATCTCGATCTCTTCACGCAGCATCGTGATGCGATCTCGAAGGGCGCTCCACTCAGGGTGATCAGGGCTCATCTGCGCGCGGGCGGCCTCGAAGGCCTCAAGCGCCTCGGCGTGGTGTCGCGCACCCCACGACCGTTGGCCTTCGCTGAGCAGCCGCGTAATGGCGCGCTCCTGTTTGGCCTTGCGTGACTCCGCTGAGGGCGGGAGCGCCTCAACGGCGGGCTCAACCGAGGGCTGAGGCGGCGCAGATCCAGGCGCGTCGCCTGGTCGCTTCGACCAGGTGGTGTGGTTTGGCTTCAACGACGCGCGCTCCACCCCGCCCCCCAGCGCGACACGCGCGATGGACGCCTCCGCTCCCTCCACCTCGGGCGCGTTTGAGATCGACGCCTCGCCCCCCCCGCTCCATTGACGAAGCGCCAGGCCCACGCCCAAGCCCAGCGACGTCAAGATCAAGAAGCCCACGGCGAGCCGCGCCGCGCCAGGGGGCAGGCTCAAGGCGCGCCGCCTCGCCCTCCGAATCGTGGGCGGCGCCTCGACAGGCGGCGCCTCGACGAACGACGGCGCCTCGATCAGCGTCGATGCCCCAAGGTCCAAAGGCGCCTCCATCGGCGCGGGTGAGGGCGCCACGCGCGGCGCCTCGATCAGCGGCGCGTTGAGGCGCCGCGCGGCGTCCGTGAGGGCGTCGAGCATATGACTGACGTGCTCGAAGCGCGCCGAGGGCGCCTTGGCTAAGGCCCGGCGCATGATCTGCTCGATCTGCGTCGGGACCTTAAACCACATGGGTAAGGGCGGCGGCTCGGCGTGGAGGTGGCCGCCAGCGATCTCCGCCTCAGAGCCCACAAAGGGGAGGCGGCCCGTGAGCATCTGATAGAGGATCACCCCCACCGCGTACTGATCGCTCCAAGGACCAACATCCCCCTGCGCCCTGAGCTGCTCAGGGGCCATGTAGCTGACCGTGCCGATGGTGATGCCCGTGCGCGTGTTGGGCTGCCCCTCGTCCTTGATCAGCGCCTTGGCGATGCCAAAGTCGATGAGCTTGATCTGCTCGCCGCCACGGCGCTGGGCGAGCAGGATGTTGTCGGGCTTGAGATCCCGATGGACGAGCTGGCGATCATGCGGCTCGATGAGCGCGTCGAGGATCTGCGCGCAGAGCGCCAACGCGGCGGTGATCTGGAGGGGGCCGTCGCGCAGCCGCTCGCTGAGTGGCTGGCCGTGGATCATCTCCAAGGCCATAAATAAGCCCGCCTCGTCCTCTCCATAGTCGAAGACGCGCACGATGCCAGGGTGCGTCAGCTGCGCGAGGATCTGCGCCTCTTGAAAGAAGCGGCGCTTGCGCGTCTCGGCGCCCTCCCCGCCCTGTGGCAGGATCGTCTTGAGGGCGACTTGGCGCCCCAGCGGCTCTTGGAGCGCGCGGTAGACGGCGCTGAAGCCCCCCTCGCCGAGGAGATCGAAGACCACATAGCGCTCGGCGATGACGCGCCCCAGGAAGGGATCGTGGGGGGCTTGGGCGTGGGCCTCCGCCTCGACGAGGGCTGCTTGATCTCTCGGGCAACGCGCGCCGCCCTCCGCGCCAGGGTGCTGCGCGCCGCACTGGAGGCAAATCAACATTCAGGTGCCGCTTGTCTTTTCGCGTTGGCGCTTAAAATGACACAAACGCGCGGCTTCATCCGAGAGAAAATCAGCGCCAGGCGCCAGGCGCCCTCGTGCGCGGCGCGCGCCCCTGGCCTCGCCCCGCCGCGCAGGCTATAAGCCTCCTCGATGCGTGATCTCCCCCTGCTGTTTTACCTCGCCGCGCGCGGCCTTTGGCTGCGTCGTGGGCGCGCCGCCGCGCTGGGCGGGCTCCTGGCCGTCAGCGCCGCGCTGACCCTCACCAGCCTCGCCCTCCTTGAGGCCATGGATCGCGGGGTGGCCCGCAGCGTCACCGAGAGCCTCGCCGGGGAGCTGCAAGTCTACAGCGCCTCGGCGCCCGATCCCCTCTCGCTCTACGGCGATCAGCTCTTGGGCACCCCCGACTATGGCCTCATCCCCGACTTTCACGCCTTGGCGGCCTGGCTCAAGGCCCGCCCCGAGGTGCGCGCGGTGGCCCCCGAGGGGGCGCTGATGGCCATGGTCAAGCCCGAGACCGACTTTGAGCGCGCCTTGGCGGATCTGCGCCAGGCCACGACGCAGCCACGCCGCGTCGCCCTGCGCGCCACCCTGCGCGCCGCCGTCGAGGGGCTGGCCGAGGAGGTCGCCGCCGCCGCGCTGGGC
>JAHJCH010000266.1 GCA_018813065.1 Myxococcota bacterium
CGCCGTCCAGCCGGGCGCGGCCAAGGCGGCGCGCCACATCCCCAGGGCCTCCGCGTGGCGGCCTTGAGCCCAGCGCGTCTGGGCGGCGGCGGCCTCCAGCGCGGGGTGAGGGGCCAGCGCGCGGGCGCGGGTGTACGCCGCCCAGGCTTGATCGAGGTGGTTTGAGGCGGCGAGGCGGGCGGCGAGGTCTTGATGCAGAGTGGCGGCCTGGGGCAGCGCGTTGAGGCCGTCGAGCAAGGCCTGGAGGGCCTGACGCCCCTCAAGCTGGGCCGCCTCAAGCCGCCAAGGGCGGGGATCATCAGGGGCCGCCGCCTTGGTCGCCGCCAGCGCCGCGCGCGCCGCCTCGGACTGCCCCGCCGCTGACAGCGCCGCCACGATCTCCAGGCGCGCCGCCAGCCCCTCAGGCCCGGCGTAGAGCCGCGCCTCCAGCGGCGCGATCTCCGCCGCGCGCTTGAGGGCGATGAGCGCCTTGGCCTGCGTCAGCGCCGCGCCGCGATGATCAGGAGCGGCCTCTCGCGCGCGCCGAGCCCACGCGAGGGCCTGGGCGGGGGTCTCGCTGCGCGCATAGGCCTCGGCCATCAAGGCGCAGAGGTGAGGTGGGGGGGCTTCGCCGCGCGCCTCCAGGCCTTGGAGGCGCACGTTGAGGTGATCGAGGGCCTCGGAGGGGGCGCCAGCGTGGATGAGGGCCGTCGCCACCGCCTCGCGCAGCTGCGGACTGTCGGCCTCGCGGCTGATGGCCGCGCGCAAATCCCCCAAGGCCGCCTCGATGCGCCCCTCCTCGACAGAGAGGGCGGCGCGCTGGATCAGGAGCGCGGGATCATCGGGCGCGTGGCGGATGGCCGCGTCCAGATCCGCATACGCCGCCTCCAGATCCCCCGCGCGCGCCGCCAGCGAGGCGGCGGCGGCGTGGCGCTGAGGGTGCGTCGGCCAGCGTTGGCTCAGCCCCGCCATCAACATCCGCGCTTGATCGAGCTGCCCGCGGGCCACGCGCAGCCTCACCTCCAGCGCCCAG
The DNA here is from genome assembly GCA_018813065.1 of Myxococcota bacterium. Lineage (GTDB taxonomy): Bacteria > Myxococcota_A > Bradymonadia > UBA7976 > UBA1532 > JAHJCH01. Next base: position 1,013 of record JAHJCH010000266.1, read on the forward strand.
GCCTCGGGGTCCTCGGGGATTGAGGCGCGCGCCACCGCCAAGGACGCCAAGGCGGGCTCAAGGGCGCCGCGCGCGGTGTGGACGAGGGCCTCGCCGAAGCGACCATAGGGCGTGGGGCTGCGGGCGAAGTCGGCGGCGGCGGCCTCTAGATCCAGGCCCAGCCGCGCCCGCCCCTGAAAGTAGGGCTTGAGCGGGCTGGCGGGCAGCGCCGAGAGCAGCGCGTCGAGGCGCGCGCGCTGACCTTGACGCAAGCGCGCCAGGCGCGCGCAGGCGTGGGCCTCATGAGAAGAGGGCGCGGCGCGCAGATGATCCGCGCAAATCCGCGCTCGTTGATTTAAGGTCAGCGCCCAAGGGGCCTGGAGGGGCGGCGTTGGGGCGCCGCTACAGGCGACGAGGAGGAGAGCGAGTGCGATGCGCATGTTGATATGGATGAAGGAGGCGCGCTTGGGTGTCAAAGGCCCCGCCTCATCGCTGATATTGAGCTTCACCCTCAGCCTGACGGGCTGCGGCGGGGTCAACCCCCAGTGCGTCGCTGACCAAGAGCACTGCGAGGCGCGCTGCCAGCGGCTCAAGGATCCCAAGCCCTGCGAGGTGGCCTGCGATGAAGCGGCCAGCAGCTGCGCGGCGCGGGCGGCGCGCGGCGCGGGGCGCCCCGTGGCCTCGGCCAAGCGCTGGGCGCAGAAGGTGGCCTTGGTGGACTTCTCCGGTCAGCCCATTCACTCCGCGCAGGTCAGCTTAGAGCTGGGCGGCGGCGCCCAAGCCCAGCCGCTGTGGTTGGCCCTCCCGCCTGGGGGGACGATCGCCGCCACCTTCCAAATCCCCGATGAGATCAAGGCCGCCACGCTCCAGCTCACGCACGCCCCGATGGACGATAAGCCCATCTTCCTGACCCTCACGGTCAACGACATTGGCCTCGCCAGCCGCTATACACCGCCGCGCCGCGAGGACGGCCAGCTCAAGATTGAGCAATGGCCCTTGGCGGAGGCGCTCTCAAAGCGCACGCCGGGTCAACCCATTAAGATATTTATATTTAACAATAAAATGGTTCAGAGCATTGGCACTCATCGGATTAAAGAGATTCAAATCATTTATGATCAGCTTGAATTGCCCAACGAATCAGATGAAAATGAGTGAAAATCATAGTTGAATAATTGATTCAATCGGAGAATGTGATGGTCCATCTCATCTGGAAGAAGACATGCTCAACCACGCGGCGTTTTAAGCAGCAGCTCGACGCGTGGGGGGTGGTGTACACCGCGCGGGAGATCAACGCCGCGCCGCTGAGCGCCGAGGAGGTTGAGGCGCTGATCGGCGAGCGTCCGGTCCGCGCCTTCCTCAACCACCACAGCCCGATCTACCGCGCCCAAGGGCTCAAGGATCGAGCGCTGGATCGAGCGGAGGCGGCGCGGCGCATCGCCGAGGCCAACAACCTCCTGCGGCGGCCGATCCTGATCGTCGATGAGGACTACATCATCGGCAACGATCTAGAGGGCGCGGCGCGCCTCTTGGGGGTGGCCCGATGAGCGCGCCGCTGCTGGAGGCCTTCCACGCGCTGAGCCCCCAGGCGGTGATCGACGCCGTGGAGGTGGGCGGGCGGCGCTGCACGGGGCGGGCGCACATCCTCAACAGCTATGAGAACCGGGTCTACCAGCTTGAGCTGGAGAGCGGCGAGTGGGTGGTGGGCAAGTTCTATCGCCCGGGGCGTTGGCCTCGCGAGGCGATCTTGGAGGAGCACGCGCTGCTCAAAGCATTGGAGGAGGCGGACTTGCCGGTGTTGGCGCCGCTGCCCTTAGACGAGGCGGGTGAGACGCTGGGGGTGCTGACCGGCGAGGCGGCGGGGATCCCCTTCGCGATCTTCCCCAAGGGCGAGGGGCGCATCCCCCAGGACGACTTTACGTTGCCGCAGCTGGCGGCGCTGGGGCGCACGCTCGGCGAGATCCACGCCATCGCCTCGGAGCTGACGTTTCAGCATCGGCCCACGCTCAGCCCCCAGACCTATGGGCGCGACAACCTCGCGCTGCTCCTTGAGCATCGGCTGATCCCGGAGGAGGCGCGGGCGCGCTACGTGGACGTCGTGGAGCGGATCCTCAAGGAGATCGAGCCGCGCTTTGAGGGGGTCGAGTTGACGCCCGTACACGCCGACTGTCACCGCGCCAACCTCCTCTTGGGGGCGCGTGGCTTCACCCTCCTCGACTTCGACGATCTGCGGCTGGCGCCAGCGGTCCAAGACCTCTGGCTGCTGGTCCCGGGCGAGGATGAGGACGCAGCGCGCGCCCGCAACGCCATGGTCTTGGCCTATCAGCAGCATCACCCCTTTGATCCAGCCTGGCTCCAGCTCATCGAGCCGCTGCGCGCGCTGCGGATCATCCACTACGCGACGTGGATCGCGCGTCGCTTCGAGGACCCCACCTTTAAGCGCACCTTCGACGACTTCGGCACGGTCCGCTATTGGCTGCAAGAGGCGGCGGATCTTGAAGCGCAGCTGCGGCGGATCAAGGGCGCCTGATTAAGCGGCGCGCCGCACCTCAATCTGCTATAAAGCGCCCGCTTGAGCCGAGGCAGCGCCGCGGCCAGGCGCTCAACCCCCCACTGAACGAGACACGCAATGACGTTGACCTATCCAGGGCTCACGGCTCATGAGGCCGAGAAATCGCGGGCGACGCACGGCAGCAACGCCGTCGCCAGCCAAGCGCCCGAGACCTTCTGGGATAAGCTGCTTGGCAACCTCAAAGATCCGATCATCATTATCCTGATCGTCGCCTTGCTCATCACCGTCGCCCTGACCGCCTTTGGCTACGCCGAGTGGTACGAGAGCGTGGGCATCGCCTTCGCGGTGGTCATCGCCACCCTCGTGGCCACGTGGTCGGAGCACAGCAACGAGCGCTCCTTCCAGCGCTTGCTGGAGGAGGCCTCGATGATCCAGGTCAAGGTCTTCCGTGAGGGGCGCCTTACGGAGATCTCGATCAACGATCTCGTCGTCGGCGACTACATCATGCTCCAGCCGGGCGACACGGTGCCGGTCGATGGCCTGCTCATCGGGGGGCACGCGGAGGTGGATGAGGCCGCCTTGACGGGCGAGTCTGAGCCTGTACACAAGACCGCCGCGCCCAAAGACGCGGAGGGCGAAGACATCGATGAGGCCCATCGCCTGTCTCGCGCCGCGCTGCTGGTGGATGGCGAGTGTGTGATGCGCGCCACCGCCGTGGGCGATCAAACGCGCTACGGTCAGACCATGAAGGCGCTGCTCTCCGCCGAAGATCGGCTCTCGCCGCTTCAACATAAGCTCACGGTCTTGGGCGGACATATCGCCACCTTTGGCTACATCGGGGCCAGCTTCATCTTCTTAGCCTTTATGTTTAATAATATGTTCATACAAGCTGAGAGCTTTGACGCCTACTGGGCTCAAGCGGGCGGTATGATCATTAAAGACTTTGTTACAGCAGCGATCCTCGCCATTATCGTTGTCGTCGTCGCTGTGCCTGAAGGGCTACCGATGATGATCGCCATGGTCTTGTCAATCAATATGAAGAAGCTTTTGAGCGAGAAGGTCCTCGTCCGCAAGCTGCTTGGAATTGAGACGGCGGGGAGCTTAAATGTGCTCTTTACGGACAAGACTGGGACGCTCACGCAGGGAAAGCTCTCTGTCGGCGCCTTTGTCAACGGCGCGGGGCTCAGCTTTGAGCGGCTTGATGAGATCCCCCAGCCGCTGCGGGAGCAAGCGGGCTTCGCCCTGCGCAATAACACCAGCGCGATCATTGACGCCAGCGACCCCAATGAGCCCAAGCTGGTCGGCGCGGATCGCACTGAGCAGGCCCTCTTGCGCTTCGTGACGCCCTACCTCATGGGCGAGGCGGCGGAGGTCATCGCGCGCATCCCCTTCAACAGCACGCGCAAGCTCTCGGCGACCCAGGTCGGCGGCGAGCGGCCCTTGACCTTGATCAAAGGCGCGCCAGAGGCCCTGTTGGAGCGCTGCACGCGCTGGCTGGATGACGAGGGGCGCGAGACGCCCCTGACGGACACCACGGCGCTGCGCGCCACCATGAGCGCGCTGTCTGAGCGAGCGATGCGCCTCTTGGCCGTCGCGGTGAGCGAGGCGCCCATCGACGCAGAGGCGGGCGTGCTGCCTGAGGGGCTGACCTTGGTGGGCGTCTTTGGGATGCGTGATGAGCTGCGGGCGACCTCATACGCCTCGGTCAAGGCGGCCAAGCAAGCGGGCATTCACGTCGTGATGATCACGGGGGACGCCAAGGAGACGGCGCAGGCCATCGCCAAAGACGTGGGGCTGCTGGAGGATGATCCTGATGCGGTGGTGCTGACCTCTACGGAGCTGGCGGCGCGCACAGATGATGAGCTTAAAGCGACGCTGCCGCACCTCTACGTGGTGGCGCGGGCGTTCCCCACGGACAAGAGCCGGCTGGTACGGCTGGCCAAGGAGATGGGTCTTGTCGTCGGCATGACGGGAGATGGCGTCAATGACGCGCCCGCGGTCAAGAACGCCGACGTGGGCTTCGCCATGGGCAGCGGCACTGAGATGACCAAGGAATCGGGAGACATCGTTATCCTCGATGACAACTTCTCCTCATTGACCAAGGCGGTGCTCTATGGCCGCACGCTCTTCAAGTCGATCCGCAAATTCTTAGTGTTTCAGCTTACGGTCAACATCTCTGCGATCCTCGTTTTGTTCCTAGGACAATTCTTCGGATTCGATCTACCGTTGACGATGACGCAGCTCCTTTGGCTGAACATCATCATGGACACGCTCGCCGGGCTCGCTTTTGCCGGAGAGGCCGCTTTGCCACGCTACATGAGCGAACAGCCGCTCAAGCGTGATGAACCACTGATCAATAAAGATATGTGGTCCTCAATCCTCACGAATGGATTGATCATTGCCGGATTAAGCATTCTGTTTTTAACAAATGACTCAATTCATGCTTGGTTTAATGGTGGATATGAAACTGGAACAGACGGCGCGGAAAACAAATTTTTAACGGCCTTTTTCGCTTTCTTCGTGTTCATCCAAATATTTAATACCTTCAATGCGCGGACAAGTGGATTAAATTTGTTTGAAAATCTCCTTAAAAACCGTATTTTTAGCGTAGTGATACCGTTTATCGCGATCGTCCAGATATTCTTTATTACTTTTGGCGGTGAAATTCTCAGAACGGTGGGGCTCTCGATCAATGAATGGGCGATTGTGCTCTCTCTTGCCTTCTTAATCATCCCTGTTGATCTTCTGCGCAAGATCATCTGGGCCAAGACGCGCGCCTCAGCGGCCCTCTAACCAGACACAGCTTGCTTGATCCCCGCCCGCGCACGCCTGCTCAAAGGCCGCCGTGGCGCGCTTGAGGTCGGGCGAAGCGCCGACACCCTTCTTATAGAGGACGCCCAAGCGCGCGCAGGCGGGGATCAGCCCCAAGCCGCAGGCGCGCTCATGGAGCGTGACGGCGCGCGCGGGATCGGCGGGCACGCCGTCACCGCGCAGCAGCATAAGCCCGAGGTTGACGCAGCCCGCCGCCTCGCCCAGCTCGCAGGCGCGCTCAAAGGCCCTCATGCTCATCAGCGTGCCTCGCCCTGAGGCGGCGCGGAGGTGATCGCCAGCGAGCCGCAGGCAAGCGGCACCATCGCCCGCGTCACAGCCTGCCTCATGGGCGGCGTGGGCCTCCACGCTCGGCGGCTGGGGCTTGCTGGGGGTCAGCGCCGCGCAGCTTGGGGCATAGCCCGCCGCGCAGGCCTCCGTCAGCAGCCGATGACCACGGGCGGGGTTACGCAGCAGCGCCTCGGGGGCGAGCAGCTGCGTCGCCAACGCATGACAGACCTCGGCGCGCCCCAAGGCGCAGCCCTTCTCCAAGGTGTGCTTGAGCTCAACGCAGGCCTTGGCCTCGCCCTGGGCGCATCGATCTCGCCAGGCGCTCGGCTCGGCGCCGGGGTGGGCGATGAGGCCGGGGCGGATGATGAGGAAGAGCGCGCCCCAGCCCATGACCGCCGCCCAGCGCGCGCCCCGTGGCGTCAAGCGCGCCTGGCCTGGGCGGATCGAGGCCCACCACGCCTCGATGCGCGCGCCCCAGCGCTCCAAGGGCGGCGCCATGAGGTTACACAGCGGCACCTGCAAGAGCTTGTCATAGAAGGCGGGCTGCCCAATCAGCGGCAGGACGATATAGAGCGGGAAGACCATCACGCCATAGAGGGCGCCGAAGAGCGCCTTACCCGAGGCGTTATCGGGTGAGGTCACCGGATCGGTGATGAGGAGGTTCATCCCCAAGAAGACGGCGATGGGGATGGTGGTGTCGGTGAAAAACCAGTCGCCTGTCAGCCAGGTATAGGCGAGGCCGATCAGCCAGACCGATCCGGCGGCGGCGAGGGTCGTCCAAGCGACCCCAAAGAGGAGCTGCACCGTCACACCCACGGCGAAGATCACCTCAAACATATGCGGCGCGAGCTGGAGCCGCGTGGCGATCTCATTCCCCCAAGTGATCGACGAGTCCCCGCCCAGGATCACGACGAGGGAGACGACTGAGAGCGCCAGCCCAGAGGGATTAAAGATATGTCGCTTGCCCCCATTTCGGCGCCAACGCACCAAATCTTTGCCCATAAACGCCAGCGCGACCATCACCAGCTGCCAATGAAACCAAGGGTCCTTAAACCATAAAAAGAGGTTGGTGCTGCCGATGATTGGGATTGGCCCAAAGCCCAGGTGCCAGCGACGACCGAGCGTCCAAGCGGTTAAGAGGCTGACGAGGTAAGCGAGCGGGATCTGCGCCAATATCAGGGGGGCGATGCGGCGAACCTCATCATAATAAAAGCCCCAATATATAAAGATCGTCGAATGCATTAAAATTTGCACCCAGTGCGCTCGACGAATCAGCACATCCGCAGAAAGTGGACGTTTTTTAAGCCACAACAGGAGTGTCCACAGCGCCGTGACCGCGGCGGCGCCCCAGATGGCGCGCTGGACAGGGGGGCTCTCGGCGACGCGAGGGATGAACCCCAGGCCGAAGAGGAGGAGGTGCATCGCCACGATAAAGCCCACCAGCGCCCTGATGGGGACAAGTGGAGTGGGCGAGGTGACGGGCGGGTCTTGAGGTGAAGTGTGTGAGGTCATGGTCTTCAAGCGCGTGGGGATCACCCCAGCAACCTATCGCACACTTGCAACTGAGAACAGGGGGATTGAGCTAGGGGCGGGGGATATAACGACCGCTGCCCTCCTCGACGTTGAGCGTGCCGTGGGCGAAGCGCACCACGCCGCGGGCGATGGTGTGGGTCACCGCGCCTTTGATCTCAAAGCCCTCGAAGATGCTGCGATCCACGCGGTGATGATGCGTCTCGGCGCTGATGACCCCGCGCTGATTGGGATCATAGAGGACGATATCGGCGTCGCTGCCCACGGCGATGGTCCCCTTCTGCGGGTACATGCGAAACAGCTTGGCGGGCTGGGTGCAGCACGCATCGACGAACCGCTCCAGGGTGATGCGCCCGGTGGCCACGCCATAGGTGTAGATCAGGGCCATACGGTTCTCGATCCCCGCCGCGCCGTTGGGGATCTTCATAAAGTTCTCCTCACCGGCGCGCTTCTGCTCCATCGTAAAGGGGCAGTGATCTGTGGCGACGACCTGGATTTGGCCGTTGGCCAGCCCACTCCAGAGGTAATCTTGATGCCCCCCGGCCCTGGGGCGGATCGGCGGGCTCATGACATAGGCGGCGCCCTCAAAGTCTGGCTTCTCATAAACGCTGTCATCCAACAGCAGGTACTGCGGGCAGGTCTCGCCATAGACGACTTGACCCTCGGCCCGCGCGCGGTAGAGGGCGTCCAGCGCCTCCTTTGCGGTCATGTGTACGATATAGAGCGGCTGCTGCGTGAGCTTCGCCAGCGTGATGGCCCGGTGGGTGGCCTCGCCCTCCAGCCAAGAGGGGCGGCTCTGAGCGTGGTATTTTGGCGCCGTCTTGCCCTCACCGACGAGCTTATTTTGCAGCGCCTGGACGGCCAAGCCGTGCTCAGCGTGGACGGAGATCAGCGCGTCGATCTCACCGGCGGCCTCAAGGACCTTGATCACCTCATCATCATCAATGCCGATGGCGCCGGTATAAGCGAGGAAGATCTTAAAGGAGCTGATGCCGTGCTCCCGCCACACCGCGTGCATCTCCTCCTTGACCTGATCGCTGTACCAGGTGAGGCACATATGAAAGCCATAGTCCGCGCAGGCCTTAGCGGCCTTGGCCTTCCACAGCTCATAGGCCTCGATCAAGCTCTGGCCTTTATTGGGCACGATGAAGTCAACGATGGTCGTCGTGCCGCCGGCCAGCCCGGCGCGGGTGCCTGTGAAGAAGTCATCGGAGCTGACGCCGCCCATAAAGGGCAGCTCCATATGCGTATGGGCGTCGATGCCACCGGGGAGCACGAGCTGCCCTGCCGCGTCGATGGTCTGATCCGCGACCTGCTGAAGATCCGCGCCGATGGCGGCGATGATCCCATCCTCGCAGTAGACATCACCCTTAAAGTGGCGATCAGCGGTGACGATCTCGCCGTTTTTGATGAGCAAACTGGCCATAACTATACCTCCACGATCTCTTTATAGGCCTCTGGGCGACGATCTCGATAAAACTGCCAGGTCTGACGCACCTCATCGATGACATCAAGATCCAGCTCAGCGGTGACCAGCTCATCTTGATCTTCGCTCCCGGTGGCCAAGAACTCACCCCTGGGGCTCGCGAAGTAGCTCGTACCGTAAAAGCGACCGATATTCCAAGGCGCCTCGGTGCCCACGCGGTTAATCGCCGCGATATAATAAGTGTTCGCTACGGCGTGAGCGGGCTGCTCAAGCTTCCAGAGATATTGGCTAAGCCCAGCGACGGTGGCGCTGGGATTGAAGACGATCTCAGCGCCGTTGAGCCCCAGGCAGCGTGCGCCCTCGGGGAAGTGCCGGTCATAACAGATATAGACGCCGACCTTGGCATAGCGGGTCTGGAAGACCGGATAGCCGCCGTTGCCGGGCTTGAAGAAGAACTTCTCCCAAAAGCCGCTGGTCTGGGGGATATGCTGCTTGCGGTACTTACCCAGGTAGCTGCCATCGGCGTCGATCACCGCGGCGGTGTTGTAATAGACGCCGCGCATGGCCTCTTCATAGATGGGCACGATGATGACCATCTCATACTTCTTGGCGTACTCGGCGAGGCGGGCGGTGGTGGGGCCGGGGACGGGCTCAGCGGCGGCGTACCAGCGTTTATCCTGGCTGGGGCAGAAGTAAGGGCCGTTAAAGATCTCTTGCAAGCAAAGGATCTGCACACCCTGCTCACCTGCTGCTTCGATGAAGGGCAGGTGTTTTTGAAACATCGCCTCTTGGATCTCTGAGACGGGGCGACGCTCATCATTGATGGGGTTGCTGCATTGGATAAGGCCACACTTGACGATCTGACTCATCGCTGCATCCTTCGCCGACAGAGGAGAGGTCACCTTAGTACGGCCTTGGGGCGCCTCCAAGGCAATTCGACGGCGAGCCCAGGAGATTCGCGGCGCCACCCGCCATCGCCCAAGAGCGTTTGCACCCTTGGGCAGATCATTCGCTCTGGAGAGGGGGAGGGCGACGCCGCCTTGAGCCCTTGAATCCTTGAATGGGGCGGGGCTCTCGAAGCTAAAGCGGCTGATTTTAAGGATTTAGATGCAATTTCATGGCGAGATTATGCAATGTAACCGACCAAGAATATTCAATTTCGCTGTATTCATCCAAGAGAGGCTCACAATGTCGCATATCTACTTCATTATAATCAAAATCCCAACACTTTGATTTCTCTTTATCTTGTTTTAACATATACCATTGATTAGCAGCAGAGCCATCCCATTTAACTATGGATGAATCTTGGCCTAATAATGGCTCACCAAACATTGAACGGCTTTTCTCAAATCCAAGGTGATATAATATTGTGGGTGCAATATCAATCTGACCTCCAGCAGTGTTAACTAACAATGGTTCACTTATCTTTGGATGATAAAGAATAAAAGGAACTTTCATAATAGGCCATTTCCGATGGGCGATCATTTTGATCTTATTTACCCTTAAATCAATTAGTTCATACGCTATTTTACGTATCTCATAGTTAAATGAAAGCATTGCGCTATGGTCACCATAAATCGCGACCATTGTATTATCTAATTTGCCTTTCTCGCGCAAACCTTCGCATAATATTTTAATAGATTCGTCAGTATAACGAACAAGCTCAATATAATTACCTAATCGACTACCTGATAATCGGCCAACATCAATAAAACGATTCTCTTCTGATAATCTATCGAAAGGATGATGATTTGTAAGTGTAATCACAAATGACATCCACGGCGAATTTAAATCTTTAATTATATTTATTGTTTTTTTAGATAGTGCGATATCAGACAACCCCAAGCCGATCTTTGGTTCTTCTCCGAGTTCATCTTGAAAATAGATATTTTTAAAACCTAAAACTGGATAAATAACAGAACGGTTCCACATACTACTTTTATATCCATGCGCAGAGATTGTAAAATAATCATGTTTTGAAAGTAGCCAAGGCAATGAAACAAATTGATTTTCAGCTCTTCTAAAATAAACAGACCCTTTATTAAGAGGATGCTGTGAATTCATTACTAAATACTCACCATCAGCGGTGTGAGATGACGCAGTTTGATCCCAAATGTTAGGAAAATAATATCCACTATCCGCTAATTTGTTAAGATATGGTGTAATCTCCTGACCGTTAACTTTTGTGCCAATAACCCACTCCTGTAAACTCTCAACTTGAATTAAAAGCAAGTTAGCTTTTGGCGCAACTGGTTTAATTTCAACATCATGCTTTAATGATAATTTTTGATCTAAAAAATTCGATATGATTTGATAATCACGGTCATCAAAATCATTAAGCTCGCGCCATTCTTTAAAATCTTTAAATAAAGCGATATTATGTGTATTATAGATACCATATCTCTGCAATTGATTATCCCAACTATATACACGCCAATTATCACCTTTTATTAAAACCACATCAACGAAGGCAACGATTATCCCAATAAATATAATCAATGAAATTATCAGATTAACTTTAAATTGAGCCCTATTTGATTGTCTTTTAATTTTAGATGGCCAAATTATACCAAACATTACACCAAAAATCGCTGAAAATACATACCAAAAATCGCTAAGCTGGATTAAATCAGCGACACTATCCCTTGTATCCCATATTTGACGACTAAAACTGAGCGCCATTATCGGTATAAGTGTTTGAAAGTATCTGTAGTAAATCGTATCTACTAAAACAAGAATACTTAGAAAAAATACAAGAATTCCCGATAATACGGCCCTTTTCTTTCCGAAAAAAAACAATGGAATCACTAAAAACAAGGATATTGACCCATATATACTTCTAATATAGCGTGGGTGGCTTAATCCGGCAAAATATTGAAACATATACAATAAAAGAACAGAGACTATCGCTAAATATGCTATGGGAACGATATCAAAGATTAACCATTCATATTGTTTTTTTATGCCTCTTTTTCTAATTGAAAAAGCATAAGTGGCACAAAAGATAGAAATCAAAAACAGCAGAAACCACATGATTTTAAGCTCTTTCTTTTTTTTCAGCTATAGTCGTTGCGAGTTGTTCGATATGGCATAATACACCTGATTAGCCTAATTTATTAAATTTTCAGCCTAAACTTCTTCATTGATTCGCGTTTCTTTATCAAGTTTGATGTCCCTCAATATACATCTTTTATGTAATTCATTATAGAGATCAAGCGCTTGTTGAGATAGATTTATATCGGGGGAAAAATTCACTTGCCTTTTTGATGGTGGTTTTCGAAATATTGAAGCTGCTGCAGCAATTTCATTTTCCGAGGCCTCAACTTCTAATTGATGGCAAAGTTTTTCTAATCCATTCGCACCTAAATTCATTAGATCTTCAAAAGATAAAAAATCAACATTTTCTTGATCTTTAAGATAATTAAAGGCCGATATCCAATAAGCTATCCAATAATCTAATGATTCTGGGCTCAATTTGTATGTTAAATCATATAAACCATCGAAAAGTATTGGTCTATGCAATAACCCAAACTCGAAATGACCAATATCTGACATATATTTCTCTGAAAAATGATCATTTCTATGTTTGTCCAAGAAATTTTTATGCTGTTGATACATCGAAATTGCATGTTCAATCGGATCTCTTAGAGGTATCAAAATTTTTGAATCAGGAAAAATGGTTTTTATTACGGGTATTCTGGATATATTAGCGTTATTCTTACTCACATACCTAGATAACTTATGATTTATTGATCTAATCAAGATTATCTTTTTAATATGATCTTTAAAGAATAGAGAAAAATGATCATCCGCGTTTTTCCATAGCGATATTCGACCATTTTGATATTTATGTTTAAATAACCTATACCAAATTGATTCTTCTAATGCCTCTGGACTATCTTCATTGATTTTAATTCCATCTCCGTGCGCTCGTTCTTTAAGTTCGCTTTTGTTTCTAAAAAATCTTGATATTTTATCCCATAAAATGGGCGTAAAAATAAAAGGCATATCACGATATGTATGTGTTGCTATGTTTGGCAACATGCTCAATGACTCTAAAAGAATCGTTGTCCCTGCCCTTGGCAGTGATGTAATAAAAATAGGTTTTTTAATCTCAATTTCATTTACACGACCTCTAAATATCTTATTTTCAAGATAAATTAGCATTTTTTGCAGCGTTATAGATCCAAATGATAAATTGTGAATCGCACGATCCAGTGCGGTATATGATGAAGATACATCTTTTGAGTGTGATTTTTTATTGTTAAAGTATTTATTGGCGATAAACATATGCAATATCACATACAAAGTAGTATAAATGAGGACATCGCTTCTGGTAGAGAAAATAATAACCTCATTTATGCTTATATCCACATAATGACCAATTAGTTTAATGAACAAAAATAGGGTAAGTAAAATAATAATTAACTTAGTTAATGCATGAAAAATACTTCTAATTATCTTAAACAAGATCAATCGTGTAAGATCCGCTTTGATCGAATCACTCATTGTGTGATTGGCGAGTATCTCAATCGACTCTATTATGAAATTTAATGTAAAAACAAATGAATTTATTATTTTCGTCAATTTAATCAATATATACGCGAGAAAAACAACTGAAATATAAATAAAAACAATCATTAAAAACCACTCGATTTATCAGAATTTTCATCGATAGGATCATGATCAAATGTTCTATTTTTCTTTATTATTTTTTTGAGTGGATACCAAATAAATCCAATAATAAGCAATAATATTATAGCAATAAATGCCAAAATAGATCCCAAGGCTGAAAGCCCAACACCAGGACCGATATATGAAAAAGCATACAAAGGTGTAATGAGTGAAATCATGAAAATAAAAAATCTAATGAGCATTATTTGTTCTCCTGAAAATTTCATTTAAGTGGTTAGTTTTCACCACAATTCCAGTTTTTGACTTTAAAATAACTTGGAGAAATGCACATCGCATCCTCAATTAAAGCGGCTCTTTTGTTATCATATGACTGTATATATTCCCAAACAATCTCACCTGTTTGATTAACCTCAATCACTCGGCCTCTTCTTGTTTCTACAATAAGGATATTACTATTTGGCAATTTTTGATGAGATCCTTCAATATCTGTATAGAAAAGTTGCCTTTTACTCGGTTTTGGTAGTGGATAAATTATTTTACTTCTATCAGTTAAAGGATCATAATTTATGATATTGCTTCCGAATTGTTTATTAACAAAAAAACCATGATTTCGATTATTAAATACGCTGATATTACCATCTTGATCAATATCTGGGTCATGCTGCCTTACCCAAGGCCCAGACTTGTACCATTTAATCTTTCCTGTATAACGATCAAAAATCGCTAACATATGGAGTTGTCTTATTGAAACTAAAAGATCATACTCGTTAACATCATTTATTTTATCGGCTAAAGCTTTATTTACAATTTCGATATCATTAATATGAGTTGGATCATATTTCCTTATTGCCAGTCCATCAAAAATTTGATATTCCATATCCGCATCAACTAATCCTCTTAAAACAGATATTTCATTGATCACTTTACCATTTTCATCAATATTTAGAAGTAGATTTTCATATCTACCCGCTGTTTCCTTGATCTTATCGCGAGTAACTCCACCAAAAAGAAGATCATCATCTATTTTTTGGTAGTCTTGATTCGCTGGAATCCAAAAACTACCGTCATGATCGCGATTAATAGAGTGGTGAGTCATCCTATCAACGGTCCAAACAACTTTACCGCATTTATCCATTTTTACGGTACCGTAATTGCCGACATTAGTCATGATAGACCCATCCTCAAATATATACATACCTTGTGCATGATAATTTAATCTTGTTTTAGGTATATTTTTAGATGGACTAATATGTGTTGGATTCTCCCATATTTCATGGAAATCAATCATCCATTTATTGACAATATCGCCATTTTTATTGATCAATCGCAATTGAAGGCCATCTTCAAACCAACCTTGCATTAGAACTACACTATCATAGGTTTCATCTTTTTTATGAATAGTTACACCGATCTCTTTGTACACAATTGGTTTCAATAACATAGGATAGCCATTTAATTGTTGTTTAATAAGTTCATTTGTGTTTTGATATCCTATTTTTAAATATTTAAACCCAACCCACCCACGAAATTCAAGATATCCGCCTAAAATAAGCAGTATTGCTATAAAACTTATTCTAAAAAACCATAATGAAAAATCAAACTTTTTCTTCTTTTTCGAGGTCATCGACAATTTAACCTTTACGATCTGTAATCGTGAGATAATGATTACGTTCTAAGTAAGATACGATGTTATCGACCGCTTGATTTAGATCTAAAGATGTCATATCCAAATAAATTTCGGGGTTATTGGGTCTTTGATACGGGCTATCGATCCCGGTGAAATTTTTTAATTCTCCAGCTCTTGCTTTTTTATAAAGACCTTTTACATCCCTTGATTCTGCGATTGATATTGGAGTATCAACAAATACCTCAATAAATTCGCCCTGTTCGACACAATTTCGCGCCATCTTGCGTTCTTTTTCAAATGGAGAGATAAACGCAGTAATCACAATAAGGCCTGCTTGAAGCATGATTTCTGAAACATGAGCGAGTCTTCTAATATTTTCAACGCGATCCTCAACGGTAAAGCCTAAATCACGATTTAGCCCATGGCGAACATTATCGCCATCGAGGACAATGGTATGTTTTCCCATCGAAAACAAGCGTTTTTCCAATAAATTTGCAATGGTTGATTTACCTGAACCAGAAATACCAGTAAACCAAATAATTACTGGCTTTTGTTCCTTTATTGATGCTCGTGCATTTTTATTTATATCAATTTTTTGCCAATGGATATTGGCGCTTCTTCTTAATGGAAAATTAATAAGGCCCATGCCGAGAGTGTGATTGTTTTGTGTATCAATAATAATGAAACCACCAAGTTGGTGATTATCAGCATAGGCCTCAAATACAATCTTTCGATCTAATGAAAGATTACATACCGCAATTTCATTAAGTTTGATCGAATTTGCCGCCAATTTTTTACCTGTATTAATATCAATTTTAAATTTTGGCCGAGCAATACGCGCGAGAGCATGTTGAGTACCAAGATGAATTAAATAATCTCGAGCTGGAATCATTGGAGAGTCGGACATCCATAAAATTTGGACTTGAAATTGATCACTTATCAAACATGGATTTTTTATTGACGATAAAACACAACCTCTGGAAACATCCGCTTCATCATTTATTTGAATTGTAACCGATTGTCCAGCATAGGCAACATCTAAGTTTTGATGATACAAAAGGATTTTGCTTACTTTCGTCTCTACACCTGAAGGCAATATTTTAATTGAGTCGCCTACACGAACAATTCCACTGCTAATTCGACCAGCAAACCCTCTAAATTCTGAATTAGGACGATTAACCCATTGAACAAACATACGAAATGGCTTCGATGCTAGTTCATTATTGAGCTGAATATTCTCCAAGTAATCAAGCAGGCATGATTCTTTATACCAAGGCATCAAATTACTGTTTAATGTGATATTTTCCCCATTTAACGCAGACATTGGCAGATACTTAATACTCTCAAAAGAAAACTGCTCTAATGCGATTTGATTGTAATGCTCAACAATTTCAAGGTACACATCGTGATCATATGAAACTAAATCCATTTTATTGATTGCAAGGATTACATGTTTAATACCTAGCATTGAAACGATTAAACTATGCCGCAATGTTTGAGTTAAAATGCCTTTTTGAGCATTAACTAGAATAATAGCCAAATCTGAGCTAGATGCACCTGTCGCAGTATTTCTAGTATACTGTTCATGCCCTGGAGTATCTGCGACAATAAATTTCCGTTTTTTTGTCTCAAAAAACCGATACGCAACATCAATTGTAATGCCTTGCTCCCTCTCCGCAGATAAACCATCCACAAGCAAAGCGAAATCGAGATTATCTTCCTGAGTACCGAATTTTTTAGAGTCTTTTTCAAGCAAATCTAATTGATCTTCAAAAATTAGTTTTGATTCATAGAGAAGTCTACCGATAAGCGTAGATTTCCCGTCATCAACCGACCCTGAAGTAATAAATCTCAATAGTTCTTTTTCTGCTGAAAAATTCATATTAAAAGTAACCCTCTATCTTCTTTTTTTCCATGGATGAAGATTGATCAAAATCAATTAATCGGCCATAACGCTCTGATTTCTTAGTTTGAATTGTTTCTTTAATAATATCTTCAATACTTGAAGCATTTGATTCAAACGCACTTGTAAGAGGATAGCAACCTAAAGTTCTAAATCTTACACTTTTAACGACAGGCGCGCTGTAATCATGAAGAGGCAAGCGATCATCATCAACCAAGATTTGAACACCATCTTTTTCTACCACAGCCCTTGGCTTCGCTAAATATAGGGGCACAATTGGGATATTTTCGCGGTAGATATACTGCCAAATATCAACTTCAGTCCAATTTGAGAGTGGAAATGCTCTAATCGATTCACCTTTGCATATTCTAGCGTTGTAAAGTGACCAAATCTCCGGTCTTTGATTTTTCGGATCCCAATGATGCTGATGATTACGAAAGGAAAAAACACGCTCCTTTGCTCTCGATTTTTCTTCATCACGGCGAGCGCCACCAATAGCAATATCGAATTTAAACTTATCTAAGGCCTGTTTTAAGGCAACAGTTTTCATGATATTTGTATAAACAGTTGAATCGTGAGTAAATGGGGTTATGCCATCATTAATCCCATCTTGATTTGTGTAAACAATTAAATTTAAACCTAGATCTCTGACAATTCGATCCCTAAAGTCAATCATTTCATGAAATTTCCAAGTTGTGTCAACATGTAAAATTGGAAAAGGCAGCTTCGATGGATAAAATGCTTTCATTGCGAGATGAAGCATAACAGAGCTATCTTTACCGATCGAATACAACATTACTGGATTATTCGATTGGGCGACGACCTCTCTCATGATATAAATACTCTCAGCTTCTAATTGGTCTAAATAAGAAAGCCTTAATGAATGAGTATTCATTTTTGAAATACACCTTCAATAATGAAAGTATCGCGCTCTATTAACACACAAATCTCTCTCTTCGACGTCTCCGGTGTGGCTCGAATCGCTGAGTATTTTTTAAAAACTTCCATCATTTTTAAAACTTTCATCATTCCCCAAATCCGAGCGCGATTGATGAGGGCGTCGTGAGCATCACTTTGCGACGCTCGGCGGGGCTCATAGCCTGCTTTTCCTCGGAAAAAAAGAGAACATTTGTCAGTGTTCAGCGCGGAACACGCCCCTTGGCATTCGCCGAGGTGCCCGCTACCGTGCCTGATTTTTTCCAACGAAGAAGACGCTCATGGACCTGCTCTCGCTCCTCGGCTACGCCGCCTCCATCCTCGTCGCCCTCTCATTGATGATGGGCTCCATCGTCAAGCTGAGGGTGCTCAACCTCATCGGCGCGCTCGCCTTCGCCGTCTATGGGGGGCTCGTCGGCGCCTACCCGGTGCTCGCCGTCAACGCCTTTATCGTCGTGGTCAACCTCTTTTACCTCTCACGCCTCAGCCGCTTTGAGCCCGCCTTTGAGCTGCTGGAGATCGAGCAGCTCAAGAGCCGCTACCTCCACCGCTTCCTTGATCACCACGCGCAGGACATCGCCCACTTCTTCCCGTGCTTTGAGCGCGCCCGCCTCGACCTGGAGGGGATCCGCGCCGTCTACATCCTGCGCGATATGATCCCGGTGGGCCTCGTCGTCTGCCGCCCCATCGATGATGAGGTGATCATCGAGCTGGACTATGTCATCCCCAGTCACCGCGATCTGCGCTGCGCCCGTTATTTTTACCGCGAGTTTAGCCCCTGCTACGCCGCGCGGGGGCTCAAGCGCTTCGCCGCCCACGCCGCCAACGCGGCCCACCGACGCTACCTGCTGCGGCTGGGCTTCACCCCCGATTTGGCGCGCGGCGAGGGCTTCTACCAGCGCGCGATCACGCCCTCGGCGCTCAAGGCAGGCGCCTGACGTAGCCCTCCAGCGGTGGGCGGGCGCAGGGGGGCGTCACCTCGGGGTAGCCGAACCAGAGGAAGCCGACGATCTCCTCCTCGGCGGGCACGCCTAAGAGCCGCGCCGCCTCCGGGGCGCGGCTCAGCCCGCCGGTGCTCCACTTGCTGCCCAGCCCATCCGCGCGCAGCGACAGCATCGCGTTCTGTAGAGCGCAGGCGACGGCGGCGTAGTCCTCGTGGGCGCGCTGAGGATCCGCGCTGCGCGTCTGAGTGGCGACGATGAGGGCGGGCCGCAGCAGCTTACGGCTCAGAGACGCCTTGGCGGCGGGCGTCACCTCTCCCCCCATCGCCAGGGCGATCTCATAGAGCGCCTGACGGGTCTGGGCGCCCACCACATAGAAGCGCCAGGGCCAGGTGCGCTTATGACACGGCGCTGAGTGGGCGGCCTCAAGGGCCCGCGTGATGATCTCTGGGGCCACGGGCAGATCAAGATACTTATGTACGGTCCGCCGCGCGCGGATGATCTCGAGCGTGTTCAATGGGAGCCTCGGGTGATTGAGCCAGCAGAGAGATACCGCGCGGCGTCGATCAGATCCGCCGAGGAGATCAAGCCTAGCCCCCACACCGCCCAGCGCATATACTCCCGCAGCTCTCCCCCGCCGCGTCGGGGGCCACTTTGCAGATCGAGGAGACATGAGAACGCGCGCCCTGGTTGAGCAGCTCCGGGCACAGCTCGGGGCCGCCGATCCCCTCCCGCCCCCGCCCCCGGCGGCGCTTATCACCCCCCCGCCGAAGCGGGTCTTCCCCTCGCCGAAGCGCCGCAGCGTCATGGCCCAGCGCGCGGCGGATCACACCACCGCGCTGGTGGGGATAGGCCGCGTGGGCACGCGCTACGCCACGGACGTGGTCTTACAGTTTCAAGCCGAGCTGGCCGTGGCTCATGGGGCCGTCGAGGCGGTCTTACCCGAGGGCTGGGCCGCGTCGATGGGCCTGCTGGGCGTACAGTCCAAGGTCCAAGACCAGCACCAACACCTCCTGCGCCCTGATCTGGGGCGGCGGCTGAGCCCCGAGGGGCGCGCCCTCCTTGAAGCCCGCGCGATCAAAGGCGCCGATATCCAGCCCATCCTCGCCGATGGGCTCTCCGCCATCGCCACGCAGGGCGCGGGCATGGCGCTGCTCAACGCCTTTATGGATCAGTGCCGCGCCTTGGGGATGTCGGTGGGCACGCCCGTCGGCGCTCGCTTCGCGCGGGTCTGGCTAGAGGACGAGATCGGCGAGATCACGGGGGCCAAGGTCAGCGCGATCTTGCTGGGCGAGCGGCCGGGGCTGGGCACGGGCGACGGCCTGTCGGCCTACCTCGTCTATGGCCCCAAGGTGGGGCGCACGGACGGCGATCGCAACATGATGTCCAACATCCATCAGCGCGGCACCCCGCCGGAGCAAGCGGGCGCGCGCCTGGCGCTCTTAGCCAAGGCCATGATCGATCAAGGCGTCAGCGGCGTGGACCTCGATCTCTCCCAGATCGCGGAGCTGCGTGAGCTGGCCGCCCAGAGTTACCGCGCGCCTCAGCGCAGGCAGCGCCTCGTGGAGGTCCACTGATGCTCGCCCCCCTGCCCCCCATCATCCTGGCGACGCGGCGCATCCCCAACGCAGACCCGGCGGTGCTGCTGGCCTACGGCGCGGACCCGGCGCGCCACACCGCGCTGGGGCTGCTGACCTGCGACCAAGACGATCCCACCTACGTCGCGCTCGACGAGGCCACCAAGCACGCGGCGGTGGAGGTGGTCTTCGCCCGCTCCTTCTACGCGGGCGCCGCCCACGGCTCTGGCCCCTTCTCGGGCGAGATACTCGGCGTCATCGCCGCCGCTGATCCTGAAGAGATCGAAGAGGGGCTCAAGGCCGCGCGGCGCTGCTTAGAGTGGGACGCCTGCTTCTACGGCGCCAACGACGCGGGCACGGTGGCCGTCTTTCCCCACGTGATCCCCAGCATTGGCGCTTACTTAGCGGCCCAATCGGGGCTGCGGGTGGGCGACGCCATGGCCTACCTCGTCGCCCCGCCGCTTGAGGGCACGATCGCGCTGGACGTGGCGCTCAAGGCCGCCGATGTGCGCGCCGTCAAGATCTTCCCCCCGCCCACGGAGACGAACTTCACCGCCGCCTGGCTGACGGGGACGCAGACGGCCTGCGAGGCGGCGGCGGTGGCCTACCTCGCGGCGGTCGTCGATGTCGCCCGAGATCCCCTCGGCGGCGCGTTCCGTTAAGGCGTCGGTGAGCACCCATGCGCCCTCTCCTCACGGAGCGCTATCGCCTGCTTGACGAGCTAGGGCGGGGCTCCATCGGCGTCGTCTATCGCGCCCGCGACCTCATCTTGGAGCGCGACGTCGCGCTCAAGCAGCTGCGCCCGGAGCTGATGAAGCGGACCCGCCACAAGCGGCGCTTCCTCCGCGAAGCGCAGATCTGCGCGCGGCTCTCCCACCCGGCCATCGTGCCCATCCTCGACGTCGGCGAGGTCGCGCGTGAGGACGGCGAGCCGCTGCCGGCCTTAGTGATGGGCCTCCTCTCGGGCGTCTCCATGCGCACGCACCTGCGGCGTGGGGGCCAGCCGCTCAAGCGCGTGCTCAGCTGGCTGTCGCGGGTCTGCGAGGGGGTCGCCTACGCCCATGAGCGGGGGATCATCCACCGGGACATCAAGCCCGCGCACATCTTTATTGGCGACCACGGTGAGATCACGCTGACGGACTGGGGCTTGGCCAAGATCAAGCCCGCGCCGGGCGAGGGCGCGGGCCTGACGCAGATCGGCGACATCGTGGGCACGCCCGCCTACATGGCCCCGGAGCAAGCCGATGGGCTGATCGACGTCGTGGATGAGCGTGTAGACATCTACGCCTTGGGGGTGATCCTCTACGAGATCCTCACGGGCACGCGGCCCTACGAGGCCCAGGGCACGCTTGATGTCTTGCGTGACATCCGCCAAGGCCCGCCGCCGCGCCCCAGCCAGCGCGCGCCCCAGCGCCAGATACCGCCGGAGCTGGAGGCCATCTGCCTAGAGGCCATGGCCTATGACCCGCGCCAGCGGTTTGAGAGCGCCTTGGACATCAGCGTCAACATCGAGGCCTTCTTGGAGCGCGCCGCGCCGGGGCCGGTGCCCGCGCCGCCGGCGCTGGAGGTGGACACGGGCTATGGAGAGATCAACCCCGAGGAGGCCGCCGCCGCCTTAACCAGCGCGCGGGCGGAGGGGGCCGCCTTTCTCCGCCAGCTCAGCGCCGCCGAGCGGCTTGAGGCGGACGTGGCGCGGATGGAGGCGGCGTTCAACGGCGACGAAGTCACCGCGCGGCTTGAGGAGATTCGGGCGCGCGAGACGCGGGCGCGTGACTGCATGGAGCAAGCGGGGTGGCACCTCACCCAAGCCGTCGAGCAGCTCCATCGGGCGGGGGGCTTAAGCGCGGCGCGGGCGGAGGCGCACGCGGCCTTAGCGGCGCTCCACCGAGACGCCTGGCGGGCCTGCGCGGCGCGTGGCTGGTTACTGCCGGGCTTCTTCCACCGCGCCCGCGCCGAGCACTTTGACGACGGCCAGCTCACCGCCGAGTTAGCGGGGCGGGCCACGCTCAGCCTGGAGAGCGAGCCCAGCGGCGCGGTGGTTGAGATCTCCAAGATCGAAGACCGGCTGGGGGTCTGGACCCAGGGGCCGCCGATCCGGGTGGGCACGACCCCGCTGAGCGGGCGCACGTTCAGCGCCAGCCGAGTGCTGCTGAGGCTACGGATGCCCGACGGGCTCAGCGCGCGGCTGCCGCTCAAGCTCAGCCCCGGCGAGACGCGCGCGCTCTCGATCCGCTGCCCGCGCAGCCTCTCGGTGCCGCCGGGCTTCCTCTACATCGCGGGGGGCAGCTTTATCCTTGGCGCGGACCCGGAGGCGCCGGGGGCGCCGATCCCGAGGATGATCGACCTCGCCCCTTACTGCATCTCGCGCGATCCGGTCAGCTTCAGCGCCTACTTTGAGTTCCTTGAGGATCTGATCGCCGTGGGGGCGGACGCCACGCCGCACCTGCCACGGCTGAGCGGCGCGCCGCAGGTGGAGATCATCGATCAGCTGGTGCGTTGGCGACCGGGGGTCAACGTCGAGCTGGGGGCGCCGATCTGGGGCGTCTCCCTCAACGACGCGTTGGCCTACGCGCGGTGGCTCAGCCGCCGCCTGGGCTTGGCGTTGCGCCTGCCCACGGAGGCGGAGTGGGCCTACGCGGCGGGGGCGGTGGATGAGCGCCTCTACCCTTGGGGCGCGCGCTTTATGAACGGGCTGGCGGACACGCTGAGGCCGGGGCAGGCGGGGCCGAGGGCGGTCCACGCCTTCCCGCTCGACGAGGGGCCTTTTGGGATGCGGGGCGCGGCGGGGGGCGTGCGCGCGTGGACGAGCAGCCCGGCGGACGCCGAGGGGGCGTTTATGGTCTGTGGCGGCTCATGGCGTGGTGAATACGAGCGCTGCCGGGTGGGCGCGCGGGGGGTGGCTGAAGCGGCGGACACCGCCGACGATCTGGGCATCCGCCTCGTGGCGGATCTGCCCCCGGACGAGGTCGGCTTTATCAGCCGCAGCAGCGCCTCAAGCCGCTCCAGCTTGGCCTGAGCGCCTTTCACCTGCGGTTGGGCGGCTCATGGCCTGGCGTGCAGGCTGATCCCCTCAAGGTGGGCGACGACGCCCAGCTCATCCAAGAGCCACGCCGCCGCGACGGCGTGATGCGGACCGCGCTTGACGCCCTCCAAGCGCGCCCTCAGCGGCCCCACCGCGCCCCTCAAGACGCTCAAACGCTCGATCCGCATCGGCAAGGTCGCCGCCCCAAGGATCTCCGCCGCCCAGAGGAGCGCCAGCTGAAGCGCGCCGTCCAAGGTGGGCGCGCCCAGGGGGCCGCGCAGCCGCGCCGAGGCCGAGGCCCCCACCCACGCCGCCTCGATGATCTGGAGCTTGGGGCCGTGGAAGAGGATCGCCCCCTCATATGGGGCGGCGACGGGCTTGAGCGTGGCCTCATCCAGCGGTGGCGGCGGCGTGATCTCCGCCGCGTTGGCGCGCCGCGCGCGATAATGCAGCCGCCCCTCGATCTCAAGACGCAGCGCCGCGCCCTCTTGAATGAGATCCACGTCGATCCCCGCGTCCAAATCGTCGATCTTGATCCCCCGCACGACCTCCAAACCCTTCAAAGTGGTGGTCTCGGCGGCCTCGGCGAAGAGATAAAAGGCGCTGACCATCGGCAGCACCGCCGCGCCGCCGATTTGGTGGTCCCCCAAGAGGGGTGAAGACCGCCGATCCAGGTGGATTTGAAGGCGCTGAGAGGGGGCGGCGCCGTCGGGCAGGGGCGGCGCGAGCTGAGGCGGCCCGCCGAGGACGCAGATCACCCCGTTACCCCCCGCCCGCAGCTCATCGACGAGCATCGCCGCGCCCACATCGAGGGGGATCAGGGGCACGCCTCGGGCGCGAAACTGGGCCTCCAGCGCGGGCGTGACCATGCCGCCCGCCCAAGGCCCCCAGCCGAGGGCGCGGACCCGGACATCAGGCCGCGCGGCGGCGAAGGCGGCGGCGAATTGGTTGAGCACCTCGTTGGCGCAGGCGTAATCGGCCTGCCCCACGTTGCCGCAGCGGGCGCTGACGGAGGAGAAGAGGATCAGCGCCTTGAGCGACGCCGGATCGACGGCGCCCAGGAGGGCGCGCAGGCCCTTGATCTTGGTGTCAAAGACCCGGTTGAACTGCTCAGGGGTCTTCTCCTCCAGGCGCTTATCGGCGATGACCCCCGCGCCGTGCAGGATCGCCGTCACGCCAGGGGGCAGCGCCGCGCGCAGGGCGGCCTCATCGGTGACATCCACGCTGAGATAACGCGCCCGCCCCCCCGCCGCCTCGATCTCGCGCAGGGTTCTTCGGATCTCACGGCCCGCGCTGATCCGCGCGGCGGCTTGACTGAGCGCGCGGGGGTGAAGCGGCGCGGTGGCGGCGTCCAAGAGCGCGCGCTTGAGGGCGGCCTCACCCTCGATCCCCGCGCAGCAGGCGGGCTCAGGCTCAAGGGGGGTGCGACCCAGGAGCCAAAAGGCCGCCTGACTGGCCGAGGCCAGGGCGATGACGCAGGCGGCGGTGACGCCCCGCGCGCCGCCGGAGACGATCACCACATCGGCGGCGTCGAGGCGCAGCGCGCCGACCTGATCGGCGGGGCTGAGGGGATCGCTGAGGCGCCACCGGCGGCCATCGGCGGTGAGGCCCACCTCACGAGCCGCGCCGCCGCGCCAAAGCTCCTCAAACAGCGCCTCAGCCAGCGCCTCAGGGGGCCGATCCGCGACCTCAAGGTCGATGATCCGCGCCCAAGCCTGCGGCCACTCCTGATCCGCCGTGCGCGCCAAGCCCGCCAGGCCGCCCGACCACGCCCGCGTCATCGCCGCCGCGCCCGAGGACGCGCCCGCGCCCAAGCGACCACCGGTGTCTTGGACCAGGACGAGGGCGCCGGGCTCGCGTGACAGCGCCCCGGCGAGGGCGCGCGTCAGCTCAAAGGCTTGGTGGTTGAGCTGGATGGCCGCCTCCACATCGGCGACGCGCGCCAAGCCACGCAGATCGACGACGCGGCGGGCCGATGCGGGCAGCGCGGCGACGACGTGGACCTCGACGCCCACGCCCCTCAGCCGCGCGGCCAAGGGCGCGGCGACGCCGAGATCGGCCTCGATGATGTGCAGAGGCCCTTCAAATAAGCCCGCGCGGCGCAGCCCTGAGGCCGGGGCCTCGATGGCCTGGAGGGCGTAGCGCCCCAGGCGCTCGGGGGCGCGCCGCGCAAAATCAAAAGGGCGGGCGGCCTCCGCCGTGGCCTCCCCGCCGAGGGCCTCGACGATGGCGCCGAGGGTCTTTTGCTGGGCCAGCGTCTGGGTGTCGAGCTGCGGCAGGCGGGGATCGCGCTCTTGCAGCGCGCTGAGGATCTCGACGCGCTTGATGGAGTCGATGCCCAGATCGCCTTCAAGGGTCATCTCCAGCGAGAGCATCTCGGCGGGATAGCCGGTCTTGTCGGCGACCACCTCCAGGAGCAGCCCCACCAGGTCATTGGCCGCAGGGATCGGCGCCAAAACCGGCGCCAAAACCGGCGCTGAAACCGGCGCGGGAGGGGCCATCGGCGCGGGGTTCGGCGCTGGAGGGGCCATCGGCGCGGGGATCGGGGCCAAAACCGGCGCTGGAGGGGCCATCGGGGCCGAAATTGGCGCGGGGATCGGCGCCAAAACCGGCGCGGGCATCGGCGCGGGCATTGTCGCCAAAACAGGTTCAAAAACGGGCGCTTGGGGCGGCATCGGCGCGGGCGCGGGCGGCGCAACTTGGGCGAACGAGCCTCGCGGCAGCGGTTGCCCTTGGATCAAGGCCGTCAACCCCACCAAGCTCGTCTCCGCCAGCCGTAAAAAGGCGGCGTGAGACTGGGCCATGGCCTGTTGATACGCGGCGTGGGCGCTGGCGGTCTGGCGCTGCGTCTCTTGATAGGCGGCAAGCCAGGCGTCATCGGGGCGGAGCGGGCTCATCGGCGTGATCTCTCGCGGTTTAGAGGGTTGAACGGCCATCAAGGGCGAGGCTGCATGGGGTTGGGCGGGCGTCGCGGGCGTCGTGGGCTGCGGGATCGGCGTCGGCGCGCTCAATTTGGGCGTCGTGGGCTGCGGGATCGGCGTCGGCGCGCTCAATTTGGGCGTCGTGGGCTGCGGGATCGGCGTCGGCGGAGTCAAGATCGGCGTCGGCGCGCTCAAATTCGGCGGCGTCAGCGCCGCCTTGCCCCCCTTGGGCGGATAAGGCTTGCGGTGATTGGCCCCGGTGAGCGCCACGGCCATCTTGGCGCGAGGCTTGGGCGCCGCCGTGGGCCGCTGATCCGCCCACAGCGCGGCGAAGTCCAGCTCAAAACCCAAGGCCACCAGGTGCCCCAAGGCGTCATGCCAGCTCACCGAGCCCTCGCGGCCCTTGCGATCCGTGGCGATGGCGTGGTGCGGGCGGCCCTTGAGGATGGCCGCCGTCAGGCCCGCCAGCACCGCGCCAGGGCCGATCTCAACAAAGACGCGGATGCCCGCCGCGTGCATGGCCTCGATCTCCGAGACAAAGCGCACTGGGGCGACGATCTGATCGACGAGGCCCGCGCGGATCGCCTCGGGCGTGCCCGCGTAGGGCGCGGCGGTGGCGTTGGCGTAGACAGGGCAGCGCGGCGGGCTGATGGTGAGGCCGTCGAGGAAGGCGGCGAAGGGCGCCGCAGCGCCGCTGACGATCTCCGAGTGGAAGGCCGTGTCCACGCTGAGGCGCCGCGCGCTGATCCCGACGCTCTGGAGCCGCGCCTCGACGGCCTCGATGTCCTCGACGCGGCCCGAGAGCACCGCTTGGGTAGGCGCGTTGTCGTTGGCCAGCACCACCGGCGAGCCCCACTCGGCCAAGCGCGCGCGCAGCCGCGCGGCGGGCGCGGCGACGGCGGTCATCGCCCCAGGGTTGATCGCCGCCTCGGCCATCAGCTCCCCGCGCCGCCGCGCGATCTTGAGGAAGGTCGCCGCGTCAAAGGCGCCAGCGGCGTAGAGCGCCGTGACCTCGCCGAAGCTGTGCCCCCCCGTGGCGTCGGGGCGCAGGCCCATGTCGCTGAGCAGGTTGAGCATCGAGAGGCTGACGCAGCCAATCGCCGGCTGCGCCCACTCGGTGCCCTTGAGGCGCTGGGTCTGGGCGGCGATCTCCGCCTCGTCAAAGGCCGGGGGCGGGAAGACGACGCTGTGCAGCGACGCATCGCAGCAGCCCGCCGCCGCCGCCGCCTCCCAGGCCGCCATCGCCTGGTCATAGTGCATCGCCAGCGCCCCGCCCATGTTGACGTACTGGCTGCCCTGGCCGGGGAAGAGGAAGGCGACGCCCCCCTCACGGGCGCCCTCGCCGTAGTGGGCGCGCCCCGGCAGGTCAATATGATCGGCGCCCGCCTTGATGCGGCTCAGCGCCGCGCCCAGCCGCTCGCGCAGCGCCGCGCGGTCATGGGCGATGATCGCCAAGCGCGCGCCCTGCGGTGTGTAGCCGCGCTGGCTCTGCTCGGCGAGGTGGCTGAGGCTGCCCGGCGCGTCGAGCAGCGCCTCGGCCCGCGTAATCAGCCCCGCGCGATCAGGGGCGGTGACCAAGATCAGCTCGCTGGGCAGCGCGCGCCAGCGCGGGGCGCGGTGGCGGCCCGTGTAGGCCTCGGCGGTGACGTGGAAGTTGCTGCCGCCGAAGCCCAGGGCGCTGACGCTGGCGCGGCGCGGCGCGGCGCTGATCCAAGGGCGTGCTTGTGTGTTGACGTAGAGCGGGCCGTCGATCAGCGCCTCGGCGGGGCGCGTGACCTTGATCGTGGGCGGCAGCGTCTTGCTGTGCAGCGCCATGACGATTTTAAAGAGCCCCGCCGCCCCCGCCGCCGCCTTGGTGTGGCCGATCTGAGACTTGACGCTGCCCAAGGCGATGGAGGCGGGCGGCGCGGCGCCAAAGACACGCAGCAAGCCCTCGATCTCGGCGGCGTCGCCCGCCTTGGTGCCCGTGCCGTGGGCCTCGATCAGCCCCACCATCTCCGGCGCGTAGCCCGCCTCCTCATAGGCGCGCCGCAGCGCGCGGGCCTGGCCCTCCGAGGAGGGCGCGTACACGCTCTTGGCCCGCCCATCTGAGCTGGCGCCGATGCCCTTGATCACCGCGTAGATGGGATCGCCGTCGCGCTCGGCGTCGGCCAGGCGCTTGAGCGCCACCATGCCGATCCCCTCGCCCAGCAGTGTGCCGTCGGCGCCCTGATCAAAGGGCCGACAGTCGCCCGACTTTGACAGCGCGGGGGTCTTGCTAAAGCACATGTACATGAAGATGTCGGTCATCGTGTCGGCCCCGCCGACGATGACCAGATCGGAGCTGCCCATGCGCAGCTCCCCGGCGGCCATGGCCACGGCGGAGAGCGCCGAGGCGCAGGCGGCGTCGGTGACGCAGTTGGTGCCCCCCAGATCCAGCCGGTTGGCGATGCGCCCCGCGATGACGTTGCCCAGGAGGCCGGGGAAGGTGGCCTCTTGCCAAGGGACGTAGTGATCGGCGATCCGCTGGCAGACCTCTTGGGCCTTGCCCTCCTCGACGCCCGCTTGGCGCAGCGACTCCAGCCAGATCGGGCGCTGGAGGCGGCTGGTCATGTCCAGCAGCAGCTCTTGGGCAGAGGTGACGCCCAGGATCACCGAGACGCGGCCGCGATCCATCTCGCGAAACTGCCCACGCGTGGCGTCGTCGAGGACGCGCTGAGCCACGATCAGGGCCAAGAGCTGGGCAGTATCTGTGGCTTCAAGCAGGCTCGGCGGGGTGCCCCACTCCAGCGGATCGAAGTCGATCTCGCCGAGGAAGCCCCCCCGGTGGGCGTAGGTCTTATCCGGGGCGCTGGGATCGGGGTCGTAGTAGTCGTCGATCAGCCACTGGGCCTCGGGGACGTCCGTGATGCGATCTGCGCCGGTGAGGATGTCGCGCCAAAACCCTTCGGTGTCGGTGGAGCCGGGGAAGAGGGCGCTGACGCCGACGACGGCGAGCGGGGTGCGTTGTGCGGTCATGGGGCTCAGCTGAGGGGGCGGGGGCGAAAGTGAAAGGCGGCGGCGGGCACCGGCAGGCCAGCGACGCGCAGCTGCTGGGCGCGGGTGAGCGCGGCGGCGCCCTCCATGAGGTTTTGGGCGATGTCTACGACGCGGCGGCCATCCAGCGGCTCAAGGTGGCTGCCCTTGACCCAGGCGTTGAAGGCCGCCAGGGCAGGGCCACACCAGATCTGGTAGTCGGCGCGGCGGGCGGGGGCGCCGGCGATGGCCCAGCGGCTCGCTTGGCCGAGGTAGCCACGGAAAATCAAGGCCATTTTATGCTTGGGATCGGCCTCGGCGCGGGCCAACTCGCCGGGATCGCGCCGTCGCCAGTAGTCGGCGACGCGCTCCCAGGCGTTTGGGAGGCTGTCTTGGAGGATCTCGCGCGCCAAGCGGGCCTGATCGGGGGCCGGGATGGCCTCTAGGCTGGGGTAGCGGCTGTAGAGATCGTAGAGACGCTTGGCGCGGGGACCAAATAAGACGCCGCGCCGCAGCACTTGGACCTCGACGCCCAGCTCAAACATGTCGGCGGCGGGGGCCATCATCACATCACCCAGGCCAACTTGGCCCAAAAGGGCGCGCGCGTCGGGGTGTAGGCCGCTCTCCACGGCGGATTGGTTGATGGAGCCGGTCACGACGTAGGCGGCGCCCATGGCAAAGGCGGCGGCGACGGCCTGCGGCGCGCCCAAGCCGCCCGCCGCGCCGATCCGAATCGGGCGCGGATAGCGGTGGAGGGCCATCAGCTCATCGCGCATCCCCAGGATGATGGGCAAAAGCGCGGTCAACGCCTGGTTATCGGTGTGCCCGCCCGAGTCTCCCTCGACGGTGAAGTCCTCGGCGACGGGCACGCGGGCGGCTAAGGCGGCCTCCTGGGGGGTGATCTGCCCTCGACTGAGGAGCAGATCGAGGAGATCGGCGGGGGCGGGGCTCATAAACCGCCGCGCCACCTCGGGGCGAGACACCTTGGCGAAGAGATGATGGCGCCGATAGACGCCCCCAGCGGGGGTTTGGCGCAGCCCCGTCACCGCGTAGCGCACCACGGCGGGCGTCAGCCGCATATAAGCGGCGGCGGAGACGCGCTCAACCCCCCTGCGGAGGTAGAGATCGACGATGGCCTCCTCTAAATCCGGCGTCTGGGGGCTGTGGATCAGGTTTGATCCCCAGGCGCCCCCGCCCGCCTGGGCTTGGATGGCCTCGATCTCGGCCTCGACCTGTCGAGGATCGAGCCCGGCGGCGCCGAAGAAGCCCATAAAACCGGCGCGGGCCATCTCCACGACCATGCGCGCGGTGGCGATGCCGTTGGCCATCGCCCCCGAGGCGTAGGGGAAGCGCGCGCCGTGGACCTCGCCGAAGGTGCGATCCCCCAGCCACTCCGGGTAGATCGGCGGCAAGCTCACCCCATTGATCTCCACAGGCTGGCGAAAGGCGGCGACGGCCTCCAGCATCCGCTGCGCGCTCATATGTCTACCTTGAAGGCCGCGTAGGTGCGCCGCAGCGCCTCCTCGGGCTCGATGACGGGCGCGTAGCCGAAGTCGGCGCGGGCGGCGCTGAGGTTGTACCAGTGCGAGGCGGCCAGCTCGGCGGCCACGAAGCGGGTCATGGGCGGCTCGCCCGCCCGCCGCAGGAGCCACCACGCCAGCTCAAGGGCGCCGCCCAGCAACTCGGCCTTGCGTCGCGAGAGCTGTCGCTTCACCGGCGGCAGCCCCACGCCCTCGAAGAAGGCGTTGATCCACGGCCACAGCGCCACAGGTTCGCCGTCGGTGATGAAGTAGGCCTTGCCCGCGTTGGCGCTGCCCGGCGCCAGGGCGTCGGCGGCCTGGAGGTGGGCGGCGGCGGCGTTGTCGATGTAGGTCAACCCCACCTGGTTGTCGCCGTCGCCGATCTGCATCAGCCGACCCTTGCGGTGGCGGTCGATGAGCCGAGGCAGGATGTGCGGATCGCCCGGCCCCCAGATCAGGTGAGGGCGCAGCGCGGTGGTGGCGAAGCTGGGGCCGTTGGCGGCTAAGACCAGCCGCTCCGCCTGGGCCTTGCTCTCGGGGTAGGGCGCCTTGAAGTGCTGCGGGTAGGGGCAGTCGGCCTCGGTGGCGCCGCGCGCGTCGCGGCCATCGAAGGTGGCCGAGGGCGAGCCGGTGTAGATAAAGCGGCCAATCCCCGCCTCACGGCAGGCGGCTAAGAGCCGCTCGGTGCCATCGACGTTGCTGCGCATAAACTCGGCGGCCCGGCCCCATACGCCCGTCTTGGAGGCGGCGTGGAAGACCACGTCGATCCCCTCAAGCGCCGGGCGTAGGTCCGCGTCGCCGCTGAGGTCCAGGCGGATCGCCTCGGCGCCCAGCGCCTCGACCTCGGGGTAGGCGCCCCGCGCCAAGATCCGCGCCGCGTCACCTCGGGCCAAGAGCTGCTGGGTGATGGCCCGGCCCAAGAAGCCGCCGCCGCCCGTGATCAACGCCTTCATGCCTTCACCATCGCCGTCTGCCGCGCGGCCCACTCCGCCAGCTCGCCACGGTGGATCTTGGCGTTGTGGCGCACGTCCACCGGGAAGGCGGGGTGGTAGAGCAGCCGCTTGATCCGCGCCGTCTTGGGGTTGTCGGCGGCGCGCTTGAGGAGCGCCGAGGCCAACTCGGCCTTGTCCACCACCACGTCCGGCTCCAGCTCGATGATGATCACCGGCTCGCCGTCCACGCCCACCAAGGCCGAGCGGTAGACGCGGGCGTCCTCGTTGAAGATGGCCTCGCAGGGCACGCTGTATAGCTCGCCGCCCTCGGCCAGCTTGACCCGGTGCGCCTTGCGGCCACAGAACCACAGCCGGTTGTCCGCGTCGAGGTAGCCCACGTCGCCCATGCGATGCCAGATCCCCTCGCCGTCCTTGATCTTGGCCGCGGCGGTGTGCGCGGGCTCGTCCTTGTACTCGTAGGTGACCACCTCGCCGCGCACGCAGATCTCCCCGATGACGCCCTGGGGGACCTCGCGGGCCTCACCCCAGTCGGCGATGGGCGCGTCGCTGATCTCGATGACCCGCAGCGCGATCCCCGGCGCGATCTCCCCGACACAGACGCCCGCCCCCTCGCGCGTGGCCGCCGCCGTCTCTTGGAGGATCTCGCGGCTGCTGAGGCTGGCGATGGGCAGCGCCTCGGTGGCGCCGTAGGGCGCGTGGAGCGCGGCGCCGTCGGTGAGGATCTCGTGGTAGAAGGCCTCGTGCATCCACAGCGGGACCGGCGCGCCCGCCATCATGATCCGCTTGAGGCTGGGCAGCTTGATCCCCTCGCGGGTGCAGCGCAGCGCGACGTTCTTCCAGATCGCGGGGCTGCCAAAGGCCGTGGTGCAGCCCTGGGTCTGGATGGCCTCGATGAGCTTGCGCGGATCAGCCTGGGCGGGCTTGGTGGGGTCCATCTCGGGGATGATCACCGTCGCGCCCATGGCCATGCTGAAGAGCCCAAAGAGCGGGAAGCAGGCCAGATCAATCTCGCCGCCCTCGATGCCATACATGGCTTGGATGTGACGCGCTTGGGCGTCGAAGATGCCATGGGTGTAGGTCACGCCCTTGGCCGGGCCGGTGCTGCCCGAGGTGAAGAGGATGGCGGCCTCTTCATCGGCGGCGACGTGGGCGGCCTCGAAGGGCGCCGCGCCGCTGATCCGGCAGGCGTCGAGGGGCACGCCGCCCCAGATCCCCGCCTTGCGGCCCACCGTGATGCGGATCTCCACGCTCTTGAAGGCCCGGCGGAAGAGGGCGCGCAGCGCGTGGACGATGGGCTCGGCGATCAGCGCCCGTGGCTTGACCCGCGCCAGGCAGCTCAAGAGCTGCTGGCGGCCCATGCCCGGATCGATGAGCACAGGCAGGGCGCCGATCTTAAAGAGCGCGAAGACCAGCGGGATGAAGTCGAGGCTGGGGCGCACAAACAGGCTGACCCGATCCCCGCGCTTGAGCCCCTGGGCGCTGAAGCCTCGGGCGTAGTCGTCGGCCAAGGCGTTGAGGTCTTGGAAGGTGAGGTGGCTCCAGGTCAGCCGGCCTCGACCGTCGCGGCCCGAGGGGAAGACGACCCCGCGCTGGAAGGGGCGCGCGGCGGCTTGACGCTCTAAGTAGGCGGCGATGTTATAGCTGCGCGGCGCGCTCATGCGTTGATCTCCAAGAACGCGTCCATGCGCTCGATGAGGCGCGTCGGCGCGTCCTCGCAGACGTAGTGGCCCACCCCCTCCCAGGCGTGAACCTCCGCCTCGGGGAAGCGCCGCTGCCACTCGGCGCGGAACTTGGGGGTGAAGCAGAAGTCATCATCGCCCCAGCAGATGAGCATGGGCTGCTTGAGGTCGGCGAGGCCCTCGTCGATGGCCTTGAGCGTGGCGTAGCTGGGGTGGCTGGGCTTGAGCGGGATGTCCTCGACGAAGCGCAGCGTGGCGACGCGGCTGCGCCAGGAGCGGTAGGGGTAGAGCAGCCCCGCGCGGGCGACGAGGTTGAGCGGCTTGGTCGTGGCGCGGAGGGCGGCGACGCGGGCGAAGGCGTTGAGGCCCCGCACCGCCAGCGCGCCGAAGATCGGCAGCTTGACCGAGGCGATGGAGGCGGGGATGTCCTGGGAGAGGAAGGCCGCCGTGTTGGTGATGATCAGGCGCTTGAACCGCGCGGGGCGGCGGGTCGCCGCGCCCAGGCCGATGGCGCCGCCCCAGTCATGGACCACGAGGGTGATGTCTTGCAGATCGAGGTGATCGATCAGCGCCTCGATGTTGTGTATGTGGCCCTCAAGCCGGTAAGGCCAGCCCTGCGGCTTATCGGACAGCCCACAGCCGATGTGATCCGGGGCGATGACCCGAAAGCGCGCGCTGTAGTGCGCGATGAGCTTGCGCCAATAGAAGGACCACGTGGGGTTGCCGTGGAGCAAGAGCATCGGCGGCGCGTCGCGCTCACCGACATCGAGGTAGTGCATCCGCCCGCCATCGACGGCGAGGTGCTCGCCGCTCCAGGGGTAGACGGCCCGCAAGGGCAAGGGCAGCTCTCTCACCAGATCACCTTCATGATTTGCACATTAAGCCCGCTGCCGATGCCCATTAAGAGCGCCTCATCACCGGGCTGGAGGGCGCCTTGGCTGAGCGCCAACGTCAACGGCACGCCCGCCGCGCCGACGTTGCCGTAGTCGGGGTATAAGCGGGGCGCGCAAGCCTCATCGAGATCGAGGGCTTGGATCACCGCGTCGTGGTTGGCCACCCCCACCTGGTGCATGGCGTACAGGGCCACCCGCGCGGGGTCGATCTCTAAGTGATCACGGGCGGCCTGCCAGGCCTGGCGCGCCAAGCGCACGCCCTCGGCCAAGAGCTTGGGGGCGTCGGTCTTCATGCCCGCCTCGCTGCCGACGCAGAGATCGGCGAACTGGGTGGCGGCGCGGGCTTCGGCGCCGATCAGCGCGTGCCCCTGGGGGCTGAGGCCGCGCCGCGTCAGCAGCATGGCCACCCCCGCCGAGCCCAGGGTGAGCGTGGCGAGGTTATCGGCGTAGTCGCGGAAGGTCACGCCGGGCGCCAAGAGCCGCCGCGCGGTGGCCATGGCCACGCCCCGGCTGCTCTCACCGGCGACGACCAAGGCGGCCTCGATGGCCCCGCCCTCGATCAAGCTCGCGGCGAGGCTCATCCCCGAGAGGAAGCCCAGGCAGGCGTTGCCCACGTCGAAGTTGAGGCAGGTGGTGTCCAACCCCAGCGCGCCATGAACGACGGCGGCGATGGCGGGCTCCAGAAAGTCCTTGGAGACGGCGGTGCTGATCAGCGCGCCGAGGCGCCGACGATCAAAGCCGGTCTGCGCCAGCAGCCCCTCGGCGGCGCCGATGGCCGCCTGGGAGGGCATAACGCCCTCGGGCCAAAAGCGGCGGGCGCGCACGCCGGTCATGGCCTCCAAGACGCCCACCGAGGCGCTGATCCGCGCGTACATGGGGCGCAGCATCGCCTCCAGCGCGGCGGTCTTGATGATGGCTTGGGGGAGGTGGGCGTAGACCCCACCGATCTCGACGTGTTGAAAGCGCAAGGGGCGTCGCGGCGTCCTGTGGATTTGGGGCGCCTACCTATCACGCATGGGGTGTGGTTTCAATCGGGCTGTGGGTGAAGCGCCCCGCGTGTGTGATGTAGCGTCTCGATGGCGTCTGCTTCACCCCTGAGGGTTGGGCGCGCGCTGTTCGATCGACCGGGTAAGGGCTGGGGCCACGCCCCAAGATTTTGGTGAGATTAATTTTTTAAGGGTCCTTAAGGCACACGACGCAAAAAATTACGCGGGTGCCTAGAGGCTCAGCCCCCAAGAAAACCAACCACCACCTTCACCCAATCCAAAGACCTCACCCCTCCACACCCGAAGCGGGCATGTACAAGCGGGGAACTCCGAAGAGTGACAGGCACAACCTGTCGGGTAGCCTACGTCTCTTACACACGCGGAGCGTCGTCAATGTAGCGTGCCTCAAGGTGAAGTCAAGCCCCTGATTCTCGACCTTTGCGCCGCGCAATCGAATGCTTGTTTAGACCGCCGCGCGCGGCGTGGTTGATCTTGCGCGCCCAACACCCATGATTTGAGCCCTTGCTTGGGAGATCCTATGCGCCAAACCGGCCTCGCGGCTCACGCCGCCGCGCTCCTCGCCGCGCTCCTGATCCTGGGGGGCTGCGACGAGGAGACGCACCGTGATGATCCCGCCACGGACGGCGGCGAGATCGACGCCCAAAGCCCCTGCGTCGATGATCTGACTTTCTTCGAGGAGGCGGTGATGGGCGGGGTGCTTGAGCCCCTCTGCCAACGCTGCCATCGCGCGGGCGGGCAGGCCGCCTCTACGGATTTCGTGTTGGCCTCCAGCGCCGAGGCCAGCGCGCTGACGACCAACTTTGAGCGGGTCAAGGCCATCGCCGCCTTGGAGCGCGATGGCGTCTCCGTGTTGCTGCTCAAGCCCAGCGGGCAGATCAGCCATGAGGGGGGCATGGTGATCGATCAGCCCTCGGCGGAGCACGACGCCCTCAGCGAGATGATCCGCCGCTTTAAGACGCCGACGGTCTGCGTGGCGGGCCAGGCGCCGGGCGTCGAGGGGCCAGCCTCCAAGCTCAAGCTGCTCGATCCCGAGGCGACGGCGCGTAAGGCGGCGCTCCAGCTCGCGGGGCGGCTGCCGACCGAGGCGGAGATCGCGCGCGCAGAGACTGATCTGGCGGGGCTGATCGCGGCCTACACGCACGAGGAGGCCTTCTATGAGATCCTCAAGCGCGGCTTCAACGACGTGCTCCTGACGGATAAGTACCTGGGCGGCAACAGCGCCACGAGCCTGCTCGACGGCGAGGACTATCCAGGGCGGTTTTATTATCAAGCGCTGGATGAAGAGACGGCGGCGGGGGCGCTGGCCCAGCAGCACGCCAATGACAGCGTGGCGCGGGGGCCGCTGGAGCTGATCGCCCACGTCGTCCGCGAGGGGCGGCCCTTCTCGGAGATCCTCACCGCCGATTACTTGCTGGTCAATCCCTTCAGCGCGCCGGTCTATGGGCTCGATATCGCCTTTGATGACCCCACAGATCCGACGGCGTGGCGCGAGGCGCGCATCCCCGGCCTGCCCCACGCGGGGATCTTAACCTCGCCGATACTGCTCAATCGTCTGCCTACGACCGACACCAACCGAAATCGCCACCGCGCGCGGATGATTTGGCAGTTTTTCTTAGCCACAGACATCCTCAAACTGGCCGAGCGCCCCGTCAGCACCGACGCACAACGCCAACACAACCCGACGATGAACAACCCCGACTGTACGATCTGCCATATCCCTCTCGATCCCATCGCTGGGGCCTTTATGAACTGGGATCACAAGGGGCGTTATCGTCCACCCGAGGGCGGTTGGCACGCGGATATGCGCCCGCCCGGCTTCAGCGAGGCGGAGCCGGTGCCGGGTGAGGCCTGGGGGGCGAGCTTGCCGTGGCTGGCGGCGCGGATCGCTGCCGATGAGCGGTTCGCCACGGCGACGATTCACTTGATCTTTGAGCGGTTGATCGGCCGCGCGCCATTGAGCGCGCCCAGCGACCCCGCCGATCCGCGCTTCGAGGCCAAGATGAGCGCCTATCGTGAGGAGCGCGGCTTGATCGAGGGCGTCACCGCGCGCTTCGTCGAGGCGGATTTGGATCTGCGCGCGGGGATCGCGGCGATCATCGACAGCCACCTCTACCGCGCCACAGGCGTTGAGGGCGCCACGGCGGCGGAGCTGGCCGCCTTGGAGGCGCTGGGGACGGCCAAGCTCTTGAGCCCCGAGGCGCTGGAGGCCAAGCTGATCGCCACGCTGGGCTATCCCTGGAAGCGGCGAGGCGTCGATCGCAGTCGGCTCACGCATAAGTGGGAGCTGCTGTTCTTCTATGGCGGCATCGACAGCGATCAGATCACGCGCCGGGCGGCGGCGCCGGATGGGCTGATGGCCAACGTGGCGACGCGGATGGCCTATGAGATGGGCTGCCTGGTGCCGCCGCGTGACTTCGCCCGCCCCGCCGCGCAGCGCCGCTTGTTTCCGCTGGTGGAGGCCACCTACGCCCCCGAGGATGACAACGGCTTTATCGTCCCCTCCGCCGAGGAGGCCATCCGCGCCAATATCCGTCACCTGCACCGCCACCTGCTCGATGAGGCGCTGACCCCAGGCGATCCCCTGGAGGAGATCAGCTGGGCGTTGTTCTTGGAGACATGGCGCGAGGGCTACGCGGGCGTCCGTGATGGCTCGATCTCGGATCAGCTGCCCTATCACTGCCGCTATCAGCGTGACTTTGAGACGGATGAGGCGCTCGCAGAGGGCGCCAAGCTCAGCCACGATCCTTACTACACCGTGCGCGCTTGGGGCGCGGTGCTCTCGGCGCTGCTCTCAGACTGGCGCTTCCTCTACCGAAGGTGAACGGCGGATGCTGACACGCAGATCGTTTCTCCAGCTCACCGGCGCCGCCGGCCTCTCCCTCTGGCTGCCGCCGCCGCGCGCTCACGCCGCCGAGATCTCCGAGCTGTTTTGGGTGTTCGTCCACGCCAGCGGGGGCTGGGACCCCACCATGCTGTGCGATCCCAAGGGGCGCGCCGATGAGGCCGAGGAGGATCCCGTCAACCACTACTTCACCGATGACATCGGTGAGGCGGGCGCGATCCGCTACGCGCCCGTGGGCTTTAACCGCACGTTCTTCAACCGTCACAAAGATCGCCTCTTGGTGATCAACGGCCTGGACACGCAGACCAACGGCCATGATGGCGGGGTGCGCCATATGTGGAGCGGCAAGCTCAGCGAGGGTCACCCCGCGCTGGCGGCCCTGCTCAGCGCCCGCTACGGCGCGCACAAGCCGCTGAGCTTCCTCTCCAACGGCGGCTATGAGTTCACCGATCAGCTCATCGCCCCTACCCGCGTCGGCGACGTCGCCAAGATCCGCGCCATCGCCTACCCCAATCAGATCGGCGATGATCCCGAGGAGACGTTTCACCGCCCCAGCGCGGCGGATCGAATCCAAGCGGCGGTGGAGGCGCGCCGCGCCCACCTGGAGGCGCGCTTTAACCTGCCTCAAAACCAGGCGACGATCAGCCAACACTACGCCGCGCGGCTTGGGCGCGGGGAGATCAAGCGGCTGCTTGAGTTCTTGCCCAGTGAGCACGAGGACGCGGCGCTCAAGCGGCAAGCGCAGGTGGCCGTCGCCGCCGCGCGCGCGGGCGTCTCTTACTGCGCCAATCTCAGCCTGGGCGGCTTTGACACACACAGCGATCATGACAATCGCCAAGGTGCGCAGCTCACCGCGCTGCTTGAGGGCGTTGACTTCTTGATCCAAGAAGCAGAGCGGCAGCGTGTGCTTGATCGTATGGTCGTGGTGGTCGGCTCGGACTTTGGGCGCACCGCCAGCTATAACGACGGGCGCGGCAAGGATCACTGGTCGATCAGCAGCGCGCTCTTGATGGGGCCGGGGATCAGGGGGGGGCGCGTGGTGGGCGCCACCGACGCGCGGCTCAACGCCCAACCCCTCGATCCCACCCACCTGACGCCCTTAGAGACGGGCGTCCGCTTGACCCCCGCCCATCTCCACCTCGCCTTGCGCCAGATGGCGGGCCTCACCGACGCGGACACCGCGCGCTACCCCCTCGATGCCGCCACGCTGCCCTTGCTCTGAGGCCCTTTCTTTCTTAAGAAATCTCTTTTAAAATAGCAGGGTTATCTTATCAGGAGGCCGCGATGAAGCGCCCCAGTCAGCTGGATCACGCCCGCCGCGTGGATCGTGAGTTTAAGGATCAGCAGCTCGTGGTCTATGCCCTGCGCCGCGCGGGGATCTTGTTCAACGCGCAGTCCAACGGGCTGCACTTGTCCAAGGCGCAGGCGGGCAAGGCGGTGGCGGCGGGGCTACAGAAGGGCTGCCCCGATCTGATGATCTTTACCCCGCCGCCCAACATACCCGAGGCGGTGGGCATGGCCTTGGAGATGAAGGTGGCTGATAAGGCGCCCAAGACCGAGCGGGCGGGGCGCTTCAGCGGCGCTGAGGCTCATCAAAAAGAGTGGCTGGAGGCCCTGGAGGCGGTGGGCTGGCACTGCGTGGTGGCCTATGGCGCCCTGGACGCGATGGATAAGCTGGCGGCGGCAGGCTATCCGGTGAAGGCGGCCAAGACGTGGCGAGGTGTGCAGCTGAAGACGCTGGAGGAGGTCGCGCTGGAGATTACGCCGGGTGAGCCTACTCCTCTGAGCAGCTGAAGGGCCTGTCCGTAAAGCGCAGCGTGCCGTTGAGGTTAAAGTAGAGCCCTCGGCTTGAGGCGCTGTGCCCTACGCTCAAGTTGTCGGTTTCGGCCACTGGATATGGACCCGTGATGGTGTTTCCTGTGAGGGGGTCTATTTCTTTAAACCAGATTTCACCTTCTTGGCTTTTTTGATAGAAGATTTGGATCAGGATTTGATTGTTGTTTGATCTGATTTTAGTGGCGCTATAGCTTTTTATATCTCTGCTAATAACAGCAATATCTTCCCATGATTGATTTTCAGATTCATCCTTTAGCTTAAGCACATTCGATGAATCAATATAAAGCAGATAATACTTATTATTAATATCTATTATACTTAGATCTCGACTAAAGTTGTCGGAGTCATCAACACGAATCACACGTGCATCACATACTCCAGTATTTGGACATATTTTTGTATAAATTGTTCCGCTGTGTTGAGATCGAATGGGTGCATCTACCCATGAGACAATGAAATTACTATTCGGTTTTTTCCCCGATGTAATTTGAGAGATTTTATTGCCGTCAACATTAAAACTGGTAAATTCTACAGTTGTTTTAACGATTTCGTTTGAGATGATTGGGCTTGAGATCGTAGTCATCGAAATTACCCATAAATTATCCTTTATCGATGACCAAAAAACCTTGTATTCTCCAGGTGAAAGGCTAATTGCGCTCGGGTTCATATCCCCATTGGATCGACCAATGATGTCATCATCTTCTCCTACAAAATTATTCTCAAAAAACATCCCGTCTAACGCATTTATTCTTAAAAATTGATATTTTAAGTAATTTAAATTGTTGATTCTATCTTGATAAAGCACGATGGATCTTTGGGCATCAGAGTAAATAAATGATGAATCATTCGCCGGGATACTGATATCTCCACGTTGAAGTCCAGATGTAATCACAAGATCTGTTGAATCAGATTCTCGATTGTTTTCAATAAAATAAACATAATCAGTTTGAACTCGATCAAAGAACGTGCTCACCTTTATTGGTGAGATAATATCTCTTCTAACATCAGAACCAAATATAATTGGCCTATATTCATTTATATTGTCAACATACGAGTCACAATTGTTGTCATCAAAGTCGCATACTTCATCTTCAGGTGCTGGCGCATCGCATGATTCGAGACGACCATCTACACATTGGTGAACACCTATACCACAAGCAGTTTCACATCCGAGATCACTGTCTTCATCCACATCTCCATCACAATCATCGTCAAGATTATTACATATTTCGGTAGATGATTCAGGTCCAATTTGAGCTTCACAAATTGATACTAATGGATCTTCAGAGCAGACAATTCGGCTCTCAACCATGCACTCACCAACGCCCAAAGAACAAGGTAATCCAATATCAAATCCTTCATCTGTTTCACCGTTACAATTATCATCTACGCCGTTGCATATTTCAACGATTTCACTGCAATGAATTTCAACATCAAGGGTGGGGAGGTCATTTAATCTGATGTCTTCATTAACGAGCGTGGCATCCTCGACCCACATATCAATCCTATCCACTGGCGGCTCTACATCAACGGGTGTTTCGGCATCCAGTAGCGGGGGCGTATCCAACAGCGGGGGCGTATCCAGCAGCGGGGGCGTATCCAACAGCGGGGGCGTATCCAATAGCGGGGGCATATCCAGCAACGGGGGCATATCCAACAGCGGGGGCGTATCCAACAGTGGGGGCATATCCAGCAACGGGGGCGTATCCAGCAGTGGGGCGCCATCGAGCAGCGGCGGCGCGCCATCCAGCAGCGGCGCGGCGTCGCGCTCCGGCGCCTCGCCCAGATCGACCCGCGCTCCGCTGTCCAAGGTGAGCGCGTCCTCGCCCTCCAGCAGCGACGCCGAGACGCACAGCTGCGCTGAGCAGCGCATCCCCGGATCGCACTCTTCATCGCGAGTACACTCGGGCTCCACGGCCAGGGACATACAGCCCAAGAGCCCAGGCAAGGCGAGGCTGTAGATCGCCTGCTTCATCACACGCCTCATGGGCGCCTCCAGGTGAGCTTTAAAGTCGCCTCTGTTATAGCAAAGCGCGCGGCCTCACTCCGGCAAATCTCGGAGGCGAGGATCTGAGGGGCGCAGGCCCCGCGCCCGCGCGGCGTAGCGACGGGCGGTGAAGCGATCCCCCAGCGCCTCATAGGTGATCGCCAGGTTAAAGGCGGCGGCGAAGCTGCGCGGGTTGAGCCGCAGCGCCGCCTTAAAGGCCGTCGCCGCGCCCTGGTCATCTTCAAGGGCGGCCCGCGCCTGCCCCAGTAAAAGCCAGCCCTCCACCGAAGGCGTCTGCGCCAAGGCGCGGGCCGCCAAGGCCGCCGCCCCCTGCGGATCAGCCTCGATCTTTAACGCCGCCGCCGCCTGGAGCCGCCGCGTGGGCCGCAGCGCGCGCGCGCTGGCCTCGATCTCCACCGGATCTTGGGCGTCCAGCGCGGCGGTGTAGCGCTGATCCTGCGCCCAGTCGCCAAGGGCCACCAGCAGCGCCGCCGCCCCCAGCCCGATC
Source organism: Myxococcota bacterium (assembly GCA_018813065.1). Classification (GTDB taxonomy): domain Bacteria; phylum Myxococcota_A; class Bradymonadia; order UBA7976; family UBA1532; genus JAHJCH01. Next base: position 43,337 of record JAHJCH010000266.1, read on the forward strand.
CCCCAGGCCCGCCCCAGCCGCCCCGCCTCGCCCCGCGGCGTCGAGAGCCGCCCCAGGGCGAAGGCCAAGAGCGCG
>JAHJCH010000267.1 GCA_018813065.1 Myxococcota bacterium
CACCGGCCTCGCCGCCGCCTGCGCCCGCTTCACCGCCGCCTGCACCGGCTTCACCGCCGCCTGCACCGGCTTCACCGCCGCCCGCACCGGCTTCACCGCCGCCCGCACCGGCTTCACCGCCGCCCGCACCGGCTTCACCGTTAATAGTGCTGTCTGAGCGAGGCGAAACCTCAGCATCTCTTGCTGGCGCAGGATCGCTACTGTCTGGGCAACCCAGCATTGAGATTGACAATAACGTCAAAAAGATGATCTTTCGTTGAAGTGGCATCTCAATCTCTTAAAATATCTTTAATTACGTTAGGATAATGATCTAAATATATCGCACCAGTGGATTCACGTACGCGTACACCATTTAAAGCACAATTTTCTACAGTAGAGTTTTTCATCACAAGTTGAGCATTTGAGCCAACATATATACAAGATCTAGATGCATTCGTTACAGTTGAACCTTCTAATTTCATAAATGAAGTTTGACCTAAAACAATAGTTCCATGTACGGATGGCGTACCATCGCTACTAAATGTAGAGTTTATAGAATTCATTGTAGATGAATTTTCTAGATAAAACGCGTAAGCTAAACCTTCAATTTCAGAAGAATTAATGCTAAATATACTCTCAAGACCAGCGTATATGGCCCAATAACTGATATCAAAAATATTTACATCTGATAGCATGACATTGGAAGAAGTAGAGAATATTCCTACAGTGCAATGATTTATATTTAGGTTAGAAGCGATAATCGTTGAATAAGACGAATAGATTGCAGTGGAATTAAAATTTGCGATATTTACATTCCTCAACGTAAATTTTTCAACAAGATCCAACTCAACGCCGCGATTACTTGAAACACTTGTAAAATCACTAGACAACCCTAACCCAATTAAATTGATATGATCAGAGTCGGTGATCATGATCCCATTTGAATCCGGGAAATTTAAAACGTGCATACCCGGAGCCTCTTCATTGCCAATAATTGTAAGCTCATTGCGATAATTCTCAATCACAAGTGGCTCATTAAACTGATACTCACCAGGCAAAACCTGAATAATTAAATGCTTAACGATAGTATTCTCTGGAATTCTTAACGCCTCGCTCAAATCATTAAACTCGGCCCCGACTAATCCAAAAGTACGCACCAGTTCATCGATAATCACTGGAGTGTTATTCTCTAAAGCCGTCAATCGACCATCATTTGCTTCATTTGAAGACTGGAGCAACTCAACCGCGTTCGCGTTGGCAGCGATCAGATCCAGACCAGAAGCAATATTGGCAGCGTTCGCGGCGATATCGGCAACTTGCGCCTCAATGACGGTGTTTTGCGAAGCCAAAGCCTCGGTGTTTGCGGCCACACCAGCGGCGTTTGCGGCGATATCAGCGACATGGGCCTCAATCGCGGTGTTTTGCAAAGACAAAGCCTCGGCGTTTGCGGCCACGCCCGCAGTATTTGCAGCGATATCAGCGACGTGGGCCTCAATCGCGGTGTTTTGCAAAGCCAAAGCCTCGGCGTTCGCGGTCACGCCCGCGCGATTGGCTTCAATCTCGATCGAATGAACAGCAATCGCCTCTGTATTTGTTGATACACCCGCTTGACTGACCGCAACCTCGGTCGAAGTCGCCTCAATCGACGCTGTATTTAAAGCAATCGCCGCCGTATTGGCGCCAACACTGCTCTGAAGTGCAGTGATGTCCTCTTCTGCGACAGATACGCGGGCATCCAGAGCGCCCACTTGACCCGCCAGCGCATCCCCCTGAGACGCAGCCTCTAAAGTGGCGATGCGCGCTTCAGCGGCCTCAAGCGCGGCCTCAAGCGCGGCGACGCGCGTCTCAAGGGCCTCATTTGCATCGTCCTGTGCATTTATGCCCTGGACAACCGCCTCAAAGTTGTCGTTCATCTCCTCTGCGCTGATGATCTCGCCATCGGCGAACGCATGAGGCGCTTCTATCGGCGCAGCCTGCGCGCGGATGGCAAACGCCACGGTGAGGATGAGAGCGATTTGACTTCTCAAGGGTATCTCCCTTGTGGATAAGCACGGAATGGCCCGTACAGCCCTGAGGTCTGCCTTTGAAGATCCCTGATCTTCATCTGCCGCCTCAATTGACTCTGGCGTAAATTTGCATACTTGCGGGGGGGGGCAATCAAAAACAAAAAAAAAGATAAACCTTTAAAATCTTTGATAAAAACAGACAGATTTTTTTCATTTTCGATGAGAAACCATTGGTTTCGCCTTGATCCCCCGACCTCTTGTGGTCAACGCGGCCTGCCCCGGCGATGAGACTCAGCCCTTGCTCACCGGCTCAGGGCTCGACTTCTCCCGGCTTGGAGCGGGCCAGCTCCCCGCGCTGTGCGAAGGCCCCTCGACCATCGAGGGCGACGCAGCTTCTCGGCCCTCAACGCCGCCCCTCCGCCCCTCCACCCATCGGGCAAGCACAGGCCACGCGCCGGCGGCTAAAATTTTATGTAAATCCTCGTGATTTTTACCTTTTTTTAAACTAACTATGAGGCTCATAGCCCCAAGGCCTTGCGGTGAAGATCATGACACGCCTTCTCCTCCTCCTGCTCCTCACCTCCCTCGCCCACGCCGGTCAGATCACCCGCACAGAGTGCGGTCAGGGCGAGGGCGATCGCTTCTTCTGTGAGCGCGGCGGCAGCGTCGGGGTCTGCTCACGCGGGATCTCGCGCATGAGCGTCTGGGTGGATCGCACCGCCTATTATCGCTTGCGCTCCATCCTGCGCACGAATGACTCCGGTGATCATCAGCTCAATGAGGCCTTCTATCTCAAGGTCTTTAATAGCCGCCGACCCGCTGGTTTGCCCCTCGATCCCAACTGCGGTGAGTTCAAGATCATCCCCGATGGCGTGCAGGAGCAGATGGGTGAGCTGGGTGTGTTTTATCTGATGGCAGGTGAGCCAAATCGCTTGGAGATGCATCATTATTGTGGCTTGTGGCGCCAAGGGCTCTGTCCTCAGTATTTTCGTGATGGCGGTGAGGGCGGCTGCGGCTGCAATTGTAACTGTGAGAGCGTCGGTTTTGCTATGGATGCCATCATCGGTGATGAGATCGGCCCCCCTTGTGAAACCTCTGGCGTTTATCCCACTGATGAAATCTGCGATGGCTTCGATAATGACTGTGATGGGCTGGTCGATGAGGATGATGACGGCGATCCCTATAACTTGTGCGATGACTGTGATCCGTCAAACGGCGCGATTTATCCCACCGCGACGGAGCTGTGCGATGGCTTGGATAATGACTGTGATGGCGAGGTCGATGAGGGCCTGCGCAACGCCTGCGGCGGCTGCGGCGCCCTCGATGGTCAGCTCGATGCCCCCTGCGGGGAGGGGGACTGCGGTCGCTTGGCCTGTGAAGGTCAAGACGCCCTGCGCTGCGTGGGCGGCGGCCTCAACGCTTGCGGTCGCTGCGGCCCCTTGGAGGGCGCGCCCGGTGAGCCCTGCGGCCTCTGCGGCGCGCTGGCGTGCGCTTATCATGGCGGCTTGGAGTGCCTGGGCGATATGCCCCTCAACGCCTGCGGCGCTTGCGGACCCCTGCCCGATGAGATCTGCGATGGGTTGGATAATGACTGCAATGGGCAGGTGGATGAGGCGCCTCGCCCCGAGGCCTGTAACTGCGCGGATGATGACTGTGATGGGCTGATCGATGAAGATGTGTCCTGTCCAGGTGATCAGGTCTGTTCCGGCTGCGCTTGCGTCCCCCCCTGCGGCGCCAGCGGGGATTGCCCCCCCGGCGCCTTCTGCTCCAACGGCGGCTGCGTCCCCATGCCTTGCCCCGATGAGCCCTGCCCCTCCGGCGCCGTCTGTGAGGGCTGGCAGGTCTGCGTCAGCGCCTGTGAGGCCGTCGATTGCGGTGAGGCGGAGTGCGTCAACGGCGTCTGCGTGGACGTGGCTTGTTATGCCGCCGGTTGCCCCAGCGGCGCCCTCTGCGTGGACGGCGTCTGTCAGGACGACCCCTGCTCAGGCGTCTCGTGTGATGCCGAGTCTTATTGCCGCGCGGGGCGCTGCGTGCCCTCCTGCGCGGGGATCGTCTGCCCCGAGGCGGCCCCCTGCGTGGATGGCGTCTGTCAGCCCGATCCCTGCTTCGATGCCCGCTGCGCCGAGGGGCGCGTCTGCGTAGACGGCGCCTGCGTCTGGGATCAGTGCGCCGGGATCGTCTGCCCCAGCCCCCTCGTCTGCATCCTGGGCGCTTGTCAGCCCGATCCCTGCTTGGAGGTCCGCTGCGGTGAGGGGCAGTACTGTCAGGATGGGCGGTGCTTGGCGGCTGAGGCGCCTCCCCCAGCCCCCGACGCGGGGCGCGCGCCCCCAAACCCGCCCGCCGACGCGGGCTCAGACGCCGACGCCGCCGCCCTGGAGGGTCAGGCCGTGGCGTGTGGGCTGTCTCGCGGCGCGCCGCCCTCGCCTGGGTGGCTGTTGTTGAGCCTGGGGCTCTGGATCAGGCGCCGATCACGATGAGGGGCGCGGCGCTGTGGGCTTCGCTGGCGCTGGGCTGCGCGGCGGCGGGCGATCTGGAGGACGCCGCGCCGCCCAATGAGGCCGTCGGGCTGGACGCGCGCGCAGGGCTGGAGGACGCCGCGCTCGTCGCGGACGCTCAAGGCGGCGTGTGTCGCTGGGACTTGGACTGCGCTGAGGGTGGTATCTGTGAGGCCGGGCGCTGCCTTTATCCTCGCGATCAGGGCGTGCAGGTGTACTTGATCGACGCTGAGCTGATCGTAGAGGTCATCCGGCGAGACGCGGCGCCCCTCAATGACGCGCGCTTGTCTCTTGACGCGCGCCCCCACGTTGACGCCCGCCCCCACGTTGACGCCCGCCCACCTGATCCGTGCTTTCAAGCCGACGTAGACTGCCCACGCCTCTGCGCGACGCCGCCTTGCGGGGCGCGCTGCGGGGACGTGGACGGCGATGGCCTCGTCCATGAGTGTGACGCGCGCTTGATCGAGGCGCTGCCCCTCTCTTTTCTGCTGGCGGTCTGCGGGCAGGTCCTCGGTGATGTGGATCAGGACGGCAGCCTTACACATGAGGACGCGCGGCGTATCCGTACCGGCGCGCCGCTGAGCTGCTTGCCTGTGCCCTGAGCCCTCGTCCAAGCCCTCGCCGCGCGGCGTTACCAAGGGACCAAGCTCAGCCTCTAAGGAGCGCCGCGTGATGATGAGAGCTTATGTCCTCTTGGGGCTCATCGCCCTGTCTTTTGGCTGTGATGACGGCGACGGCGAGACGGCCTCTCCCCAGCCCTCGCTCGACAGCGGCCCGCTGCGTGATATGTCCGTCCTCGTCTTCGACGCGGCGCGCGCGGATCGCGCACTCAGCCCCGATGATGGCGTGCCCGATCCCGACGCCGCGCCGCCCGATCCCGATGATGGCGTGCCCGCGCCCGATGCCAGCCCGCCCGATCCCGATGATGGCGTGCCTGATCCCGATGCCAGCCCGCCCGATCCCGATGATGGCGTGCCCGCTCCCGACGCCAGCCCACCCGTTGACGCTGGCCCGATCCTCGATATGGCCCCGCCGCCGCTGGATATGGAGCCGGTGGAGATGCCCTGTGAGCGCGTGTTCGTCTATCGCCATGAGGCGGGCGCGGCGCCGACTGTGGCTTTGGCGGGCAGCTTCGAGGGCTGGACCGGCGGCGTGCCCATGCGCGATGAGGATGGCGATGGTTATTTCACCGCCGTAGTGCCGCTTGAGCCCGGTGATTATGAGTATAAGTTTATCGTGAATGGCGATTGGGCGCCTGATCCTGATAACCCAAGCCGCGTAAATGATGGGCATGAGGGCTTTAACAGCGTCGCGCATCATAGCTGCCCTTTTAACCCCAGCTGTATCAGCGGCGCCGACTGCACGGCGGCTGCGCCGATCTGCGTTTATTACAGCTGCGCGGCCTGTGAGTGCGCCGATGGGCAGCTCTGTGATGATCAGGGCCGCTGCGTGACGCCCCCTCAGTGCCTCGTCGATGCGGACTGTGACGCGCTGAGCGAGCGCTGTGAGGGCAATCAATGTACGCCTAAACCCTGTGATACACACACCTTTTTCCTCGCCGATGCGCACACGGCGGGCGCCGATGGCGTCTATGTCACCGGCAGCTTTAACGGCTGGATGGTGCCCGGTGAGGGCGCCTTTGAGATGCAGCGCACCGCCGGGGGCTGGTGGGCCGAGGCGGCGGGGCTGCGCAACGGCGCTTATCAGTATAAGTTCGTCCTCGCGCGCGGTGAGGTTATGGATTGGATCAGTGATCCCAATAACCCGCTCCAAGATCCAGATGGCTTTGGCGGCTTTAACTCTGTCTTTGAGCTGGATTGTGGTTGCCAAGACGCGAGCCAGTGCCTCGATGGCTTGATCTGTCAAGATCATCGCTGCGTGCCCGTCGATCCAGGCCCCATCGGGGAGTGCGGCGACACCCGTGTGCTGCGCTGGGAGGACGCCGTCCTCTACTTCGTGATGGTTGATCGCTTCTATGACTCCGATGGCTACTCCGATTATGTGGAGGGCGTCAGCGGCTGGGAGTTCGATGGGGCCAGCGGTCAGTATCAGGGGGGTGATCTCCCCGGCGTCGTTGAAAAAATCCCTTACTTGGCCGATCTGGGCGTCAGCGCCATCTGGCTCTCAGCGCCTTATGAGAACCGCAATTATCGCGGCCCGGCGATCAATGAGTCCGTCGATCAGCATATGTACAGCGCTTATCACGGCTATTGGCCGCGCCCAGAGAACATCAACTATGACGATCTGGATAATCCACAGCCGACGCCTGCCGTGGAGTCTCGCATCGGTGACGCAGATGATCTTCACGATGTGGTCAATGGCGCCCATGACGCTGGGATGCTCGTGGCCTTTGATTATGTGATGAATCATGTGGATATCGACAGCGGCTTATTTCACGCGCATGAGTTTGACAATTGGTTTGCGCGAAATCAAAACGGTGACTTTGTGATGTGCGCTGATGGAAATTGGGAGGATCCTTTCTGGGGGACACGCTGCGCGTTTACAAATTATCTGCCCGCGTTTAATTTTGATCATCAAGATGCGCTGAATTGGTCGGTCAATGATGCAATTTGGTGGGCAAAGTCCTTTAATCTTGACGGTTATCGTCTCGATGCGATCAAGCATGTCCCCGAAAACTGGCTCACGACGCTGCGTTGGCGCCTAAATCAAGAGATTCAAGAGCATCGCGGCGGTCGTTTTTATCTGGTAGGTGAGACTTTCACCTATCATGATCGCGATCTTTTGCGAAATTACGTCGGTGATGACCGCCTCGATGGTCAGTTTGACTTCCCAGGCAAGCGATTGCTCTGTGAGGCCGTGTTTCACGGGATGCCGCTGCGCGATTTTTCCAACTGGATGGATGAGAATGACCACTTCTATGGTCAAAACGCCCTGATGAGCACCTGGATCGGCAATCATGATATCCCCCGCGCGATTCACTTCGCCAACCGTGAGTTTGGCTGCACCGACGGCAGCAGCCCACAGAACGGGTGGACCCCCAACTATCCCCAGCCTCAACACCCCGAGCCCTATGAGCGGCTGGGCGTGGCCTTCGCCGTCCTGTTGACGAACCCCGGCGTGCCGCTGATCTATTACGGCGATGAGATCGGCCTGGCGGGGGGCGGTGATCCTGATAATCGGCGCGTGATGCCTTGGGGCGATGATCAGCTCAACCCACATCAGATCGCCCTGCGTCAGCGGGTGCGCCAGCTCAATCAAATCCGCGCGCAACATAAGGTTTTGGCGCGCGGTCGCCGCGAGATGCTCTCGACGGGGGAGCACACCTGGGTCTATCGCATGACAGGCTGCGGCGCGGCGGAGGGTGAGGTCTATGTGGCCCTCAACCGCGCCGACGTCGCCGCGTGGGTGGATCTGCCCCAAGGCGACTACACCGATCTGCGCGCGGATCGACCCGCGCAGGGCGGCGCCATTGAGCTGGCCCCCCGCAGCTACTTGATCTTCAGCCGCCCCTGAGCCCACGCCGTGGGCGAAGCCCCCTTCGCGCTCAATTTCAATCATGCCTCAACTTTTAAATGCTCAACGCCGAAAGCCTCCCACGGAGGAGGGCCGCGAGATGGACGCTGAGATTCAGGGCTTCTGTGATGCCTTGGAGACGCTGGACCGCGCGCGCGCTGACGCGATCTTTGATGAGGCCATATCCAAAGCGGCCCTTGAGGGGCGCTCACCCATCGATGTGGTCACGGCGCTGATCATGCCCGCCCTGAGCGAGATCGGGCGGGGCTGGCATGAGGGGGCCTTGGCGCTGTCCCAGGTGTATATGAGCGGGCGGATCTGTGAGCAGCTCGTCGAACAAGTGCTGCCCCCCAGCGATCCCGATCGCAAGCGCCAGCCCCGCTCCGCCATCGTCGTCCTCCACGATCATCACATGTTGGGCAAGCGCATCGTCTACGCCATGATGCGCGCCAGCGGCTTTGAGCTGTTTGATTACGGGCGCATGGAGCTGCCCGAGCTGGTGGAGCGCGTCATCGCCGATCGGCTCCGCGTCTTGATGGTCTCCGCCTTGATGCTGCCCTCGGCCCTCAAGGTCCGCGCCCTGCGTGACGCCCTCGACGCGCGGGGCTATCCCCTCAAGATCATCGTCGGCGGCGCGCCCTTTTTGATGGACAACGCGCTGTGGCGAGAGGTGGGCGCCGACGCGATGGGGCGCGACGCCGCGGAGGCGGTCACGATCATCACCGGCTGGATGGAGGCGGCGCGATGATGGACTCAATGACCCGCACCCTGACGACCCTGGGCCACCGCGCCCCCGATCGCGTGCCCCTCTTCCTGTTGACCAACCTTCAAGGCCCCAAGGCCCTGGGCTTGACCCCCAAGGCCCACTTCGCCGACGCCCGCAACGTCATCGAGTCACAGATCCGCCTCGCCGCGCGCTACCAAAGCGACTGTCTCTTCCCCTTCTCCTACGCCTCGCTGGAGATCGAGGCATGGGGGGGGGAGTCGATCTTTATCGACGACGGGCCACCCAACGCAGGGGCGCCGATCATCCAGCGCCCCGAGGACATCCTGCGCCTCACGCCGCCCTCGATCGACGCCGCGCGCTGCCTCCACCCCAGCCTAGAGGCCATCGCCGCGCTCAAGGCCCACTTTGGCGCCTCGATCCCCATCATCGGCACCATTGTCTCGCCCTTCTCGCTGCCCGCCATGCAGATGGGCATGGGCGCTTACCTGGATCTGATCTATGAGCGGCCCGATCTCTGGGCGCGCCTGATGGAGATCAACGAGGTCTTTGGGGTGGCTTGGGCCAACGCGCAGCTCCAGGCGGGCGCCACGGCCATCTGCTACTTCGATCCCGTCTCCTCGCCGACGATGCTGCCCCCCGCGCTCTATCGGCAGACAGGCCATGTCGTCGCCCGGCGGGTCTTGCCTCAAATCAAAGGGCCGACGGCGACCCACTTCGCCTCGGGGCTGGCGCTGCCCGTGCTGGATGAGGTGATCGCGACGGGGACCGCCGCGCTGGGCGTCAGCGCCCTGGAGGATCTCGGCGCGCTCAAGGCCGCCGCGCGTGGGCGGCTGAGCCTCTTGGGCGCCCTCAACGGCGTGGAGATGCGGCGCTGGACGCCCGCAGAGGCGGAGGCGGCGGTCAAGGCCAACATCGCCGCGCTGGCGCCGGGGGGCGGCTTTATCCTCAGCGATAACCACGGCGAGATCCCTTGGCAGGTCGAGGATGAGACGCTCCTGGCCATCAGCGAGGCGGCGCGTCGCTGGGGCCAATACCCGCTGACGTGGGTGGATGATGAGCGAGGCTGAGCACCCATCGCTGTGCGTCTTTGTCTGTCAAGACCTCGTCGCCGAGGCCCGCGCCGTCGCCGAGGCGTGGCCCGATGTGGAGATCGCCGCCTTTGCCTGCCAGTGTGGCTTGGCGCAGCAGGGCTGGCCCGCCATCGAGGCCGCCTCGCCGCCCTGCGCAAGCCGCCTGCTCATCGGCTGCCCCCTCCTGCGTGGGTTCGATCCCCAAGGCGCGGCGATCCCCACCGAGATCATCCGCCTTGAGCAGTGTATGCACCTCCTCATCAGCCCCAGCTTGGCCCAGGCCCTCGTCGAGGAGGGCGCCTACCTGATCACGCCCGGCTGGCTGGCGTGTTGGCCTGAGCGCTTGGCGACGCTGGGGCTGGTGCCTCCTTGGGATCGCGCCGTCTTTGGTGAGATCGCCCGCGAGCTGGTGCTCTTGGACACGGGGGTTGATCCCGAGGCGCCGCGCCACCTCTCGGCGCTGTCTGCGGCGCTGGGCTTGCCCGCGCGGCGCCTCGCCGTGGGCCTCGACTACGCGCGCCTCTGGCTGGGGCAGCGGGTGATGGCTTGGCGCGCCGATCGCGCCTCGGCCTTGGCCCGCGCGGCGGCGCGTCAGCAGGCGGGGGCCTTGGCGGAGCACGTCGCCGCCGTGGATATGCTCTCCCGCCTCGCCCAAGCTCGCCAAGAGGCCGGGGTGATCGAGGCCATCAAGGAGACACTCCAGATGCTGTTCGCCCCGCAGCGGCTGATCTACCTGCCCATCCACCCCAGGCGCCCTCTCGATCTCAGCGCGCTGCCCCCCGCGCTGCGGCCCCTCGCGCGTGAGATCACCGGCGACTACGCCATGACGCCCCAGGGCTTCTTATTGAAGATCAGGCACGGCGCCGAGGCGCTGGGGCTCATCCTCGTCGATGAGCTGGCCTTCCCCCAGCAGCGGCGGCGCTACCTGAGCTTGGCCTTGGCCTTAACCAGCGTCTGTGGGCTGGCGGTGCGCAGCGCTCGCAGCCAGGCGCGGCTCGTCGAGGTGGAGAAGATGGCCTCGCTCAGCGCGCTCGTCGCTGGCGTCGCCCATGAGATCAGCACGCCTGCGGGGATCAGCCGCGCGGCGGCCTCTCACCTGGAGGGCGAGACGGCGCGGCTGCTGGTCCGCTTCGAGGCCCAGGCGATGACGCGGCGCGATCTGGAGGCGTACCTGGCGGCGATGACCTCTGGGCTGGGCCTGGTCCACGCCCACCTTCAGCGCATCGGCGCGCTCATCGACGCCTTTCGGCGCGTGGCGATCACGCCCGCCGGCGCGCTCAAGGAGCAGACCCCGCTGCGCGCGCTCATCGACGCGCTCCTCGCCAGCTTGGCGCCGAGGCTCAACGGCGCCCACGTCGAGGTGGCCTGCCCCGAGGGCTTGGAGATCAGCGGCGCCCAGGAGGATTGGCGCGCCGTCCTCCTCAACCTGCTGAGCAACTCCCTTAAGCATGGCTTTAAGGGCCGTGAGGGGGGGCGGATATGGCTCGACGTCGAGGTCGAGGCGCAGCGGCTGCGCTTGAGCTACCGCGACGATGGCGTCGGCCTCAGCCCAGAGGCTCGCCAGCGCCTCTTTGATCCCTTTTTCACCACGGATATGCAGCGCGGGATGGGCCTGGGGATGCACCTTGTATATAACTTAGTGGTTCATCGCCTCAATGGTGAAATTCACCTAATTAATGGTCAAAAACAGGGTGTTCATTTTCAAATCGAGGTGCCCAGATGAACAAAGATGACCAATTTGACTCACTCTTTGCAGATTCATTTGAAGATGATACGGGAATTTATGATAATACATGGAAAATTTTAATCGTCGATGATGAACCAGACATTCACGCGGTTATTTGCTTAACTTTAGATGGAATGAAGTTCAATGGCGCTGGCTTAACTTTATTAAAAGCAAATAACATAAAAGAAGCGCATCTCTTTTTAAGAGAAAATAATGATATTTCGCTCGTTTTGGTCGATGTTGTAATGGAAACCGCGTCTTCTGGCTTGGAACTCGTGCAATATATCCGAGAAAATTATGGAAATAAATGCACACAAGTTATATTGGTCACGGGTCAACCGGGATATGCGCCTCAACGAGATGTCTTAGTCAACTATGAAATCAATAACTATTGCCTTAAAACGGAGATGACATCAGAGCGCATCTTTAATTTAGTCTATTCTGGGCTTAGATCCTATAGATTCATGGATGAAATTGAAAGATCAGAGTCTCGTTATCGTCTTTTAAATGAGATATTAGAGCAGCGTGTCGCCGAAAGAACCGCTGATTTAAAGAAGATCAACCAGGCATTAGAGTCGAGCAACTCGGCATTAGAGGCGAGCAACGCCGCTTTGGCGACCGCCGTCGAGGCCGCTGAGCGCGCCAACCGCGCCAAGAGTATGTTCCTCGCCAATATGTCGCATGAGCTGCGCACGCCGCTCAACGCGATCATGGGCTTTACCCAGCTCACCGAGCGTGATCCACGCCTGCCTTTTGATCTGAAGTCCAACATGGAGATCGTCTATCGCAACAGCCAGCACCTCTTGGGCTTGATCAATGATGTCTTAGACCTCTCACAGAGCGAGGTGGGGCGCACACAGATCAAATCCACGCCGACGCACCTGCAAGGGCTGCTCGATGAGACCCTCTCGGCCACGCGCATCAGCGCCCGAGAGAAGGGGCTGACGCTGCGCTTGGAGCACGTCGGGCGGCTGCCGTCGAGGGTGATGATCGACGCGGCCAAGGCGCGGCAGATCCTCCTCAACCTCTTGTCCAACGCGGTGAAGTACACCGAGCGCGGCGAGATCGTCTTATCCGTGCAGGCCAAGCCCTCCAGCGAGTCGCCGCGCGGGCTGCGCCTGATCTTCGAGGTGCGCGACACAGGGGTGGGCATCGAGGCCGAGGCGTTAGATCTGATCTTCCAGCCCTTCTTTCAAGCGCGCTATGGGGAACTGCTGGGGCAGGGCGTGGGCTTGGGCTTGAGCATCTGTCGCGAGCGGGCGCGGCTGCTGGGCGGGCAAATCCAGGTCAAGAGCGTCGTCGGTGAGGGTTCAATCTTCCAAGTCTCACTGCCGACCGAGCCGACCCCCACGGCTTTGACCGCGCGCCCCCCCTCCGCGCCCCCCAAGGCGATCAGGCCGCAGCGCGTGTTGATTGGTGAGCGCGACGCCGACAGCCAGCGCCTCTTCCACAGCCTGCTCAGCGAGGCGGGCTTTGAGGTGCGCTGCGCGGCGAACTTCAAGGCGCTGTGTGAGATCGTGCGGGGCTGGTGCCCTGATCTGATCTTGATGGATCACCGCCTACCCGGCGGCTTGGCGGGTCCATCGCGCGCCCGCGCGCTGCTTGAGCGGCCCAACACGCCCATCGTCGCCTTGAGCGCCACGCTGCTGGAGCGCGCTGATCGCGCCTTGCTCAAGGCGGGGTTTGACGCCGTGGCCCACCGGCCCTTGGAGGCCACGCAGCTGTGGGCGTTGATGGATGAGTGGATGGATCTGGAGCGCGTGGAGGTGGTCTCTGAGGTGCGCCTCGACTCCGACGCGCCGCTGGATCTCTCGGCCTTGTCAGAGGCGCGCCGCGCGGCGCTCAGCGTGGCCGCTGAGCTGCTCGACCTGGACGGCACATGGGCGCAGATCGAGGCCATCCATGACGAGGCGCCCGCCATCGCCTCGGCGCTCTCTCGCCTCGTCGAGGACTACCACTTCGATCAGATCGCCTCAGCGTGTGATCGCGCGCGTCAGGCCAACCCAAGCTGACGGCGCGCCTCATAGAGCCCCACCGCCGCGCACTGAGCCAGGTTGAGGCTGCGGACATTGGGGTTGATCATCGGGATCAGCACGCCCGCCTCGGGGTAGGCGTCGAGGATCTCTGGGGGCAGCCCCGTCGTCTCCGCGCCAAAGACCAGCTTGTCCCCTGGGGCGTACTCGACCTGAGTAAAGGAGCGCTGGGTCTTGGCGGTGAACAGCCAGTTGCGCCCAGGCGACTCCAGGGCCTCTCGCCAGTGATCGACGATCGTTAAGTCAATCCAAGGCCAGTAATCCAAGCCCGCGCGCTTGAGGTAGCGATCATCGAGGCTGAAGCCGAGGGGCTTGACCAAGATCAGCGCGGTGCCCGTCGCCGCGCAGAGCCGACCGATGCTGCCGGTGTTGGGCGGGATCAGCGGGTTGACCAGCACAATCTTCATGGGGGGGGTCTTCTTCATGGCGTGGGTGGATAGCGTATCCACGCGCGCTTGACCAGTCGGGATCAGAAGCGGTTGACGCGCTGGTGGCAATAAGGGGTCTTGCCTGAGCGCTGATAGTAGTCCTGGTGATAGGCCTCGGCGGGCCAGAAGCGATCCGCCTCGCCGATCTCTGTCGCCACCTTGAGGCCCTTGGCCTTCAGCGCCGCCACCAGCTTTTCGATCACCGCCCGCTCTGAGGCGTCGCGCACGAAGATGGCGGAGCGATACTGATCGCCCACGTCTGGGCCTTGGCGATCCACCTGGGTGGGATCGTGGATCTCAAAGAAGAGGCGGGCCAGCTGCTCATACGACACCTTGCTGGGCTCATAGACGACGCGGACCGTCTCGGCGTGCCCGGTCAGGCCGCTGCTGACGGTGTGATATGTCGGCGCGCTGGTGCGCCCGCCCATATAGCCCGACTCCACCGAGAGGACACCCTCTTGCTGCTCCAGGTAATACTCCACGCCCCAAAAGCAGCCCCCCGCGAAGTACGCCTCGGCTTGCGCGGCGGGGGTGAAGCCCAAGGAGACCGAGTTGACGCAGTGGCGGGTGTCCTTGGACGTAAAGCCCTCGCCTCGGAAGACATGACCGAGGTGGCCGGCGCAGCGCGCGCAGACGATCTCGGTGCGGGCGCCGTCGGCGTCGGGCTTCTCCAGGACCGCGCCGGGGAGGGCGTCATCAAAGCTGGGCCAGCCTGAGCGCGAGTCGAACTTCGCCTTAGAGGGGAAGAGGGGCGCGCCGCAGCGGGCGCAGGTATAGGTGCCATCGGCCTTATGGTGAACGAACTCACCGGAGAAGGGGCGCTCGGTGCCGCACTGCTCGATGACGTGGGCGGCCTCGGGGCTGAGCTGCTTCCACATGGTCTTTGGTTGCTCCTGAGGGGGTTGAGTCAGCGCAGGGGGGATAAAGAGGGCGCCCAAGCCCAGGGCGATGAGGTTGATGGCAAACAGCTTCCACAGCATCGGCGCCTCCAGGGATGAGCTGAATTGCTTTAAGAAGCGCTGAGGGTGCTTTAAGATTCGCCGATGTGAGTGTGTGCTGTGGTGCAGCGGTGCTGTATTTCAAGCGCAAGACAAAAAAAAACCGCTGGAGGTTCGGGCAAAACCTCCAGCGGCGGTCCACCGGACATTAAATGTGGCGGACAACGGGCCCGCGGGGCAGGGACACGGGCCTCAGTATTGGCCGCCCGGGCAGGGAAGGCGACCGAGGGTGAGAATACTCAAAAAACGGACGAGATCAACACTTTTTTTGAGCGCTCGCCTTTTTCGCTCGCCCGCGGCCCAGTATAAACTTAATTTCTGAGGAGAATTAGACATTTAGGTGCTTTAGCCCTTGCCGATCATTTTATTCAAAGAAAAAACCGCCCGCGCGTTTTTTGCGCGCCACCTGGCCCTGGCGCTGCTCGGCGCCTTGGGCTGCCAACCAGAGGAGCAGGCCGCCAGGGACGCGGCCTGGGTGGCGGACACGGCCTGGGTGGCGGACGCGCGCTGGGCGGGGGATCTCGGGCAGCTTGAGGATGGGGCGCCGCGCGTGGATGGGGGGCTGCGCCTCAGCTACGAGGGGCGCTACACCTCCGAGGCGGGCGATCACGTCACCCTGCTCCTCAGCTCGACGGCGCCCACGCCGCTGGACGTCGCCTTGTACCTCGATCGCCCCCTCGACGCGCGCCTTGAGCCGCCCCACGCGCGCCTCACCCCCGCCACGCCCACCGCGCGCGTGCTGATGATCGGCCAAGACAACAGCGCCCTCGACGGGGACCGCCAGATCACCATCGACGCGCGCGGCGGGGGCTACACCGCGCGCGCGCTGATCAACCACCGCGATGATGAGGTGGCCCTGCGACCTCGGGCGGGGCGCGATCCCCACGCGGGGCGATGGGTGGAGCAGCTCAGCGAGGGGCGCGGCGTCTGGATCTTGGCCCCAGATGACACCCAAGACGGCGCGCCTTGGCTGATCGCCCATGAGGCGGGCGTCGGCTACGCGTGTTGGCGCTTGGCCTCTGGCGCGCGCGTCCCCCTGACCGGCCCGGCGGCCGTGGAGGGCCGCCGCGAGGGCGAGGCCTTGATCTACCGCGAGGGCGAGGCGCTCTATCGCGTGGACACGCGCAGCTTGGCGCGGACCCGCCTGGGCGTCGCCGAGCGCCTCTGGGCTGCCGGGCCGGGGGTGACGCTCATCTCCCATGATGGGGCCTTGGCCTGGCTCGATGAGGCGGGCGTCGCGCCCCTGGAGGCGCCCCGCGCCGAGGGGCTGCGTGGCTGCGTGGCGGGGCGGGGGCGGGTGGCGTGCTGGGGCGAGGCGGGGGTCTATGAGGGCGCCCTGGGCGACGCCTTGACCGGGCCGAGGCTCTCCGCTGAGGCGGCAGGCGAACCGGCGCTGCGCGCGGCGGGGGCGTGGTGGGGGCTGGCGCATGGCGAGATCGTCGATCTGGAGGGCCAAGCGGTGATGACGGCGACGCCTCAGCGCCACCTCTCGCCGCTCGGCGGCGCGGCCTTGCTCGGCAGCGGCCCTGGCGCCCTCGATCCCACGGCGGCGGGGATCTACCTCATCGATCTGGAGGCGGCCACGGCGCGGCGCGTCCTG
>JAHJCH010000268.1 GCA_018813065.1 Myxococcota bacterium
CGCCGTGTGGCCCTCGATCGTCGCCTCGGCGAAGGCGTCAAAGGCCATGCGCGCCTCCAGCGGCGAGGGCGCGGGCGCTCGCCCCATAAGCTGCGGTCGAGCGTGAACTGGCAACGCGCGCAGCGCCTCGATCTCGCGCTCCAGCCAGGTCAGCTCCTCCTCGATCAGCTCCACGGCGCGGGCGGCCTCGCGGATGGCGTCGGTGGGCGCTTGGATGGGCGCGCGGGCCTCCGGCGGGAGGCCCAGCCCCACCCGCAGCGCGCCGACACGCAGCCGACCAGGGCCGGTGGTCTGGAGGACCCGCGCCCGCGCGCTGTGATCTTCAAGGGAGAGGGGGAGATCGCTGATCGTGATCTCAGCGCCAAGCGCCGCGCCGCTGAGGGTCACCCGGCGGCGCACCTCGGCGCCCTCGGCGTAGATCTGAACCGCGTTGATCTGTGCTTTGACTTCCATGCTCACTCCGTGGCTGTCTCAAGACACCACAGCGCGCTCGGTGTGTCTATCCTGTTGGCGTCCCTATGTTTACCGCCTACTGCGGCGCCGACCCTTGCTTGATGTGATAGCGCCGCCCCGCCTCTAGGAGATGCGTCTCCTCGCTGAGCGCCTGGTTCGGCCAACGGATCGTCACCTCCGCCCAGCACCGATCCCCCAGCCCAAAGTGCAGCGCCCTCGCCCGCTGGGCGCCAAAGTGCCCGTGGCCGCCGTCCACCTCGTCGAGCTGGGTGCCATCCTGCGTGCGCACACGGACACGCGCGCCGATGGCCGCGCGGTTGGTCCCCTCCGCGCCCTCAAGCTCAAGCTGTAGCCAGTTGCCGCCCATCTGATTCTCAAAGAGCCGCACCTGCTGCGTGGCGTAGCAGTCATTGGGCGCGCCGCAGCGCATCCGCGAGTGCCCCACCACGAGGTCAAGATCCCCGTCGCCGTCGAAGTCCGCCACGGCCACGCCGTGGCTGCGGTTGTGCTCGAAGTAGGTGTCCACCTCCAGCCGCTCAAAGCGGATCTGCGGATCTTGGAGGTTGTGGTAGAGCAGCCCGAAGTTGCCGGGGTAGTCCGAGGCGCCAAGGTAGACGTCCTTCCAGCCGTCATTGTCAAAATCCAAGAGGGCGCCGCTCATGATCCCCTCGTCCCAAGAGGCCCCCGCGTGGGGCACCTCCAGGCCCGTCGCCTCGCGGCCCGGACGGTCGAACGTCACCAAGCTTTGGCCGTCATTGCGCAGCACCTCGGCGCGATCTGATCCGCCCCCCGCCCACCAGTGCTGGATCTCCGTCGTCACCAGGTCTAAATCCCCGTCATTGTCGAGATCCCCCGACAGCGTCGCCGCGCTGTTGCCGCCCAGCCGGAAGGGCTGGCGGTCTTGGTCGTGGTTCCAGTTGGCTTGGCATTGCACGCTGGGCGCGGGCGCCGCCGCGCAGCCCTCGGCCTCGCGGTGATCTTGGCAGTAGCAGCGCGCAAACTGGTTGTCATGCCAGCTTTGATCGGCGTCATAGGCGAAGCCCGAGGCCACGCTGCGGTTGCTGAAGCGCCGCGCGCCGCTGGAGTCCTCGACGCCCAGCCAGAGGTGGTTGGGGCTGCGGCCATAGGAGGTGGAGAGCAGATCGGCGCGGCCATCGCCGTTGAGATCCCAGGCCGCTCCGCCCCAGGCGACGGTGTGGGCCTTGCCCCCGCTCATGTCCGCCTCGTTGAGCCAAGGCAGGGTCTTGAGCCCCGCCGCCTCGGTGACGTCCTCGAAGCCCGCCGCCGCCCCGCCGTTGCGGTAGAGCTTGTCCTGGCGCGGGCCGTCGCCGCCCTGGGGCATCCACAGATCCACCCAGCCGTCGCGATCGTAGTCTATGAAGGCCGCCGCCGCCGGGGCGGTGATGCGCACGAGGGGGAAGCGCACCTCGGCTTCGCTGGGCGTGTAAAAATGGCCCGCCCCGTCATTGAGCAGGAGCGCGCTGAGCGGCTGGATCGAGGCGCCCTCCCAATCAAAGGGCGCGCGGCTGTCCACACCCACGAACACATCGAGATCGCCGTCATTGTCCACGTCGGCGAAGCTGGTGATCTGCACAACGCGGCGTGGGCCGCCCTCGACCTCGGGCGCGGTGAGGCCCGCGCTGAGGCTGACGTCCTCGAAGCCCTCGCCGGTGTTGCGCAAGAGCCAGGTGAGGCGGCGCTCATCGGTGTCAGGCTCGGCGTGGGTGTTGCGCACGATCAGATCAGGCCGCCCGTCGCCGTCGTAGTCGGCCACGCTCAAGCGCGTCCCCGTTACGCCCTCCAGGCCCCAGGCGGCGGTCACTTCGGTGAAGATCGGCGCGGCGCTCAGGCGCGGGGCGGCGGGGCAGCTGGGGTCCTCGGGGAGCGGCGACGGCCCCACGTCCGCTCCGCCATCGGGCCTTGGGGCGGCGTCTCGCCCGCCGTCCAGCGCGCCATCACCGTCCAGCGCGCCGTCAATGACGTGGGCGCGCCCCGCATCACCGCCCATGTCCTTCGCCGCGCCGTCATCGACGCCTGAGTCACAGCCAAGGGGCCACGCGCAGGCCAGCGCCCAGGCGAGCAGAGATCGCGTGTTGATCATGTCGTCCTCCCATGAACGATCAGAGCGTGAGGCTGAAGGGCAGGCGGGCTAAGGCGCGCCCCGAGGGGTGGAGGAGCAGGCCGCTGAGGGCCTCGATGGCGGCGGCGCTCAATGCGTGGCCGCGCCCCAGCCGCCCCAAGAATTGCGGGATGGGGTTGAGCCGCCCGATGTCCGCCTCGCGCGGGGCAAGATACAGCTCATAGTCGCCGATCCCAAGATCCGCCGCGATCACCGCCAAATCCAACGCCGTGAGGAGGCCCGCGGGGCGATCAATCAGGCCGCAGGCGAAGGCCTGGGCGCCGGTCCAGACGCGGCCCTCGGCCAGCGGGCGGATCTGGGCGGCGTCGAGCCCCTCGCGGCCCGCCGCGACGCGCTGGATAAAGAGATCGTATAGCTCGTCCATGGCCGCCTGCACCCGCGCTCGCTCGGCGGGGCTCCACGCCGACGCCTCGCTCATGATCTTGGCTTGTTGTCCCCGCCCGTTGACCTCGTGGTGGACGCCGAGCTTGGCGTAGAGCCCCGTGAGATCAAACTTGCCGGTGAAGATCCCAATGCTGCCAGTGATGCTCTCGGGGGAGGCGAGGATCTCGCGGGCGGGGCCCGCGACGTAGTAGCCCCCCGAGGCGGCCACGTCGCCAAAGCTGACGTAGAGCGGCTTGGCCTGGGCCAGCAGCGTCAGCTCACGCCACATGGCGTCGGCGGCGGTGACGGAGCCGCCGGGGCTGTCGACGCGCAGCACCACGGCGCGCACGCGCGGATCGTCGCGCATCCGCCGGGCGTCGCCGATCAAGGTCAAGGCCGAGGTGCTTGAGCGCCCAAAGCCGCCCTCGCCGTCCACGATGTCCCCCGTGATGTAGAGCAGCCCGATCCGAGGCGGCGCCCCCCAGCGTCGATCTCGCGGGCGGGCCAGCTGGCGCGCGTCGGTGAACACGGGGTAGGCGCGCTGATCCTCGCGGATCACGCGCTCAAACTCGTCGTAGTGGATCACGCCGTCGATGATCCCCGCCGCCTTGGCCTGCGTGGCCGTGTATGGCCCTGCGTCGATCAGGGCGCGGATCGCCTCGGGGGTCTTGCCCCGCGCCGTGGCGATCTGGGCGGTGATCCGCGCGTAGAGATCATCGAGGAGGGCGTCCTCGACGCGGCGCGCGTCGGGCGAGGGGCTGTTGCGCGTGAACATCTCGGGGAAGCTCTTGAAGGCCCCGGCGGCGATGAACTCCGCGTGGATGCCCAGCTTGGCGAGGAGATCGCCGATGAAGTAGGCCTCGGACTTGATGCCCGTCAGCAGCACGCCGCCCGCAGGGGCGCTGTAGACGCGGTGCGCGGCGGAGGCGATGTAGTAGCCTCGGGTGTCGCCGACCGGGAGCCAGGCGTAGACCCGCTTGCCCGCCGCCTTTAAGGCCAAGAGCTGGGCGCGGATCTCCGAGGCTTGCGCCCAGCCCGGGTTGGCGTCACCGAAGCTGAGCAGCACGCCGTCGATGTCCTCGCGCTCGCTGAGGTGGCGCAGGGTCAGGAGCAGATCGAGGAAGGGCGTCGGCGGCGCCCCGCCGAGGAGGGGCGGGGTGCCCACCTCGGCGACGTCGCGGATCGCCAGCTCGATGATGTGGGGGCGGCGCTGGAGCGCGGCGGGGGAGGGGCCCGCCTCAGAGCGCAGCCGCGCCGTCAACCCCAGCCCCGCCACGCCCGCGTCTACGTCGGGGCTGTAGCCGTAGATCCCAAAGCCGTGGATCTCATCGCTGAGGCCGATGAAGAGGGTGTCGTCGCCGCTCATCGCGCGCTCAAAGCGCGCCCGTAAGGCCAGCCCGCCGAAGAGATCCAGGCTCACCAGCCCGCCCAGGCGCTGCTGGGCGTGGACGTCCTCGGAGAGAAAGCCCGCCACCGTCAGCCGCTCGGTCCCAGGGCGCAGCGCCACGCCCAGCTCGTAGCCGGGCGCGTCGCTTTGGATCTCGCGGGCGGTGGCCCCCAGGGCGATCCAACGCAGCGGGCGGTACTGTGCGCCCAGATCCCAGCCTGCGTCGTCGATGCCCAGCCCCTCACCACGCAGGTAGCTCCAGCTCAGCCCCAAGGTGAGGGCCTTGGACAGCCGCAGGCCATGCCCCCACGTCCACTTCTGCCCGCCCGGCCTCTCCCCCGGCCCGTCGCGCAGGAGGTGGAGCCCCAGCCCGGTGAAGTAGGGCGCCATTAAACCCAGGCTCAAGGCCAGGCTGTGGCCTTGCTGGGGGTGGTAGGCCTCGGTCTGGGCGAAGGTGTACGCCAGCTCAAGCCCGTCACCGAAGGCTAAGCCCGCCGGGTTGGACTCCAAGGCCGAGGCGCCGACGTTGGCGGCGGGATCGGCGTCGGGCTGGAGCACGCCCGCGCGCGGCGCGGCCAGGGCGACGCTCAAGGGGGCGCAGAGGAGGAGGATCAAGGGCGATGGGCGCATGATTGCTCGATGGGCGAGGGTGATGGGCGGCTCAGCGCCGCCCTCGGCGGAGGGGCGCGGCGAGGAGGGCCAGGAGGATGAGGAGCATCAGGCCGCCTTGGGGCTGAGCGCGCGGCCCAAAAGCGCACCAGCCCCAGCCCTCATCGCCGCGGGCCTCAGGCCAACCGACGGGCTCACACTCGCCCACCGCGCCGTCGGGCAGCGGGTAGAGCGTGCAGAGGCCCTCGATGTCATCGGCGTGCAGCGTCCGCTTGAGGATCTCGCCCTCGGGGGCCGTGGCGTACATGGTCGCCGAGGACGGGCCGGGGGGGTGATCGAGGCCGAGGATGTGCCCCACCTCGTGGGTCACGGTGTTGCGCACGTCGTAGAGCGTCTGGAGGATGTTGTCCGAGTCGGTGAAGGTGAACTCGGCGCCGTTCATCTCGATGTCCGCGTCGATGATCGCGCCGATGAACGGGCAGATCCCCCCCTTGGACTGGCATGAGGTGATGGTGGTCACGGCGATGACCCCGCGCTCATGAATCCAGCCGTCCTCGTCCTCGGGCGTGGCGAAGCGCTCATGAAAGAGGAGCAGGTTGAGGTTGTCCTCGATCCGCTCGACGAAGCCCACCTGGCGCGCGGGCGTGCGCCCTTGGTAGAGGAACGTCTGCGCGGAGCAGTCCACGTCAGCCCAGGTCTGATAGGAGGCCACCACGGCCTCCTCCAGCTGATCGAGGGGCAGATCCTCGCTGCCCATCTCATTGAGATAGAAGCCAAAGCAGCGGCGATCCAGGGTGACCGGCGCGCCGTCATCGCCGCGCGACTGCACCCAGGCGTGCGCGGGAAGGGCGTGGAGGAGGAGCAAGAGCGCCAGCCCGCTGAGGCGCGGCGCGCGGCGGGCGAGGGGGGGGCGAAGCCAAGCGTTCATGGGGCCTCCTAGAAGCGTCGTCGAAGGGCGCGGCGCGGCGCGATGCGCAGCGCCCAGGCCAGCGCCCAGGCCAGCGCCCAGGCCAGCGCCCAGGCTGGGGGCGGCGCGGCGCGCGGCTGAAGTTGGCAGCCATCGGCGCCCTCATCGGCCTCGGCCACCCAGAGATCCCCCTGGGTCGGCGCGGGGCAGGGCGACGCCTCGGGCGGGTAGAGATCGCACAGCGCGGCGATGTCCTCGGTGTCCAAGGTTCGCTGCGCGCCCAGGCTGATCTGGGGGTGCATCATCGAGGTGAGGCGGGGGCTGTGCTCGAAGCCCAGCGCGTGGCCGATCTCATGGGCCAGGGCGCTGAACAGATCATAGGAGAGGCTGGGGGCGTCGAAGGCGAAGGGCCGCCCACCGTTGATCTCAATGTCCGCGTCGAGGATCTGGCCCTCGGCGGCGCAGCGCGGCGGGGCGGCGACCTCACAGTAGGTCGTCGTGGTCAGCGCCAGGGCCTCGGGGGCGTGGGGCCAATGTGGTAACCAGAGGATCAGGTTGATGTTATCGCCTTCGAGGTCATAGCCCACGGCGCGGCTGTTGGTCCACCCCGCGCGGCGCGGCGCCACGCCCCCGCAGCTCACCGCCCAGGCAGCGGCGGCGGCCTCCACGGCCCCCGCCCAGCGCGCCACCTCGCCTTGAGGGGCCTCGACGCTCAGGTGATAGCTGACACAGGCGCGCGGCCAGCGCAGCTGGGGCGCGGTGAGGGCGAGGGCGAGGGCGAGGGCGAGGCTCATCGGGTTCAGGGGGCGACGGCGGGGACGGCGGGGGCGTCGGGCCGCGCCGGGTAGACCTCGGCGGAGACGCGCGCCAGGAGATCGGCCAGCGGCAGCGTCCCCTCATCGCCGGGGCGCTCGCCGAGGAACTCCAGCCCGTCGAGATCACGCACCAGCTTGGGGCCGTCGGCCTGCACGTCCACCTTGAAGAGGCCCTGCTTCATGCCCACCACGCGCCACGCGGGCCGAGGGGCCTTGCGCTTAAAGGCGCTGACCCGCGCGGGGTCGAGGAAGGCCACGACGTGCTCCCCCACCCGCAGCTGCGGCGCGCCGGAGACACGCTGGGCGAAGCCGCTCATCGAGCCCCCCAGCACCTCCACATCCAGCAGCTCAGCCCCACCACCCTTGACCGCCTCGATGGGCGCCAGGGTGAAGCGCGTCACGATGCGCCCCCCCCACCACGCGCTCTCTGAGCGGATGACCTGGGCGTAGACGATGTGGGTGGAGCGCGCCACGAGCTGAGGCAGGTCGAGGGGCTTGAGGAGCGTCGCGACGGCGGGCGAGGCGGCGAAGAGCGGCAAGCAGAGGCAAGTGAGGCGAAGGAGCGAGCGGCGCATGAGGACTCCGGGCGGCGAAGCGGGGGGATGATACAGGCTCAGGGGCCTCATCATCTACCAGCGGCGCGGATCTGCTTCAAGTTTGCCCTGTGGGCGTCGATTTAACGCGACCCCCTGCTGGAGCAGGGCGGCGCGCGCCCCGTAAGACGGGCTTATCCAGGATGAGGAGGTGTGATGAAGATCGGCGGAACCAGCGTGGACCCCGCGACCCAGTTCGCGATGCAGTCCCCCGCAGCGACGGCGCCCGAGGCGACGGCCACGGCGGCGCAGATCAAGGTCTTTAAGAAGGCGATGGACAATGAGGCGGCCATGGCGCAGCAGCTCATCGCCCAGGTGGAGGGCAAGGGGGGGCTCATCGACGTCAAGGCCTGAGCTTTCTAGAAGTCCGCGCGCAGCCAGATCCCCGCCTCCGCGCGCAGCGGGCCGATCTGCGTCGGCGGCGCGTCCCCCAAGGCGGGGATGCGCGTCTTTAAGCGCAGCTCCCCCCCCTCCGCGCCAAAGCGGCCGCCCACATAAGGCTCCACCCGCAGCACCTCATAGGCATATACGACGGTCAGCCGCGCCAGCCCGCTGCCGTCGGAGAGGTTCGCCAGCGCCGTCAGCAAGAGCTGGGTGTGCTCCAGCGGGCCTGGGTCCACCGCGAGGGCATAGATGCCCGCGTAGTGGCGGCCCAGGTAGAGCGCGGGATCGCCTTGGAGCAGTCGCCAGAGGTAGAGCACCTCGTCATCATCGCCCGCGCCGTTGTAGAGGTACTCGGCGCCCAAGTGCAGGCGATCCCCCCCCAGCGTCGTCGGCCACTCCACGCCCGCCAAGGCCTTGGCCGAGGCGCCCTCGATGGGCTGCGCCACCGGCGAGGCGGCGCGGCTGCCCCCCAAGGCGTCCCAGAGCTGCTCAGGGGTAAAGCCGCCACGCGTAAAGCGCCGCTCCACGCCCCAGCTCACGCTGCCCTCGCCGTAGACCTCCAGTGGCCCCACGCCCCCCGAGGCCTCCGCCGCCAAGATCAAGTCCTCGCCGCGCCCCATGGCGGAGAGGATCAGCTCATAGGCCCCCCAGGCCAAGGACAGCCGCGCCGCGCCGCCCACCGCCTTGAGCCGCTGCGCGCCCTCGGTGATCGTGATCAGCTGGAGGGCGCCGCTGAGGCTTTTAAGCTGAAACGGCGCCTCAATCCGCGCCGCCGAGATCCCACCGCGCAGATCCGTTGAGAGCAGCGGATCACGGCGGGTGGGGTTGAGGGCGTCGGTGGGGTTCCAGATGCGGCCCGTGCCCCAGCGGATCGGCTGGACGCCGAGGGTGATAAAGGCGCGCGATGTGTTGAGCTTGAGCCACGCCTGCTCCAGCGTCGTCGTCCCCCCCCAGCTCATCGCCTCGCTGGGATCAAAGGTCAAGCGCGCCTGCGTGTAGGCCCGCGCCGTCGGCGAGGGCCGCGCGTCGGCGTACAGCCGCAGGTGATAGCGGGGATCGATGGGCTGCTCGCCCCAGTCCGTGTCCTCGCTGAGATACACGTCATGTTGGATGTCAAGGCGCCCCCCCGCCTTGAGCGGGCTGGGCTGGGGCGGCGGCGGCGGGGGCGGCGGCGCGTTAAAGAGATCAGCCTCGCGGGGCGGCGCAGCCGATCTCTTTGGGGGCGCCTCGCCGAAGAGATCGGCCTCGCGGTTGGAGGGCTGGCTGGTGGGCGGCAGCACGATCTGGTAGCGCCCCTCGATGAGCCGCGCGAAGCCGTGGGCTTCGGCCTGGGCGCAGGCGTCGCAGGGGGCGGGGGCGGTGAGGAGGACGGCGAGCGCGGCGGGGATGATCAACGGCTCTGTGACTCCAGCCAAGCCTTGGTGAAGAGGTGCTCCGGCAGCGGCGAGAGATCGACCTCGCGGGCAAAGAGGGTCGTGCGATCCCCCACCTCGACCTCATCAAAGACGCGGATCTCTTGGGGGGAGTAGACCACCGCGCCTTTGCTGGGGCTCTGGGATTGAAGCCAGCGAGGATAGTAGACGGTGCGCATCAGCCGCCCGCTCAGCCCGCGCTCTTGGACCTTCAGCGCGTTGCCGCCAGCCAGATCGATCCACAGCTCCGCGATGGGGTAGGGCACCTCGACCTTGGGCTTGGCCGTCAGCTTGAGGTGGAGCACGTCAAAGCGCCCCAGCTTGTCCTCGCCGATGACCTCGTGGGTGTAGTCGCGGCTGAGGGGCCGCCAGCGCAGATCGCTGAGCCGGGCTTGGGTGCCGCCGAGGGCCTCGCGGGCGGTGCGCCGCTCCCAACGCCCCACGCTCGGATCGTAGAAGAACAGGTTGTCGCCGATCTTGAGGTAGCCCTTGCCCGCCTCGGCCTTGGGCGCGGTGAAGAGGAAGATGAGGCGATCATCGGCGTCACGGCGATAGACCTCCGCCTCATAGACCAGGCGCCCACGCTCACGAGAGTGGCCTTCGATATAGATCTTGGCGTGATAGTCGCCGGTGTGCTGTACGCGGGCGTCGATCTGCGCCAAGCGCGCCTGGGGGGTCAACGGCGCGGCCTCCTCGGCGAGGGCCGGCGGCGCGATGAGGGCGAGGGTGAAGAGGGCGACGGCGCGCATGGGCTCCCCTTGGGGTGTTCGGCGAAGCCCAACTTTAAGAGGTCGGCGGTTGAAATGAAAACGACGCGGTGGGGTTCAGGGCTGGGCGGGGGGCGCAGGGGGCGCGGGGGGCGCGGGGGGCGCAGGGGGCGCGGGGGGCGTCACGCCAGGGCCAAAGCCAGGGCCAAAGCCGGGGCCAGGGCCAAAGCCGGGGCCAGGGCCAAAGCCGCCACGATGACCACGGTGACCACGCTTACCACGCTTACCACGCTTGCCCTTCCCCTCACCAAAGCCGCCCTCCTCAAAGAAGCGGCCACGCAGCTGGCGCAGCTGCCCGCGCTGCTGAGGGGTCAAGAGGGCCATCAGCTCTAACATCTGCCCGACCTTGTGCTTGCGCAGCGTCACCTCAAGCTGGCCGATCTTGTCGATCTGGGCCATCACCAGCGCCTTCTCCGGCTGATCCGCGTCCAAGAGGCGCTTCATCTCCAGCCGCGCGATCTTGGCCTCGGAGCGCAGGCGGATGTGCTCCGCCTTGGCGGCGTAGAGCTGCGCCTTGATCTTCTCCTGCGTCGCCTCGTCGAGCTTCAGCTCCGTGGCGATGCGCGCCAGCATCTCGGGGCGGAGGTGCGGGCCCATGCCATCGTCGCCGCCGAAGCCGCCATGACCACCACGGAAGGCCACCGCCGGGCTGCTCAAGAGCGCCACGGCCAAGATCGTCAGGGTGAACCTCATCTTGATCCTCCTCTATCTCTGCGCGTCGGCCTCGATGACCTCATCGCGCGTGTCGTTGTCCTCAACCGTCCAGATCTGCGCCAAGACTTGATAGTCATCGGGCAGCATCTGGGCCTCTTCTTCGCTGATCTCATCGCCCCAGGTCGCCTCAGCGTCGGCGTCAGCCTCGGGGATGATGGCCTCGGCCATGGGGGGCGCGGCGATCATGGCCTCGGCGAGGGGGGACGCGGCGTCGGCGTCGCCCTCCAGGCTTGAGCTGGGCAGCGTCACCAAGAGCGCCGCCGTGATCACCGCCGCCACGGCCCACATGGGGCCATCGATCAAGCCCAAGCCTCGCCGCCGCGCCGCCACGCGGGCCATCACCTCGCCCTCAAACCCTCGGCGGGGTCGAGGCGGGGTGTAGGCGGCGTTGATCGCCTCGATGAGCGCGCGATCTTCTGCGCTGAGGGCCTCGGGGCGCTGCTCTTGGCTCATCTCGCCTCCTGTAAGTCGGCCAGCTGCTGCCGCAGCGCCTTGAGCGCCCGCTGCAAGTGGCTCTTGATCGTCCCCTCGGCCTTGCCCAGCAGGGCGGCGGCTTCGGTGACGGTCAGCCCCTCCATGTGGACCAGCACGAAGGCCTCGCGTTGCCCACTTGAGAGCTGATCAAGCGCGGCGGCGATGCGATCTTGTAGGCCCGGATCTGGGCGTACGTCGCAGGTCTTGACCTCGGGCGTGTAGCCAAGCGCGCTGCGCAGCTTAGACCAACGCCGATGTCGCTGAACCTGTCGAATGAGTATCCGATAGAACCATGTAGAGAGCGCAGCCTCACCTCGAAACCCGGACAGCGCGCGCCAGGCTTGGACAAACGCCTCTTGGGCGATGTCTTCGGCTTCGGCGCGGTCGCTGCCCAGGAGCCGCCACGCCATCGACACCGCCTTGGGATGGTGCTGATGGAGAAAGGCTCTAAATTGAACCTCAATCGGCATCTCTATGGGCTGGGCTATGTCCACTTCACGCTCCGCTTACGGTCACTGAGAGCCCACGGGCGTTCTTTGGGGTTACACTCTGTTGGATTTTTTCGGGGGAGTCCCTTGAGCAAAGGCGGCGCGCTCAGCCTCGCCAAGCGCGGGGTGGCTCAGAGGCCAGAGACTTGGTTGACCACGCGCTGGTTGAGCGGCTGGGTGGGGCGGTAGTTGGCGTCATAGAGCCCACGGAAGGTCTCGATCTGCGTCGCGGAGGCCGTGGCGTAGGCCTGGGAGACGAACCAGCTGACGCGCTCGGAGCAGGGCGGGGTGGTCAGGGAGCCTTGGTAGCGCCAGTGGGCCACACGGCCCCCCACGGCGGCGGCGGGCAGCAGCATGTTCAGATCCACGCCCGCCTCCTCCAAGACCACCGGCGCCCCCTCCTCGGGGATCAGCCCCCAGATCGTGTCCAAGCCGGGGTTGTCCAGCTCACCTTCCTCAAACAAGATCCCGTAGACCGCCAGCTCCCCCGCCTCGTTGGCGTGGACGAGGTGCAGCTCCAAGGGGTAGTCCATCCCCGCAACCGTGTGCTCGCTGTGGGCGTGGAAGTGGATCTGCGTCAGGCTCCAGCTGAATGTGGCCTCGGAGATCTGCCCGCCGCTCATGTTGACCTGGAGGCTGTGGCCGTTGTTGACGATGCTCTCGGCCACGGCGCCCGTGTAGTCCACTGAGGCCAAGGAGAGCGGCCCGTCGCCTATGACCGGGAGATCGATGGGGGACTGCTGGAGCCCCTCGCCGCACAGCGCCCACTCCGGGCTCAACGCGCTCCAGTGCGCTGGCCCCAGCTCGCCTTCATAGCTCCAGTGGGGCGGCTCGATCTCACGCGCGTGGAGGTCTTGGGTGGGGCGGTTGTTGCCCTCATAGAGCCCCGTGAAGGCGGCCAGCTGGGCGGCGGAGATCATCACAGGCTCAGACATCACGAACCAGCTGACGCCCTCGCTGCATGGCGGGGTGGTCAAGGCGCCCTCATAGCGCCACGCCCAGCGGGCCTCGGGGAGCAGGGCGCTGGCGTTGACGCTCACGCCATCAACCGTCATCGCCGCGCCAGGCTCCGCGGGGAGGTTGTCAAAGACGCTCGACAGCGCGGGGTTGTCCTCTTCGCCGATCTCAAAGAAGACGCCCACGACGGCTAAGCCGCCGTCGTCGTCCTGGTGGACCAGATGCGCCTCAAGGGGGTAATGGGCGCCCTCGACGGTGTGCTCGCTCTGGGCGTGGAAGTGGGCCTGAAGGAGCCGCCAGCTGTGATCCTCGACGGTGAGGCTGCTGCCCTCGTCGTAGCTGATCTGCGCGGTGTGGCCGTTGTTGACCACAGTCAGCGCGCTGTCTTGGTAGTCAAAGCTCAAGGCGGGGTGGCCGGAGGGGCTGACGGCGGGGATGTCGATGGGCGACTGCATCATGCCCTCGGCGCAGGTGGCCCAGTCCGGGCTCAGCTCGGCCCAGTGCGCCGGGCCTGTCTCATCGTCGCCATAGCCCCAGTGCGGCGCCTCGATGCGGCGCTCATTGAGGGGCTGGGTGGGGCGATAGTTGTGATCGTAGAGCGCGGTGAAGGCGGCGATCTGCTCCGCCGAGGCCTGGACCGGCTCGGCCATCACGAACCAGTTGACCCCCTCGCTGCACGGCGGGGTGGTCAGCGAGCCGTCATAGCGCCAGCTGCCGTGGACGGAGGGCATCAAGCTCAGGGGATCGAGGCTCAACCCGCCGTCGCCCTCAGCGAGCAGCAGCGTGTCGATGATCTGCCCAAAGGCAGGGTGGGCCTCGCCCTCCTCAAAGAGGACGCCGATGACCGCCAGCTCGCCCGCCGAGCCTTGATGCACCAGGTGCATCTCCAGCGGGTAGCGTTGCCCCTCGACGGTGTGCTCGCTGCCCGCGTGGAAGTGGAGCTGCTGGAGATCCCATGTCTGCTCGCCCACGGTGAACGTGTTGCCCGGCTCAAAGGCGACGTGGAGGGTGTGGCCGTTGTCCTCGACCAGGGCCGCCGTCTCGCTGTAGGCCATCTCCATCACGGGGTGGCTGGAGGCGGGGACGCGGGGGATGTCTACGGGGGACTGGGCTTGGCCCTCGGCGCAGGCGGCCCAGTCTTGGCTCAGGCTCGCCCACTGGGCAGGCCCCGCCTCCTCGTCATAGCCCCAGTGCGGCGCCTCGATGCGGCGCTCATTGAGGGGCTGGGTGGGCCGGTAGTTGTGGTCGTAGCGCGCGGTGAAGGCGGCGATCTGCTCGGCGGTGGCTTGGATGGGATCGGCCATCACAAACCAACTGACGCCCTCGCTGCACGGCGGGGCGGTCAAGGAGCCGTCATAGCGCCAGGCGCCGTGGCGGGCGGGGAGCAGGCTCATGGGGTCCAGCTCCAGCGCGCCATCGCCAGCGAGGGCCTCGGAGGCCAAGGGCAGCGTGGGATGGGCCTCGCCCTCCTCGATAAAGACGCCAATGATGGCCAAGGCGCCCTCGGCGTCCTCATGCACCAGGTGCGCCTCCATGGCGTAGCGTTGACCCTCGACGGTGTGCTCGCTGCCCGCGTGGAGCTGGATCTGCGTCAGCGCCCATGTGCGCTCACCGACGCTCAACGTGTTGCCTTCCTCAAAGGTGATGTGGAGGCC
Source organism: Myxococcota bacterium (assembly GCA_018813065.1). GTDB lineage: Bacteria > Myxococcota_A > Bradymonadia > UBA7976 > UBA1532 > JAHJCH01. Next base: position 14,119 of record JAHJCH010000268.1, read on the forward strand.
GTGACCGCTGTCCTCGATGACCCCAGCCGTGGCGGCATAGCTCAGGGTCAGCGCCGGCAGCGAGGCGGGGGCCACGCGGGGGATGTCCACGGGGGACTGCGCCAGCCCCGAGCCGCACAACGACCACGCCTCATGCTCGCCCCAGCGCGCTGGGCCAGCCTCATCGTCCTCGTAGCCCCACTGGGGGGGCTCGACGACCCCGCCGCCCTGGCCCGCGTCACCGCCCTGGCCCGCGTCACCGCCTTGGCCCGCGTCACCGCCTTGGCCCGCGTCACCGCCTTGGCCCGCGTCACCGCCTTGGC
>JAHJCH010000269.1 GCA_018813065.1 Myxococcota bacterium
GGCCGCGTCCACCAGCGCGGCGGGGGCCGCGTCCACGTGGGGGGCCGCGTCGACGAGGAACAGCGCGGGCAAGAGCTGCGGCAAGCCCGCCGGGCCGCCGCCTTGGTTGAGGACATAGGCCGTCCCCGCGCCCGCCAAGCAGACGGCGGCGAGGAAGATGATCAGCCCCGCGCGGCTCTTGCTGGGCTCCGCGTTGATCATCTCTTGAGGCACGCTGCGCGGCCCCGTCGGCTGGGCGATCTGCGCGGGGATCATGCCCGTGAAGGTGTTGAGGGTGACGCCAGGGACTGCGCTCATAAGGTTCTCCAAGAAAGCTTCCACCGTGGGCTGACGCTGATCGGGGTCCTTCGACAACGCGCGCAGCGCCACGGCCTCCAGTCGAACGAGCGCGCCGTCCTGGGCCTTGGCGTCGCTCTCCACGAAAGATTGGGGTTGGGTGGCGAGGTGATGCGTGAGCATCTCCATGGCCGAGTGGGCTTTAAAGGGCAGGTGCCCTGAGATGGCCTCATAGAGGATGACCCCCAGGGCGTAGACATCGGAGCGCGCGTCGAGCTGCGCGCCCTTGACCTGCTCGGGGGACATGTACTTGGGGGTGCCGAAGATGGCGCCCGCCTGCGTGATCGACTCCAGGGCCTCGCCTTGGGCCTGGGTGACCTTGGCGATGCCAAAGTCGAGCACCTTGACGAACTCTTGGCAGCCATGACGCTGGATCAAAAAGATGTTATCGGGCTTGAGATCGCGGTGAACGATCCCCTGCGCGTGGGCCTCGATCAGCGAAGCGCAGACCTGAGACATGATCTGCACCGCGCGGGCGGGCTCCAGCTTCTTCTCCTCCTCCAACAAATCGCCCAGGGAGCGCCCCTGGAGGTACTCCATGGCGAAGTAGAGGGTGCCGTTGGACTCCACGCCGAAGTCATGGACGCGGATGGTGTTGGGGTGCTCAAGCTGCCGGGCGGCCTTGGCCTCACGCTTAAAGCGCTCGACCTGATCGGCGCGATCGGCGAAGTGAGCGCGCAAGAGCTTGAGGGCCACGCGCTCCTCAAGGTGGAGGTGCTGGGCGAGATAGACCTCACCCATGCCCCCGTCCCCCAGCTTCTTGAGGATGCGATAACGATTGTTGATGAGGCGCCCGATCCAGGGATCGGTGGGCTCCCCGGCCTCAGGGAAGCCATACCCGCACTGCAAGCAAAAGCGAGCCTCTTCTTCGGCCTCAGTTCCACACGTCGGGCAATACTTCATAGCGACTTTTGTAACACCGCTCCCTCTCCAAGACGAGGATCAAGATCACTTTCTCGGTTGCTCATCTGAGCTGCCTTTCAGCGCGCCGATCGCCGCCTGATGCCCCGAGAGGCCGAGGAGGTGGAGGAGCGCTTGGCTGGGGATCTCGAAGACAAAATAGAGCGCCAGCAGCAGCAAAAAGACCAGGATATCAAAGGGGGTGCGCCAGCTCGGCGGGGCGCCGAAGGGCGGCGTGCGCAGGCACTGAGCGAGGGCCAAGCCCAGGCTGGCGACGCCCTCTAGGGGATAAAACATCGTCTGCTGATGCCGCACCTCGAAGCCCGCCGCGCGCATCATCGCCGCCAATGACTGCGGGGTAAAGTGGGTGAGGTGTTGAGGGATCAGGAGGGGCAGCCAGAAGCGCCCAAAGACGCGGCGCCACAGGCCATTGAAGTTGGGGACCTCAACGAAGCACAGCCCACCCTCGGCCAACAGGGACGCGGCGCGGCGCAGGGCGGCCATGGGATCGGGGTGATGCTCCAAGGACTCCATAAAGGTGATGACGGACAAGCCGCCGGGCGGCGCGTCGAGATCATCGAGGGTGCCATGATGATAGGCCACGGGCGGCCCCGCCGAGGGCTGATACGCGCGGCGGATGCTGCCCTCATCCAGATCAACCCCGCTGGCCTTGCACCCGGAGGCCTCCACGGCGGCCTTGATCAAGCCGCCGTAGCTGCACCCCACGTCGAGGAGGTGATCGGCGGGGCTGAGCGGGCGGACCTTGGCCAAGACAGCCAAGCGATAGCGTGAGATCCAGCGCCCCAAGCGGCTCGACAGCTGGAAGTGACGGGTGGCCTCCTCGGACTGCCCGGAGTAGGCGTTGTCATAATAAAAGCCAAGGCCCTCAAGGGTGGGGCGTGGGCGTGTGATCACCAAGGCGCAGCCCTCACAGCGGGCCAGGGCGAAGCGTCCGGGCTTACGCCAGACGTGATCGCGGGCGCCTTCAAGCACGACGTGGAAGGCTTGACCGCCGCAGAGGGGGCAAGGAGGAGACGCTTGAGGGGGGGGGCTGGCGTGCATGTGCTGTCCTGGAGCGGCGGGGCAGGATAAACCGGCGATTGGGGGCTTTCAAGCGGCGAGGCGAGGCGGTCGAGGCGAAGGCTTGAATCACGCGGGGCGGGGTGACTTGAGGCGGCGAGCTATTTCAGAAAGGCAGACAGCTCCAGCTCGCTGTGTACGCTGGCGTTGAGGTGCTTCATCTGCGCTTGCGCCTTACGCGCGACCTCGGCGAACTTCTGCTCCCCGCCGTCGAGCGTGCCCAAGAGATCCAAGTGAATTTGCCGCAGATCATCGACCAAGCGCGAGACCTGCGTGTTATTGCCTTGCTCGCGCTCTTGGAGCTTGCGCATCAGCGAGTCGTGCTGCGCGACCTGGGATTGCGGGGCGTGCTTGAGGTTCACCGCCCTCAGCTGCTCCAGGCGCGCGGCGATATCCTCGCGCAGCCGCACCAGCTCCACCAAGCCCGCCAGGGCCTCATGCAGCTCCTCGCGCAGCGCCCCGACGTGCTGACGCCCGTTGACGAAGCTGAGGATCTTATCGCGGATCTCCATCGCCTCGCGCAGATCCTCATGCTCCTCCGCCAGCGCCCCCCAGGTGAGGGGGCCAGCCAGGGCCTTGGCGATGACGCGCCAGCCGCGGCGGATGACGAGGTAGCCCCCCACCAGCAAGCCGACGAAGACCAACAACCGCAGGAACATCAAGGGCATAAGGGGCTCAGGGCTCCGAAGAGGGCTTCATCACGCCGGTCTGCTGCATCAGCCAGAGGTTGATGAGGTTGCCCATGGCGCCATCGCCCGAGCCCTCATAGCCGCCACCGCCGCCGCCGATGATCATCGTCGTGGGCACCTTGACGGTCGCCAAGGCGCGGGCCACATCGATGGCCTTACGCGTCGCCAGCTCGGCCAGGACGCGCTTCTCCTCGGTGATGGCGCCCGCGAGCTGGATGCGCTGCTGCTCGGCCTGAGCCAGCACGATGATGGCCTTGGCCTTCTCATCTGCCGCCAGGGCCTGACGCTTGGCGACCTCGACCTCCTGATCCGCGACCGTCTCCGCCTGCGTCTTTTGGATCTTGGTCACCTCAAGGACCTTGTTGGCCTCCAGCTCAGCCTGCTGCTTTTGGATCTCGGCGACGGAGAGCACCTTGCTGGCCTCCAGCTCAGCCTGCTTCTTGGTGATCTCGGCGACGGACAGGCCCCGGTTGGCCTCCAGCTCGGCCTGCTCCTTATGCACGCCCGCCACGGCCAAGCCCTTCTCCGCTTGGATGCGCGCCTGCGCCTTCTCTTGCTCGGCGCGGACCTCGGCCTGCTGCTTCTCCAAGCGGGCCACGGCCAGGATCTGCTCGGCTTGAATCTCGGCCTGACGCTTCTGCTGCATCGCCACCTCGGCGCGCTGCTCGCCCTCGATCACCGCCTTGGCCTTGGCCTTATTGGCCTGCGCCTCGACCTCGGCCTTCTCCCTCAAGCCGCGCTCGATGATCATCAAGCGCTGCTGCACCTCTTGCTCGCGCTCGGCCTTGCTCTGCTCAGCGGCGAGGAAGGAGGTCTTCTTGGCGGCGAACTGCTTACGCGTCTGCGCGTCGTACTCTGTGCCGGTCACCGAGAACTGAAGGATGACGATCCCATACTCCTGAAGGGGCGACTTCTGAGAGATGATGGGCTTGCCCTTGTCATCGACGACGACCTCGGTGGTGAAGATGGTGATGGGCTTGCCCTTCTCATCGGTCTGATCCTTGACCTGCCGCTCGACCTTGCGCGTGGTATAGACGCCCCGGCTCAGCTGCTCCTCGACGATCTGGCTGAACTCGGACTTACGCGCGGACTGATGCTCCGAGGCGGACATCAAAGGCGCGGTGGACTTGGCGCAGTTGATCAAGTGGGCGCGCACGGCCTGGCGCACGTTCTCGGGGTTGCCTGAGAAGTCGCGATGGAGGCGGCGACGCAGCTCCTTGGTCGAGGGCAGCTCAAAGCGCACCATCATGTTGATCTGCGCGGTGCCGCCATCATTAAAGGTCACCTGAACGCTGCGATCTTCCTTGCCGCCCTCCTCGACATGGGCGCTGTACTCCGCCTGCATCGCGCGGGGCCAGGTCCACACCTTGGCGAAGCCATTCCAGTAATAACCGGGCGTATCGATAACGGCGACATCCCCACCGATCGTCTGGCGGATCTGCCAGGTGTGATCGTCATTCTTCCCGAATAGGCCAGAGAAGGCAGAGTAGAGCAGGGTGAGGGCCAGTACGATGACGACCCCCGCGCCTGCGAGCTTGAACATGCTGTTCTTCGCTGTCATGGCGAGACCTCCTGAGTGTGCGGGGATTGGACGCCCTTCAAAGGGGAGCGTCAAGGCTTTTAAGCGCCATCGGGCAGGGCGCGCAGGGCCGCCTCGACGCGCGCCGCGCCGTCGCCCGCCTGCGTCGATCCCAGGGCGCGCCGCCAGCCGCGCGCGCCGGGGAGGCCATCAAAGAGATGATGAAGGGGCTTAATCAGGGCGTGGATGGAGACGCCTGTTGCCGCCTGACGCTCCAGATAAGGGAGATAACGCGCCACCACCGCGCGGCGCGAGGGCGTGGGCGTCGAGGCGCCGAAGATCCGCGCGTCGGCCTGGGCCAAGACATAGGGATCTTCATACGCGGCGCGCCCGATCATCACCCCATCGACGTGATCGAGGTGAGCCAAGGCGGCGTCCAGATCGCGCACGCCGCCGTTGATCTCCACCTGAAGGGCGGGGCGGGCCGCCTTGAGGCGATAGACGGCCTCGGGGCGCAGGGGCGGCACCTCTCGGTTCTCCTTGGGGCTGAGGCCCTCCAGCCAGGCCTTACGCGCGTGAACGGTGAAGCGATCGGCGCCCGCCGAGGCCACGATGTCTACGAAGTGGAGGAGATCCGCCTCCGTGTCCACGTCATCGACGCCCACGCGGTGCTTGACGGTGACGGGCAGCGGCGTGGCGGCGCGCATGGCCTCCACGGCGCGGGCCACCGTATCGGGCTCAAGCATCAGCCGCGCGCCGAAGGCCCCCCGCTGCACGCGATCCGAGGGGCAGCCGACGTTGAGGTTGATCTCGTCATAGCCAAAGCCCTCGGCGATCCGCGCCGCCTCGGCCAGCCGCGCGGGATCAGCGCCGCCGAGCTGAAGCGCCAGGGGATGCTCGATGGGATCAAAGCCCAGGAGGTGAGGGCGATCCCCATGCAGCAAGGCCCAAGCGGTGATCATCTCTGTGTAGAGGAGGGTGTGGGTGGTCAGCCCGCGCGTGAAGACGCGGAAGTGGCGGTGGGTGTAGTCCATCATGGGCGCCACGGAGAGGCGCGGGGTCAAGGCTCTCAGTGACATCTAGTATTGCAACACGCAATAGGTCTGCCCGGTCTCCTCGCAGGTGTCCTCGCTGACGCAGTGACGGGCGTCAGTGAGGGTCTGACAGTAGGCGTTGCCCTCGCAGTCGGCGCGTGTATCACAAGGCAGGAGGCAGCGGGCGCCGTCGAACTCCGAGGAGGTCAAGCAATCCCCGCCGTAGTGGCACTCGCCGGCGCAGGCCTCGCTGCAATAGCCCTCGCGGCTGTAGCCATCAAAGCTCAGGCAGACGGTGCCCTTGCAGACATGTGGGCTTTGGCACAGCGCCCCGTTGACGCTGGCGCCGGGGTTGGCCCCGGCGGGGGGCAGCTCACCATCATCATCACAGGCCCACAGCGCGGCGGTGATGCCCAAGGCCAACAGCAGCGTCGCTCTCATCGCTCGCCTCCTCGAATGACATGATAAACCCCGGTGCCGGTGGCGACGGTGTGCGCCTCATCGCCCTCGACCCAGGCGCGCATCCGCGAGACGGCCACCCGCCCGCCCATGCGCACCACGACGCCCTCACAGCACAAGGCCCCCTCCCCCAAGACGGGCAAGAGATAATCTGTGCGCAGATCGATCGTGGCGGCGCGTTGCTGCGCCGAGGTGAACTGAGAGAAGCACGCCAAGCCGCCCGCGCTGTCGATGATCGTGGCCGTCACGCCCCCGTGGAGGGCTTGTCGCTTGGGATCACCCCACAGCTGCGGGGTCAGGGGCACGCGCAGGACCGCGCGGCCAGGCTCCAAGGCGACGACCTCGACGCCCAAGAGCCTCTGAAAAGGGGAGGCCTGCTCCCAAAAGTACTTCAGCTTCGACAGAGCTTCACTCATGGTGGGATGATGCCGCGCCCCCCTTGGGCTGACAAGGGGCCAGCGACCCGCTGTGCGCTCGGCGCGCCGAACGTGACCTCGCCGCACGGTCCGCGCGCTGTGCGGACCTCCTCGCGCTGTTTTTTTTGAATAAACCAACGGCACGCCCCTTGCTGACGGGCCGCGCCGTCTTTGGAGGTGATGATGCGCACGGCCCTGCTCGCCCTAACCCTGCCCCTCTCAGCCCTGGCGGCCCCCAACGTGACCACCGTCTGCGTCGATGTGCAGATCAAATCATGGACGGTCAAGAAGATCTCCGAGGCGCCCGCCGAGGAGCCCGCCTACGATCCCTACGCCATCGACCCCGCCGCCTACCTAGAGCGCAACGTCCGCTACGAGATCACGCACGAGGTTGGCTTTGAGGCCGTGGACTCGGGCTGCGCCGAGCGCGTCACCATCGAGCTTTACCCGCTGCGCCAGGGCTGGACGATCTTCGCCCGCTACTCGGGCCACGCCCGAGAGGAGAAGGTCAACGAGGTCCAGCTCGACGAGTTTGTCTCCCTCAGCGAGCGGCTGAGCAAGGCGCTGCTGCGCGACATGCCCATCAGCGACACCATCTCGCGCCAGAACGTGCTGCGGGCCGACTCAGAGGCCAACCTGCGCACGATCCACGGCACGGGTCACCTCGTCCTGGCCTTGGGCACGCTGGGCCGCGTCGCCACGCTGCCCCAGGCGTCGAGCCCCAGCGCCAAGGTCGAAGAGAAGCGCCTGCTCTTGACCCCCATCAGCGCCGAGATCGGCTACCGGGGCAAGTACGAGGCGTGGGGCTTGGAGTGGTTCTTACGCGGGCAGATGGGCAGCAACCGCCTCGCGCCTCGGCGCAACCCCCTTGGCGGCCACGCCGACTTTGACGCGGGGGGGGGGATGGGCCTCCACTTCCTGCGCTACCTCAACGCCCACGGCATGACCTCGCTCTACTTCGGCGGCGGCGCGCAGTTTGAGGCCTCGCGCTTCTCGATCATCAAGCCCGAGGGCGAGCGGCGGGACGCGGATCGCGAGTCGCTGTACACGGGCGGCTTGGCGGTGGATTTGGTGATGGGCTACGAGTTTATGCGCGCCAGCTCGGTACACTTCTTCGTGCAAGCCGAGGGGCACGCGCCGCTGTACCTGTTGGACACCTCAGTGGACGCCGGCGCGGTGGACACCTACCTGCCAGGCGGCCTGCTCCAAATCGGCATGATCTTCTAAGGATCGCCTGATGCGCCTCCTCGCCTCGCTGCTCCTCTTCGCCGCGCAGCTCCTGCCCCACCTCGCCGCCGCCCAGCGCCTCACCGAGACGTGCGTCGAGCTGATCGCCGACACCGACGAGGTGGAGGCGCTGCGCCGCTTAGTGATCGACGAGATGGGCCGCCACCCGACGCACCAGGTCGTCGAAAAGAACTGCCCCTCGCACCTGCGTGTGGAGCTGATCACCTTCCAGGGGCGGCGCTACTTAACGGGGCGCATCAACGCCCAGGTGCCGCATCGCCAAGAGATCGAGGGCGACAACTACACCAAGGGGATCGAGGACCTCCTGCGCGTCGTCCTCCACCACGATCCGATCCGGCTGCGCGATCCGCGCCACGAGGGCTGGCTGCGCAGCCGCCTGCGGGTGCTCAAGAGCGGCCGAACGGGCGTCGGCGTCGAGTTTTTCCAAGTGGGGGGGCGGCTGGAGGGCGAGCTGATGAGCCTGCCGGGCGTGGCCGTGGTGGGGCGGCGTGAGGTCGGCGACTGGCACTTAGCGGGGCGGATTGGCTTCGCCATGCGAGTCGAGCCCGTCGAGCGCCTCAGCTTTATCCAGCAGCTCTCCTTACAAGGGCAAGCGGCCTATTACTTCTCCTCGGGCAATGTCTCGCCCTACGTCGCGGGGGTCTTTGGCGTCGAGGATCAGCGCTTTCGAGGCCCGGTCCACCTGGCGGGCGAGGAGGGCTTAGACGACTACCACAAGCTGGGCCTCAGCCTGGGGCTGCGGCTGGGCCTAGAGGTCTTCCGGCTCACCGCCACGCGCTTTGATCTCTACCTCCAGGGCAGCGCCCCGCTGTTCGCGGCCACGGACGAAGAGGCCTACGTCATCGACGCCTACTTCCCCACGCTCAGCTTCGGCGGCGGCTTCATCTTTTAGCAATGGTCCTGACATTTTTCAGAGAGAATCTTTTGAATCGAGCCGCAGGGCTGCGTAAGCAGCCCGAGGACCAACATTTTTCGGACTTCATCCGCTCAAGGCGGACAGGCCGGAGCAAAGAAATAAATCTGCGAAGCGGATTTTTTCTGCAGCGGAGCGCCTGCCCCAGCGGGCGATTCATCGCGCGCTGGGGTGATGGCCGAGAAAATGTCAC
>JAHJCH010000270.1 GCA_018813065.1 Myxococcota bacterium
ATCCTCCATACAGCCGACGGTGAGGGGCTCACAGACGCCTTGCTCACAGGACTCGCCCGCCTGACAGTCCTCATCGGAGACACAGCCGGTGGTGTCCTCTTGACAGATGCCATCGACGCAGACGAGGCCCGCCTCGCAGTCGCCGTCCTCGAAACAGAAGGGATCGACGAAGACGCACTGATGATCGACGCACTGCCCCTCGGCGCAGTCCTCATGGGTATCACACTCGTGCTCGACGGCCACGCAGGCGCCCGCCTCGCAGCGCATCCCATCGCCGCAGTCCACGTCGGTGATGCACTCAGGCGCCTCGGCCTCGCACTGATAGTTCACGCAGCGCATACCGTCGCCGCACTGGTCATTAGTAAAGCAATCAACGTCCATACAGACGCCGTTGCTACACCGCCCATCGGGGCAGTCCTCGTCACTCTGACAGGACGACGTGATCGGCTCGGCGTCGCTCAACGTGGCGACGTCGGCGCCGTCGTCGCAGCCGATGAGCACGAAGCCCAGGCCAAGCGACAGCCATAAGAGGGATATCCTCACAACTCACTCCTTTCAGCGCGAAGCTGATGTTTTACGAGATGGAAGAATCTATCGCCCGAGGGGGGAAAAAACCACGCCCGCGCGGGCGCCTCGATCCTTCGAGAAAAAAACCTTTAAATTCGACGGGATATAAAAATCGAAAGAAAGACGCAGGCGGCGAAGATCGGCCAACGCGCGAACCTTCGCTCAATCCACCGTGCGCTGACAGACGCGCCCAACAGGCGTCAGGAGCCACACCTGCCCAGGCGTCGAGGACAGGCGCGCCCGCAGCCGCAGCGCGCGGGCGGCGATCACGCGATCGGGCGGCGCGCGCAAAAGGGCGTGGGCCAGGGCCTCGGGGCGCCGCGTCAGCGCCTCCACCAGCCCGGCGATCTCCGGGGGGCAGCCCTTGGCGGGGCGACTGAGGCGCAGGGCCAGGCGCGGCGTATAAAAGGGGCTCCAGCCGCTCAAGGCGTCCAAGCTCAGCTCGGGCTGACCGTGAAAGGGCAGGCCATACCACGCCTCATTCTCCCCTTGAACCTCGACGAGGAGGCGCGCCTCCCCGGGCGACAGCGCGGCGATGAGATCATGATCGGGCAGCAAGCCCAGGGGCGCGGCGACGGCCTCGATCCGCCGCAGAGGGGCGGTGATCGCCTTCAGCCGTCGAGCGCCGATGAGGGGCTCAAGGTGGTCGGCGTGCTTGAGCGTCAGGGTGATCAGCGTCGAGGCCAGCAAGACAAACAAGCCCAGGGCGGCGAGGCCGCGCGCGAGGGGGCGAGGGTCGAGGGGCTTGCGATCAAAGTAAGCCTGAAGCGGCGTGGGGGCGACGCGGCGCAGGAGCTGATCGGAGAGGAGCGGGGCCATCAAGAGCAGGAGGGTCAGCGGGAGCAGGCCCGCGCCGCCCAGGGCGCTGATCAAGGCGACGAGGGGCAGGAGGGCCAGCAGCCCCCCCAGGCGATCGGGGCTGGGATGCGCGGCACCTCGTCGGCGGCGCAGGCGCAGATCGAGGAAGGAGGCCAGGGTGAGGAGGCCGATGAGGTGGCTGGGCGAGAACCGGGTCTGCCCCAAGGACAGCGCCACGCCGCAGCCGAAGGCGAAGACCAAGAGCCGCCAACCGCGCAGATAAAACACGATCAAGGCGGGGGCGACGAGCAGGCTGATAAGCAGCGCCTCAGCGATCCCCCGCTGCGCCGCCTCGGGGAGCAGATAGAGCCAGCGCGTCGCCGCGTTGGGCGCGGGCTGCTGAGCCAAGAAGTCGGGGAGGGCCGTCAAGGCGCGCCAGCGTGGATCAGCCCAGGCGCTCAGGCCCGACAGCAGCACGTACTTCAAGAGGGCGAGGCGCATCAGCCACACGCCCAAGGCCGAGGGCGCCTCATTGAGCCGAGGGTAGAGGCCGCTGGGGGCGAAGAAGACCGCCAGCAGCGTCACCTCTAAGAGCAGCGCATCGACGGGGGCGCCGGCGAAGGGGCCGAAGAGGATCTGCAATGAGAGGGTCGAGAGCCACAAGAGCGCCAAGATGGCCCTGGGGGCGAAGCCGCCGATGAGCAAGAGGGCCAGCAGCACCGAGGCGCTGCCGTGGGCATAGAGCGTCACATCGGAGGTGGACCACAGCCCCACCGTAGGCTGCGCCGAGAGCTGCTCCAGCGAGGGCAGCAGCCCCTCCCCGATCCCCTTGATCCGCGACGCAGCGGGGCTGACGCCCTCGGCGGAGATCAGCGGCCGGATTTGATATGTGAGGGTGAAGGCATAGAGCAAGTGGGCGGCGCCCAGCGCGCGCAGGGTGAGCCACTGAGTGATGATATGGGGTGCGCGCAAGGGCGGCTCCTCAGCGCCGAGGTGGCGGGATAAATGATCTGGGGATGCATACCAAAGTGGCGCCAAAAGACCTTTAAAAAAGCGCGCTTTTAATTGCGCTCAACCTTGTTTTTTGTAACGCTCCGCCCGGAATCCCAAACCCACCGCGCCCCGCGCGTAAAAAGAGAGCGTTTTATGATGTTGAGAACCTCCCTCGTCTTCGCCTCGCTCCTCCTCGCCACCTCGGGCTTGGCCAAGGTGAAGATGGAGAAGTCTTCATTCGCGGGCAAAGGTGTCGTCGAGATCGCCGGTGGCCTGCGCTACGAGAGCAAGACAGAGTCAACGGACGGCGAGGATGGCGACAGCCACTCCGCCACGACCTTCGCCCCCTCCGTGGGCTACTTCATCATCAAGGGCCTGGAGTTGGGCTTAGACATCAACTATGGCTCTGAGACCACCGAGCCCAAGCAGGGCGACAGCAGCTCCTCATCCCAGTTCCTCACCGGCCCCTTCGTCGCCTACTACCACCGCGTCTCCCCGTTCCTCTACCCCTACGGCCGCGCGGGCTACCAGCACCTCCTCAGCTACAGCAATGACGCGTTCAAGGACGTCGATGTCAGCGGCAACAACATCGCCCTTGAGGCGGGCCTGGCGATGGCCCTGGGCCGCAAGGTCGGCGGCACCTTCCAGATCGGCGTCGGCTATGAGATGGTCTCGCGCACGATGACGGTCAGCGGCAAAGACATCACCAACGACAACAACGGCATCTTCCTCGGCACCCGCCTCAGCATCTACTTCAAGCCCTGAGCCCCACACGGCGCCCTCCCCATCCGATCCTGCGCGCTGCTAGAGCGTCGTGAGCGGCAAGATGACACGACCACGCGCCAGCAGCGAGCCAGATCGAGTGGCCACGAGCACAGGCAGGCCCGTTGGCCTGTCGAGCATCGTGGCTGCTTGAGGTGGCCGTTGATGGTGATGTGGGTGTGGCAGATTGGTGCTCACGCCGCTCTCGCCTCTGGCGCCCATCGCTGACGCCGAGCCCCATGCGCCGCCTTACACTCCTTACGCTCATGCTCCTCACCGCGCCAGCCCATGCTGGGGACGGTGATTTGATCTGGCGGACGATCTCGACGCCCCACTTCGAGGTCCACTTCCCGCTCAACCTAGAGGCCATCGCCCAGCGCACGGCGCGGCTCTGCGAAGAAGCCCACGCCTTGCTGACGCCGATCCACGGCTACGCCCCCAGGGGATTGACCCAAGTCGTCGTCAGCGACTACGGCGACGCCGCCAACGGCTCCGCCACCGCGCTGCCCTACAAATTGATCCAGGTCTACGCCGCGCCGCCCACGCTCGACGGCAACCTCAACGACTACGACGACTGGCTGCGGCTGCTGATCTTCCATGAGTTCACGCACATCCTCCAGCTCGACCAGATCCGGGGCCTGCCCGCCTTCATCAACCGGCTCTTTGGACGCCATTTGGCGCCCAACCACAACCTCCCCTCGGTGGTCTTGGAGGGCGGCGCGGTCTGGATCGAATCGCTGACCTCGCGACGGGGGCGTATTCGTTCAGCGTTATTCCGTGGATTTCTGCGCGCCGCCGCCCTCGCCGACGCGCTGCACCCCGTTGACGCGGTGGTACACAGCCCCATGCGCTGGCCGGGGGCCAACGTCTGGTACATGTATGGCGGCCACTTCATCAGCTGGCTGGTGGACACCTACGGGATCGACCCGCTCAACCGCGTCTACGAGGGCATGAGCGACGAGCTGATCCCCTTCTCGCTCAACCGCGCGTTCGAGGAAGCGACGGGGCTAACCTTTGTGGCGCTCTTTGAAATTTGGTCGGCCCAGCTCAAGCGACGCGCCCAAGCCGAGGCGGCCTTGATTCGACGCCGAGGCGAGACGCCGCTGAGCTGGTTGACGCATGGCGGCGTCTTCCACGAGAGCCCGCGCTTTGGCCCTGACGGCGCGCTCTACGCCTACGAGTACGACGAGGACACGCCTCCGGGCGTCTACCGGCGTGTGGCCGGAGAGAAACCTGAACGGATACTCAAGGGGGGCGGGCTCGGCGGCTTTGATCTCTGCGGAGATCAGCTCCTCTTTAGCCGCGCCGTGGGCCATCAGGGGGCCTACAGCTTCCACGATCTCTTTATCCGCCCCCTCGGCGGCGGCCAGGAGCGGCGGTTGACCGTCGGCGCGCGGCTGCGAGAGCCCGCCTGCGGCCCAGATGGGCGCTGGGCGGCGGCGACGCAGATCATCAACGGGCGGGTGCGGCTGGTGCGCGCCTCGCTGCGCGACGGCGGCCTTGATGTCCTCTTTGATCCGGGGGGGATCAACCAAGTTGGGCACCCGACGGTGGACCCGATCAGCGGCGACATCGTCTTTATCCACCTCGCCGAAGGGCGCCGCGACCTCTACCGGCTGCGGGCGGGGGCCGAGATCCCCGAGCCGCTGACGCAGGACGACGATCTAGAGCTGTTCCCGCGCTTCACGGCGGACGGCGCCTGGCTGATCTTCAGCGCCGACGGCGGCGGCGTCTTTGATCTCTACGCCATCGAGCGGGCCACGGGGCGGCGCCACCGGCTCAGCCGCACGATCAGCGGGGCGCTGGACGCCGCGCGCGCGCCCCAAGGGCATCTGGTGACGCGGGGGCTGCGCGCCGACGGCTACGACTTAGCGACGCTGCCCTTTGAGCCCCAGCCTTGGCGGCCCGAGGGCGAGGCCGAAGCAGGCGAGGCCCCGCCGCTGGCGCGCAGCCGAGACGTGGCCACCGCCCCGGCGCTGCCGCATCACGGCTACAGCCCCAGCGAGACGCTGTGGCCGATCGCCTGGTCCCCGGGCTTCTCCTTCTCCAACGCCAGCGACGTGCTCAACAAGCTGGGCTTGGAGGCGATCACCAGCGACGCGGCGGGCCACCACCTGATCAACGCCGTGCTGTCGGGGGCGCCGGAGGAGGCCTCGCTGACCGCCCAGGTGGGCTACACCTACCTGCGCCCTGCCGCCGCGCTGAGCTTGGCGTTGAGCTACAGCGATCGCACCCGAGAGAACGGCGCGCTCTTTGGTGGCGCCTTACAGCCTTGGCGTGAGCGGCTGACCACGGGGGCGCTGGGGGTGACGTTGCCGCTCTCGCGGGCGGTCTACGGCGGCAGCCTCTCCATGCGCTACCAGCTCGCCGACGCGCGCCCCAACGACAACGTCGAGGCCGCCCACGACCCGCTTGATCCGGCGCCGTACATGCCGGGGCAAGAGACGCTGGCGGCGCTCTCGGTCGCCGCCAGCTTTAGCCACACCGACAACGGCATGGGGGCGATCTCCATCGAGCGGGGCTGGCGGGCGACGACGACGCTGAGGCTGCGCGATCCGCGCCTTGGCGGGACACTGGAGAGCGCGGAGCTGTTCTTAGACCTCGCCGGCTACGCCCCGCTCTGGGCGCGCCATGTCTTAGCGGGGCGGCTCAGCGCGGGGTTGGGGCGCGGCGACAGCGGCCAGCGTGTGCTCTACGCCCTCAGCCCGGCGCCGAGGCGCAACCTGCTCCTGGACATGCTCGACGACGTTTACTTTGGCGGCGGCGTGCTGCGTGGCTACCCGGCGGGGCTGGTCAGCGGCGATCGCTTCACCCTCCTCAGCGCCGAATACCGCCTGCCGCTGGCCCAGGTCTTCGCAGGCCCCTCCACGGTCCCGCTCTTCCTGCGCAGCCTCAAGCTGGCGATCTTCACCGACTGGGGCCAAGCGGACACGGCGCCGCTTGAGATCAGCCCTGATCGTTTCCACCGCAGCGCGGGGGTGGAGCTGCTGACCGAGGCGACCTTTGGTTGGCGCAAACCCTGGGACAGCCGCGTAGGCTGGGCGCGGGGCTTCGACGAAGGCGGCGAGGACCAGATCTACTTCTTCGTCGGGCAGTGGTTTTGACACCGGCTTTTTCCAGAGAGAGTCTTTTGAATCGAGCCGCAGGGCTGCGTAAGCAGCCCGAGGTGCGACATTTTTCGGACTTCATCCGCTCAAGGCGGACAGGCCGGAGCAAAGAAATAAATCTGCGAAGCGGATTTTTTCTGCAGCGGAGCGCCTGCCCCAGCGGGCGATTCATCGCGCGCTGGGGTGATGGCCGAGAAAATGTCAC
>JAHJCH010000271.1 GCA_018813065.1 Myxococcota bacterium
CCGCGCCCGGCCCAGCCCAGCCAGCCCCCACGGCGCATCGCCCACCCTCCGCGAGATCGGGCCAGCCTTAACCGCGTCGTCCCCGCGCCGAGCGAGGCCACGACACAAGCCGCGCCGAGCGTCGTGGCGGCCCCCGTCGCCGCAGCGCCGCCCGCCCCCAGCGCGACAAAGGCGGCGTCCCACGCGGGTTGGATCTCGATCATCGTGGTGTTGAGCCTCATCGGCGTGGGGGCCTTCTTTTGGCTGACGCGGCCCCGCTCACAGGAGAGCGCGCCGCCGCCCGATGAGGAGCCACCCACCGTCTTCTCCTTGGGCCATGAGCGCCTCCCCACGCACCGCACGCTCTTTGAGTCAGAGCCCTCGGGCGCCAGCGTGATGGTCTGGGTGCAGCGCAGCAGCGGCCCACCCCAGCGCCACTGGATCGCCTCGACCCCTGGGACCCTGGACATCGTCGAGGGCAGCGAGGTCAAGGCGACCTTCCACCTGAGAAATCGGGAGGACACGACGATCGAGTGGCGCGTGGATCGAGAGGCGCTGATCCACGCCGTGCTGGAGCGCGATCACTCCGAGATTCGCCGCGCGCAGACGAGCCCAGCCCCGCGCCGCGCGCGGCGCAAGGCCGATCCGAACGCCGCCGAGCGGGCGAGGGCCGAGATCGACTACCTGCGGGGGATCGACGCCATGAAGCGCGGCGCGCCCAAGACCGCCTCGCGCTTCTTTAAGCGCGCGTTGAGCAAGGGGCTAGAGCCCAGCAAGGCGGCGATGGCGCGCCGCTACCTCGACGAGATGGTCACGCCGAGCCTGGACGACCGGCTGTTCTAGGACCGGCTGCTCTAGGCGCGCGGCGGCGCGTCCTCATCCTCAACCTGGTCTTGGCTCGCCCGTGCGCGCTTGAGCGCGCGGATCTCAGCGAGGCGGCGGCTCACGCGCGCGCGCTCCTGAGCACGGGCGCTGGTGCGCGCCTTGGCTGTCGCCTTGGACTTCACCTTGGCCGTCGCCTTGGGGCTCCCCTTGGCCATCACCTTGGCGCTCGACGTCTCCGGCGCCTTGAGGCTGGGCGTCTCCACCGCAGGCGTGGGCCGAGCGGCCACCGCGCTGGGGGCGGGCGCGCTGGGGAAGAGGAACTCCACCTCGCCCAAGGGCAGCGCGCGCAAGGGCCGCGTCGGCTGCGTCGTCAGGACAGGGATTTGAACCTCCAAGGGCGGCGGACGACGATCACGCCCCAAGACAAACCCGGCGGCGAAGAGGCCCCCCGAGAACAGGGCGGTCCCCAAGATCAAGAGGGCCAGCTGTTGAACATCGAGCTGGATATGAACGCGTCGCTTTGCCATGTCTCCCCGCGATAACGCCAACCCTGTGCGGTTGAAAAATGTGGACGCCTGGCGCCGCGCGCGCCCAAGGAGCGGAGGCGAGCGGCGCCGCTGCTGCCGGAACGGCCCCACATTAGCTCACAATGTAGGATAAGCAAACTTTGGCGTCGGACGAAGGGCTCAATCCGGGCTGACGCTGACCCACACGTCGTGCAGCTTGCCGCCGATCGTGAGATCGCCGACGTGCAGATCGCTGACGTTGATGTTGGCGGAGGCGTTGTCGATGAGCTTCAGCGCTCCGCCCGCCAGCGGCACCGTCGTCTCATCTGCTTGGAGGGGGATCACGGAGGAGGCGGGGATCTCCGTGATGCGTTGGCTCTCGCCGTCGCTGAGGCTGATGGCGTAGCTGCGCCGCTGGCGCGTCTCCTCCTCGGGGGCGTCACAGTACATCCAGGCGACGTCGCCCGTGAGATAGACCGCCTCATCGCTCTTGCTGAGCTTGGTGAACTCAAAGCGGACCTCACCTTCGCCGACGCACTCCTCGGCCTCGCAGCCTGACGCGCACAGCGCCAACGCCAGGAGGCTCAGCGTGAGGAGGTGAGGTGTCATTCGCGCGCTCATCTCAACCACTCCCAGGGGCAAAGGCCCCGCTCTCAAGCGCTGGAGCATAACCAAGCAGCGTCGTGGGGGCCATATCCGCCTCACTTGAGGTGATCTTCCCAGGCGGCGCGGCGGCGAAAGAGGCCCCGCAGCCGCTTTAAGGCCAAGACGCCCAGGCCCAAGATCAGGGCGAGGATGATGAGCCGCGCGCGGGGATCAAGGGCGCCATGCAGCCCGGCGCGGCGCAGCGCCTCGACCTTGGGGTGTCGGCGATCGAGGGCCTCGGCCTCAGCCAAGAGGGCGCGCGCGCTTGAGAGATCATCGGCGTGTAGCCGCGCCGCCGCGCGCTCGGCCAAGGCCCCCGCGAGGGCCACGCGATCCAGATCAAGCCCCGCGATGACATAAGCGGCGCGCAGCCAGCCCGCCGCCGCGCCCCAATCCCCCTCAGCGGCGTGACGGGCGGCGTAGGCGCGATAGAGCCGGGCGACGCGCTCGCGGAAGCGCGGCGCGCCGCCGCTGAGGGGGGCGGCGCGCTTGAGGGTGTCCTGCGCCTCCGCCAGTTGTCCGGCCTTGATCTGCGTATCTGCGAGGTGATCCAGCGCGCCGAGGAGGAGGCGACCGCCCCCCCCCGCCTCGACGAGCCGCAGCGCGCGCAGGTGGGCTTGGGGCCAATCCCCTTGCTGCATCGCGGCGACGAGGGCGGCCTCATCGGCGGCCTTCATCACAACGGGCGTGGGATCAAAGAGGAGGAGGGCGAGGAGGGCGAGGGGCACGGCTCAGCGCCGGAAGAGGCCCTTGAGGAAGCCGTCGCTCTGGGCCTCATCGACGCCGATGGGCATCTTCTCCATCACCGCGTCGGCGAGGGAGAGGAAGGACCGCGCCTGCTCGGTGTCGGGGTGGACGGCCACCACGGGCTTGCCCTCATCGCCGCCGCGCTGGATGTGCTCCTCGATGGGGATCTTGGCCAGGATGCCCAAGCCCATCTGCGCCGCCACCCGCGCCGTGCCGCCGCTGTTAAAGGGCTGACTCTCATGCCCGCAGTTGCCGCAGACATAGTGGCTCATGTTCTCGACGAGGCCCAGCACCGGCACGTCCACCTTGCGGAACATCTGCAAGCCCTTGACGGCGTCGATGAGGGCCAGCTCGCTGGGCGTGGTGACGATCAGGGCGCCGGTGATCGGCGCCGTCTGGGTCAGGGTCAGCTGCGCATCGCCGGTGCCGGGGGGGAGATCGATGACGAGGTAATCCAGCTGCCCCCAGTCCACATCGGCGAGGAACTGCTTGACCACGGAGGCCACGATGGGGCCGCGCCAGATCACGGGGGTGTCATCATCGACGAGGAAGCCGATGGACATGACCTTCACGCCATAGGCCTCGACGGGCAGGAAGCGCTTTTGATCGGGGCTGACGCCGGGGCGGGCCTTACCCACGCCCATCTGCATGGGCACGGAGGGGCCGTAGACGTCGATGTCGCAGATGCCGACCTTGGCGCCGCGCGCCTTGAGGGCCAAAGCGAGGTTGACGGCCACGGTGGACTTGCCCACGCCGCCCTTACCGCTGGCGACGGCCAGGATGTTGCGGATGCCCTCCATGGGGGGCTTTTGTGGCAGGCGTGGCTCGGTGATTTGATGAAGCGGCGCCCCCTCGGGGGCCTGGGCGGTGGGGGCGGCGCCGCTGCTCAGCTCAACGACCTCGCTCTCGACGAAGACCTCGACGACGCCCTCGACCTCAGCGACGGCGCGGCGCACCTCATCCTCGACCTGATGCCGCGTGGCCTTCTCGACCCCCTCAAAGCGCAGGACCACCGTGGCCTCACCCGCCTCAAGCTCCACCTCGCTGATAAAGCCCGCGCTGACGAGATCGCCCTCGCCTTTGGGGGCGCGGATCTGCGCCAGCCGCGCCTTAATCGCCTCGCTTGCCTTCGTCATGTCGCTCATGTTCTCTCTTTTCTCTTCACTCAAGGCCCCTTTGGGCCATCTGATCCGGCGCTCAATGACATCCCCGAGGGTCGCTTGACAAGCAAAGAAGCGCGTCGCGCCCTCTTGGGCCATCTATCGACGCGAGACGCTGGGGGCCGGTTGCTTATCTTTCGTCGCGGGGCTGCCGATGAGGGGAGCGGCGCGCCATTGGACACGCGAGATTGGGAGGTGTGATGCACAAGCGGTTGGGGGAGATCTTGGTGGCGGAGGGGATCATCGACGCGGCGCAGCTTCAAGAGGCGCTCTCCAGCTGCGCCGCCTCGGGCGCTCGGCTGGGCGAGCACTTGGTGGAGCAGAAGCGCTGCGATGAAGCGCAGATCGTGGGCGCCTTAGCCAAGCAGCTGGGCATCCCCATCGCCACGCTGAGCCCTGAGATCAGCGTCCCTGACAGCGTGCTGGCCTACCTCCCCGCCGAGCTGGCGCGCGCGCGCTGCTTGATGCCGATGGGCTTCACCGCCGACGGCGCCTTAGAGCTGGTCTTGGCCGATCCCACCGACATGGATCTCCTCGACGAGGTGCGCTTTCAGACGGGCTGTGCGTTGGCGCCCAGGGTGGGGCCGACCTCCGCGCTGACGGCGGCGATCGCGCGCCACTACCCCTTGGCGGCGGTGGAGATCAGCCCGCCATCGCCGCAGCCTGGCCTCGCGCAGGATTTAGAGGCGCGGGTCAGCGCGCTTGAGGCTGAGATCGAGGCGATCAAGGCGGCCTTAGCCGGGATCAACGCGGGGTAAAAAGACAGCGAAATTTTTGCGTGAGGGGGGGGGCTAGTCTATACCTTGTGCGGGGCGTCCAGGCGCCTTACAGGCTTGAGCAGACCGCATCGCGATCCCCGCGAGACCTCGGCATTTGGAAAGCAGCATGGTGAAGAGACAACAGATCAAGACCACCACCGTGGTCACGGAGACAGGGCGCGCCGAGGTGGACATCGAGCGCGGCGCGTTGGGCAGCAAGCTCGACGGCCTAGACGAGGCGCTGCGCGCCGACGTGGCGACGCGCCTTGAGATCATCGAGCGCCAAGCCCTCCTGGCGCTCAACGCCGACGAGATCCGCCGAGGGCGGATCATCTCCGCGCTCAGCGAGCCCTGAGGCGGCGCAGAGGATTGACGATCTGCGTCGAGGCGGCTAGAAATCAGGCCGCCTAATCAGGAGCGATCGTGAAGCCTGTCAACCCCCGAGTCGATCTAGAAGAGCTCTTCGACGGCGCCGCTGAGATCATTGGCCGTGAGGCGCTGGAGGAGAAGATCCGCAGCGGCAAGCGCCTGATCGTCAAGCACGGCGTCGATCCCACGGCGCGTGACCTGCACCTGGGCTACGCGGTCAACTATCAGGTGATGCGGCGCTTTCAGGACGCGGGGCACACCGTCGTGTTGCTGATCGGCGACTACACCTCGCGCATCGGCGATCCCACGGGGAAGGACAAGACCCGCCCGCAGCTGACCTTGGAGGTGATCGAGGCCAACATCGCCTCGATGATCGAGCAAGTCGATCGCGTGCTGGACACCGACAGCCTCATCATCCGCCGCAACAGCGCGTGGTTTGATGAGATGAAGCTGCAAGACTTCCTCTCCTTGGGCACGCGGCTGTCCGCCGCGCGGCTTTGGGAGCGGGATATGTTTAAGCGGCGCTTAAGCAAAGGTCAGCCGGTCTACATCCACGAGTTCCTCTACCCCATCCTCCAAGGCTACGACTCCTACATGCTGGAGTCGGACATCACCATCAACGGCTCAGACCAGAAGTTCAACGAGCTGATGGGGCGTGAGATCCAATCGCTGCTGGGCCAGAGCCCACAGGCGATCATGGTGATGCCGATCCTGCCGGGCACCGACGGCGTGGAGAAGATGAGCCAGTCCTTGGGCAACTACATTGGCCTGGCCGAGCCCCCCGAGGAGCAATACGGCAAGGTCCTGTCGATCCCCGACGCCTTGATCGAAGACTTCTACCGCCTGGCCACGCGGCTGCCGCGCGCGGAGACCGATCAGCTCCTCGGCGCGCTGGGGCCGATGGAGGCCAAGATGCGCCTCGCCCGCGAGATCGTCGCGCAGTACCACTCGGTGGAGGCGGCGGCGGAGGCCGAGGCGCACTTTATCCGGGTTCACCGCGAGCACGCCGCGCCCGAGGAGATCCCTGAGCTGGAGATCGACCTCAAGGGCGGCGCGCTGTGGATCTGCCAAGCCCTCAACGACGCGGGCTTGGTCAAGAGCAACGGCGAGGCGCGGCGGACCATCCAGGGCGGCGGCCTCAAGCTCGACGGCGAGGCGATGACCGACATCGGCTTGAGCTTCACGGCGCCGGGCGAGCACCTCATCCAAAAGGGCAAGCGCCACTTCCTGCGCCTGAAGCTCCGTTGACGCCCGCGCTCCTCCTCTGGCCCACGGTCGCGCTCGCCGCGCTGTGGGTCTACCATGACGCCTCCAAGCACCGGGTCGGCGCCGTGGAGGGGGCTGAGGGCCTCCTCAACATCCCTGCGGGGGCCTGGGCCTTCGCCGTCTTGTTCTTTGGCGTCGTCACCTTCCCGCTCTACCTCATCAACCGGCGCCGGCTGATCAAGCGCGCGCTGACCTCACCCGCCTTGAGCCCTCGGCGGGGGCTCAAGCTCAGCGCCCTTGTGCTCTACAACGGGATCATCTGGGCGATCCTGCTCGCCAGCCCCAGCGGCGCGCCCGCCTGCGACGCCCCCCAAGCGCGTGGGCTGGCGTTGGATCTGCTCATCGAGGCGGGCCAAGCGCGCGGCGTGCGTGTCGAGCGCTTTGATCGGCTGGTGGAGGTGTCCTTTGACGAGGGCGCGGGGCGGCGGACCTGCCGGGGAGAGCTGCACAGCGACATGGGCGTTGAGATCTTGGAGTACACGCTGGAGGCGCGGGCGGGTGGGCGCTTCGCCTTAAAGTTCAACACCGCCTACGCGCCCTCTGCGCCTGCGCGTTAGCCGCCGATCTGCTGGGTGGTGCGGAAGTGCAGCTTCGCGACCTCGCCGAGCTGATCGCGGCCGTGACGCTCAAGGAAGGCGCGGCCTGCGCTCAAGGTCGGCGCCCCTGCGCCGCCGGGGAGGGTCATGCCATAAGCGCG
>JAHJCH010000272.1 GCA_018813065.1 Myxococcota bacterium
CAAGCCCAAGCCCCGCGTCAAGCCCAAGCCCCGCGTCAAGCCCAAGCCCCGCGTCAAGCCCAAGCCCCGCGTCAAGCCCAAGCCCACCAGCGCGCCCACCAGCGCGCCCACCAGCGCGCCCACCAGCGCGCCCACCAGCGCGCCCGCGCTTGAGCTGGAGGTCGTCGCCGTCTATCGCCCACTCGATCTCAAGGGCCGGTTTATCTCCACGCCGCGCCAGGTCTTCTTGCGCTTAAAGCGCGGCCCCGCCTCGCCCAGCCTGCTCGTCGGCGCCCGCCTCGATGTACACCGCCGCAGGCCGCTGAAGGCGCGCGCCGATCTGCCGCCCTCGATGGATCTGCTTATCGCGCGGCTGGAGATCACCCACGTCCGGGGGCGCGTCGTCACGGCGCGGATCTTAGAGGAGGGCCTCAGCCCCGGGCTGGCGCTGCGGGCCGTGCAGGTGGATGACTACGCCATCGGCGATCCGGTCCCGCCGCCCGCGCCGCCGCCGCCACCACGTCAAAGGCGACGTCCTCCCCCCGCGCAGCCCTCGCCCCTGCGCCGCGCCAAGACCGTTTGGGAACTCTAGACGCCGACGATTTGGAGTGATGATCCGTGGAGCAAGACCTCAAGCGCAGGCTCTTGGCCCTCAAGGCCACCCTGGCGCGTGATCCCCTCGCCGCCGCCTCGGCCCTCGACGCCTGGATCGCTGAGCTGGCGCCGCCGCCGCCTCTCATCCACGTCGAGGGTGATCCCGCCGTCGCCATCTTGATGCCGACATATCAGCGCGCGGATCTCATCGAGGCGACCCTAGAGAGCATCTGGGCGCAGACAGCGCCTGACTTCGTGCTCATCGCCTGTGATGATGGCTCCACGGATGGCACCTTGGAGATCCTTGAGGCCGCCGCGCGGCGCGATCCCCGCCTGCGGGTGCTGCGCAATGAGGTCAATCAAGGCCGCCCCTTTACCCGCAATCGCTTGATCTATGCCTCCGATGCCGAGTTCATCCTCTGGATGGATGATGATGATCTCCTCCACCCCCGCGCGCTGGAGATCTACCTCGACGCCCACGCCTCGGCGCCTGAGGTGGATGTGTTTTATGGGGATTTGCAGATCTTCGATCACGCCACAGGCGAGGATCTCACGCTGTTTAAGCCCTATGACTGGGCCGGGCAGAATCGCGCGCTGACCGCAGGCAAGCTCAAGGGCTGCCTGGTGCCCAACGGCGGCAGCTTTATCCGCCGCGCCATCCTCACGGGCGTGGGGGGCTATGATCTGGCCTTCGCCCGCGCCCAGGACTTTGAGATCTGGAGCCGCCTGGCGCACACCGCCCGCTTCTCTAAGCTGCCACACACCCTGTATCGCTATCGCAAGCACCCAGGCTGTGTGTCTTTTGGTGATGAGATCGATCTCAGCTATGACTCGGTGATCATCCGCCGACACCTTCAGCGTCATCCCTGGTCGGATCTCTTCCTCAAGCAAGACTGGACGCTGCCGGATCTCAACGGGGTCTATCTGGAGATCGCCGAGAGCCTGCGGCTGTATGAGGACCCCTATAACGCGCTGCGCTTTCTTCAGGCCGCCAGCGCGCCCGATCCAGAGGTGGAGGCGGCGATCTTTGAGGCCAAGCTGGTGATGGGCGTCGATCCCTCGGCGTGGATCAAGGGCGTTGAGGCGCGGGCGGCGCGGCTCGCCGAGGCGCGCCGCTTGGAGGCCGAGATCGAGGCGGCCATCGCGGCGCGCTCATGGGCGACGGCGCGGGCGCGCTTGGCGAGGCACCGCGCGGCGTATCAACGCACCGCTCAAGGCTCGGCGGCCCTGGCGGCGATCTTCGAGGGGGAGGGGGATCTCAAGGCGGCGGCCAAGGCGATGGCGGCGGCGACCCGGCTCAACCCCCTCGATGAGGGCCTGCGCGCCCGCGCTGAGGCGCTCGTCCGCCGCAGCGGCGCGCCCCTGGACCTGGAGGCGATGCGCGCGCGCTTGTTGACCGCTTATCAGGCGCCCCAGCCGCCGCCGCCCCCCCCGCCTTATGGGGGGCTGATCTCCGTGATCTTGCTCGATGGCGCCGCGCGGGCCTCGGTGGAGGCGCAGATCGGCGTCGAGGTGGAGATCATCGAGGCGCGCAGCGATACGCCACGCCCCTGGGCCAGCGCGCGCGGTGATCTGATCGCCCTCTTGGAGCCCGGCGCGCGCCTCGCCCCCGATCATCTGGCGCGCTTGGCCGCCCTGAGCGGCCCGCTGCGGGTCAGCGGGGTGATCTTCGAGGCGTCAGACGGGGCGACGATGCGCCGCGTCGTCCGGCTGGATCGCGCGGCCTTGTTGGTGGAGGAGGCGCTGCCCCTCAGCGCTTGTCTCTGGGCGCCCTCGGCCCTGCCGCCGCTGCGCGAGGGGCCTCGTATGGGCTGGGATGTGTTGCTTCAGGCCCCTTGGGCGGCGGCGACGTTCTCCGGCGATGCCACCTGCACCGCGCCCACCCCCGTGGACTCGGCGCCCGCCCTGATGTGGATCTATGGCCGACATCCCGAGGGGCTGGATGTGGCCGCCTCGGCGGCGCGGGCGGCGCGCGCGGCCCCCTTGGGCGTGGGTTTGCCGCGCTTGGGCGGCGGGGCGGCCCTGGTGGTGACGCTGCCGCCCGATCCCGAGGCGGCCTTGGCGCGCCTGCGCGCCGTCGAGGCGGCCACCTTCACCCCGCATCAGCTCGTCTTGGTGGCCGATGAGGCGCCCCCCGCCCTGCGCGCCGCCCTTGAGCCTTGGGCCGGGCGCGCCCGCTTCGCCTTGAACCTCCGCCCCCTCGGCGCGGTCAAGGCCCTCAATCAAGGCTTGGCCCTCGCCGACGGCGCCTGCGTCACCCTCCTTATGGGCGCGGCGCGGCTCTCCCCCGGCTGGCTGGGGCGCTCGCAGCTCAAGGCCCTCTCCGATGCCGCCCTGGGCTTGGTGCGGCCCGCAGGGCACGCGGGCGCTTGGACCTTGACCCGCGCCGCCCTGGATCGCGTCGGCGGCTTCGATACCCGCCTCAGCGCCCCCGCCGCCTTGGTGGATTATCGCCGCCGCTTGGGCTTGGCGGGCTTGGCGATCCTCGACACCGACGCAGGCGTGGTGGGCGCGCCGCTGGCGGAGGATGAGGCCGATACGGCGCTCGCCGCCCTCTGGGCCACCCGCGCCGCCCCCTTCGATCCGCAGCGCGATCAGCTGCCCATCGGCAATGAGCCGGGCTTTCGCCCCGATACCCCGCCGCTGCGCGTGGAGGAGGCGGCGGCGATCAACCTCTTGGTCACCCCGCCCGATGAGGGCGCTTGGCGCGATCTGTTGGCTTGGCTGCGCGAGGCGCCTCCAGGGGATTGGGCGATCTGGTGGCGCGTGGCGCCGCTGACCGGCCCCGAGGCCCTGGCGCGCTTGGCCTCCCTGGCGGATGAGCTGGGCGTGGCCTGGGCGCGGCTCCTGATCATCGACGCCCCCCTGGCGCCCGCCCGTGAGGCCGCCCTCTATGTCTCCGCCGATGCCGTGATCGTTGATCCTCGCTGGCCCAACGCCGAGGTCATCCGCCGCCGCGCCACGGACTGCGGGCGGCCCCTCTGCTTCGACGCCTCGGCCCTGCGCGCTGCTCTACGGGGTGATGAAGGGATCGCCGACGGTGTTGGTGGGCCGCCGCGCGGCGTCGCGTGAGGGCGCGACAGGCGCGGGCGGCTTGGCGGGCTTGGCGGG
>JAHJCH010000029.1 GCA_018813065.1 Myxococcota bacterium
CGCAGGCTGTGAGGCCCCCAAGGGCCGCGAGCGCCAGCAGCCCCGCCCGCATCCTCAGAACTCCATGCCAATGAACATCTGGAAGGTTTGAGCCACGTTGGGCTCGGCGATCAGCGCCTTGGTCTGCGGATCGCGCAGATCAAAGGCGCTCATGGGCACAAAGACGCCATAGGCCGCTGACCACTTGAAGCGATCAAACTCGTGGATAAACAGCTCAAGATCCAGCTCCAGCCCCAGGTTGGGATCGTCGCCCGGCGTGGCGTCGGCCTCAAGGGCGCGGGCGTAGATCGCGGAGAGGGTGAAGCCCCACGCCTCGTCCACCTCATTGATGAAGTCATAGCCCAGGTAAGGCTTGAACCACGCCGCGTTGGTCACCCCGCCGATGAGCTGGCGGAAGAGGATCAGATCGACCTGGTAGCCACGGTTGTAGGCGAAGTTGGTGAAGGCGTCATCGCGCAGGTTCACGGTGTCCAGCGGGGTCTGGTCCAAGATCCCAAAGCCCTCTTGATCGTCGCCAGAGGCGACCCCATGGTGCAGGCCCCAACGGAAGTCCTTGTCACGCGCGTCAAACTCAAGGGCGTAGCCCCACTGCTGCACGTCGCGGGCGCGGGGGTGGACGATCTGGCTACTGGGGCAGTCGTCGATGTTGATGATCGTCGGATCAAGGCAGCGTGTGGCCTCCTCGCCCGCGCGCTGAGGCAGCTCGCTGATCTCACCAAAGACGCCAACGACCTCCAGCTGCAACGCGTAGGTCTGCTTGGCCTTGGGGTGATAGCGCAGGCTCATCCACAGATCAGGGACGACGACGCTCTCCTTGACCTTGCGCAGCTGAAAGCCCGTCTCGTCGGCGGCCCCGGCGCCTTGAGGCACCTCGGTGTAGTTGTCGCGGTCGTGGAAGATCATCTGCGCGCCCCAGTCAAAGGCCACCTTGCCCGCGCGCAGCGCATCGGCGCGGTTCGCCTCCTCTTTGCGGCTGAAGGGCTTGTTAAAGAGGCTGACGCTAAACTGAGTTACATCATCGCTCTGGTCAAAGTCATAGGCTTGATCTTGGCTTTGATTGCTCTTATCCCACATCCCACTGTAGCCCACGAAGCCCTCATCGGCGAAGTCCCAAGAGAAGCTGAGGTAGGTGTCAAAGAGATGGGTGACGGCCATCAAGCGATCGACCGTGTCGCCAAAGTCATTGTTGAGATCATCGCCGCCATGGTTAAACAGCCCCAGGCCAAAGTGGTTGGGCATGCGCCCAAAGGTGACGAGGGTGTTGAGCGGTGTGCGCCACTCCCCCCACAGCCGCTTGACCCGCACGCTGTCTTGGTAGCCATTGACGCCGCTCTGAGGCGGCGCTTGGTTGCCCCGGAAGGTGTCAAGGGGGATGGCGCTGTCGCGGGGCGTGGGGCCAACCTCGGGGGTGCTGCCGAGGACCAGGTTGTCGAGCAGATCCATGCTGGTGTGGATGCGCAGGTTCTCGGTGATGTGGATCGAGGGGCGTAGCCGCAGGCGCATATTGGCGCCGCTGAGAGACTCCGAGCCGTCGCCAAAGCCATCGTCCTCGCGCTCGGCGAGGGGGGGGAGGATCGGCGAGGTGCTGCCCACGTTGGCGCGGTAGGTCCCGAGATCGAGGCCGTAGAAGAAGCTGGTGCGCAGGCGGTAGTAGCCGTGGAACTCGAACCACGGGTAGAGGGAGGCGGCGGGGGCGCCAAAGGCGGCGTCCCAGTCGGGGGTGAGATCAGCGCCAGGCGTCGCCCCCGCGTCCCAGCTGGGCAGCCCCGCCTCGCCGCTGGGCGCCTCACCCCAGCTGGGCAGCGCGGCCGCCTCAGGCGCCTTGGCCGCCTCAGCCGCCTTGGCCGCCTCAGCCGCGCGCTGGGCTTGGCGGGCGCGCACCGCCTTGGCGCGCTTGGTCTCTTTTTCGTCCTTGGGCGTCGCCTCACCCGCCGCGGCGCCCTCTTGGCCCGCCGTGGCCTTCATCTTGGCGGCGGCGGCTTTGGCGGCGTCGAGCTGGGCGTCCTCCTCGTCCCCATTGGCGGGCTGCGCCAAGGCGCCGCTCGCGAGGAAGAGCAACACGAGAGTCTTTAGCTTCAAAAGGGGGCCTCCATCGGAAACGGGGCGGCATATCATCGCAGCCC
Source organism: Myxococcota bacterium (assembly GCA_018813065.1). Taxonomy (GTDB): domain Bacteria; phylum Myxococcota_A; class Bradymonadia; order UBA7976; family UBA1532; genus JAHJCH01. The sequence goes on from JAHJCH010000029.1 coordinate 2,124, forward strand.
CCCCCACGTCAATCGGCGGGCGCCTCGTCGCCGCCGTGGGCGGGGCGCAGCAGGCGACGCAGCGAGGCGCGCAGGGTCGGGGTGAGGCCCTCACAGAGCAGGGTCGTGCTGCCTTCGTGGATAAAGACAACCCGCGCAGGCACACAGAAGTCATCAAAGCAGATCAGGAGATCCACGTTCAGCGGCGCCTCCAGCGGCTTGGGGAGCTTGACCTCGCCCTTGAGGAGCCCACGGGCGACCTCACGCTGCTCATCGCGCGGGATCTCGACGCGGCGCATGGCCTCAAGGGGCGTCAGGCGCACAGGGCGGCGCGGCTGGGGCAGCGCCGTCTGACACACCCCCCAGCGCGCGGCGACGCGCAGGAGCCGCTCGATGTCCTCAGCGGGGGGATCGATGAACTCCACGCGCAGCTCATGGTTGCCGCCAAAGAGCCGATCGCTGATGACGATGACGCCTTGGAGGACATAGAGGTGGTGGCGTTGGCCGTCGCGCAGCTCCAGCTGCACACGCGCGCCGACCTCAAGCTGGAGCGTGGAGATGCAGTTGAGCCCCCGGTGATCGATCCCGTCGCAGCGCGAGATGGCCCGCCCGTCCTCAGCGGAGATGGCCACCATCAACCGTTGCGGCGCGCTCACCGCGCCTCACCCAGCCAGGCGCGGACCTCGGGCGGCAGCGCCAGCTTGAGCTGATCACAGCCATCGCCGAGGGCCTCCTCGCCCACATGGCAGCGGCCCTTGACCCAGATATGCTCATCCGCGTGGGTGATGCAGACGAGGATTTCTTGCGAGAGGGCCTGGAGCGGCAGCGGTGGATCAAGGGGGACATGCCCCTCCGTGAGGTAAGGCTTGAGGGCCTCTGAGGACAGCGCGAAGGCCTCCGCCTGCTGCACGCGATAGCGTGTGTCTCGCCGCGCGCTCACCATCGGTGGCCGACCGGGTCGCTGCGGCGACGCCCCGCCCAAGGCCCGGCGCAGCTGCCCCCAGCTGCGATAGTCCGCGCGCTGCGCCTCGGGGGGCTGCTGCCCGCGCTCGGTCATGGCCTCGGCCACGGGGCGGGGCGGGGCGGGCGGGCGCTGCGCGAGGGGCGTGGTGGGCGCCTTGATGAGCGGCGCCTCAGGGCGAGGGGCCACCGAGAGCAGCTTGCGCGTCGTCTTGGCGTTGTCGAGGGGGGCGGCGTCAACGCGCGCTTGGATGGCCGAGGCGCGCCGCGCGGTGTCGGGCAGCTTAGGCATCTGCCCCGTGATCGGCCCCCGCCGCTTCGTCGCGTTGGCCATATTGGGCAGCTTGGGCATGGGCGTGGACGTGGCGCTCGTGCGCCCTCGCGGCGTGAGGTTGGGCGGTAACGGCGGCAGCTGACCCGCGCCGACGCCGCGCCGCGCCGCTTCATGGCCCACGCCCTCCAATGGGCGCTTGAGCGCCTCGTAGACCTCGGGCAAGGAGACCCAGACCTTCTCCTCAAAGGCGCGCAGGCTCGCGTTGGAGATCAAGGGACGATCTCCCTTGATCTTCTCAGCCATGGCCACCCAGCCGATCGCTTCGAGAGCCAAGGCGAGGCACACACATGTGTCTTCGGCGCGGTCGCCCTCCACATAGGCGACGCGGAAATGATAGATCGCCTCAAGATCGCCCTTGAGCAAGCACGCGCGCGCGCGCTGAACGGGGCTGAGCTGCGTACAAGCTTGCTGTTTAATGGAAAGATGCTGCGGATCAGTAAGAGGTGGGTTCATTGCCCATGCACCCCTGCCGAGACGTTGTTAAGAGTGGCGAGAGCATAGCGCACAACAGCTCCCATGAACAGACGCTTGTGCATTTCCGATATCTCTACAGCCCGTGCAGCTTATTTTCAATTTTTCTTTTGAACTGTAATCCTTAAGGGGCGAGTTTCTCGAGGGCCAAGCCGCCTTTCTCCGCGCGTCGTTCTCTGGTTTACGCCGCTCTGCTATAAGGGCGCGGCCACACCCAATAAATCACGGGATCAGCGAATGAACTGGAACATCGCCCTCATCTTGGCCTTTATCGCCTTCCTCATTTGGCGCAAATGGAGCACGCGGCGCAGCCCGGAGTTGCTGGCGGCCATTGACGCGCGGCTCAAGCGCGGGGCTGCGCTGATCGACGTGCGCACGCCGCGCGAGTTTGCCCAATTTCACCTGCCCTCGGCGCGCAACTTACCGCTGCATGAGCTGCATCAGCGCGCCACTGAGCTGAAGAAGGAGAAGGCGGGCCTTGTGCTCTATTGCAACAGCGGAGCGCGCTCGGCGCGGGCGCTGATGATCTTGAAGGGCATGGGCTTTAAGGAGGTCGATGACCTGGGGAGCTTTCGCAACTGGACGCGGCTTCGTTTTGGCAAAGAGGCGCAGGCTTAATTGATCGTGGGCTCAACAACGAGTTCAAAATCACCGCTTTGGCTGCCATAGCCATCCACGACGATGTAATAGACCTTGGCCGCGTCGGCGTTGAAGCTGACACGGCCATTAAGACCCGCAACGCCGTCATCATTACACGTCACCTCGGTTTGACAATCCTCGCCCAGCACATAGATGACGGTATCAAAAGAGGCGTTCTCTGTGTAGGCCGTAATATGGATATTGATCGGTGAAATAAAAGCGAACATATCCTCTGGCGCATTAGAACTGCCATTACAAGACGGACTTAAGCGATTACTGTAGTTGTTTGTGTTCCCCGTCGCGGTTGTTGCGTTTTCATAGATGATATTATCGCTAAAGCTTGGGTTGAAATAGACCTGGCTGCACTGCTCGGGGATCTCCGCGCCGATGAGACTGAGGTTCATTACCCCAGAAGCGGCGCCGTAGCGCTCGACGATCGCATAATAGAGGGTGTCTGCCTCGGTCTTCATCGTCAACCAAGACTCATAGACCTCATCATAGACATCATCATTGCAGCTCAGCTCGCTGGCGCTGTCCTCACAGGTCTGGCGCACGGACAGCAGGGTATCAACCTCGCTGCCCAGCGTCGTCAGGGCCAAGATCATGGGCCGCCCGCCGAAGCCCACGACCTGCTCTGGGCCGCCGCTGCCGCACCGCCCATCGAGATCATCAGGGCGCCCGCTGGTGTCGATCTGATAGCGACCAAGCTCAGGCGCATAGACGGTCAGATCACAGCTGCCGCCTGATCGACAGGTGCCCAGGACGCAGTACTCCTCTGGCGCGCAGTCGCCCTCATCGACGCAGGGCGTCACGCTGGGGACGCAGCGGCCCGCCTCGCACTGCTCCAGCTCCGCGCAGTCGCCGTCCACCTGACAAGCGGGCGTGGCGCAGGCGCCCGCCTCACAGATCAGCGCGCCGGCGCAGTCGGTGTCTCCTTGGCAGGCCACGCAGCGGCCTCCACGGCAGATCTGCGCGCCGCAGTCGGCGTCGGCGTCGCAGAGGGGCTCAACGCAGCGGCTCGCCTCACAGATCAGCGCGCCTGGGCAGCGCACGTCGCTTTGGCAGGGCACGCAGGCGTTTTGATCGCAGACGAGGCCGCCTGCGCAGTGGGCGTCCTCGGCGCAGTCCACGCACTGATAGGCCACGCAGCGCTGACCGCCGCCGCACTCACCGTCCACCTCGCACTCAGGGGGGGGCACGCAGGCGCCGTCGCGGCAAACCTCGTCGTTTGTGCAGTGGCTGTCCAGCTCGCAAGGCAGATCCACGCAGGCGCCGCCTTGGCAGGCCTGACGGGCAGCGCAGTCGCCGTCGGCGACGCACTCGGGGGCCTCGACGCAGGCGCCGCGCTCGCAGACCAAGCCCGCGCCGCAGCGGGCGTCGCTGGCGCAGGGCACGCAGGCCCCGGCCTCACAGACATAGGCCCCACAGTCCCGATCCACGGCGCAGGCGGGCGGATCAACGCAGGCCTCGAACTCACAGATCTGCTCGCCGGGGCAGTCCCAATCCTCATAGCACTCCGGCGGCGGGGCGGGCTGACAGCGTTGGTTGACGCAGGTCTCGCCCAAGGCGCACTCCCAGTCCTCGGCGCAGCTGAGGGAGCCCTCTTGGAGATAGTGCAGCACGAAGGGGCCGCCGCCGAAGGTGCCCGCATCGACGAAGACGAAGTAGCGCACGCCCGCCTCGGCGGTGAAGTCGATGGCCGGCTCCGCCAGCCCATCGGCGCTGTCTTTATCGCAGGCCACCTCGGAGAAGGCGTCCATGCAGTTGGTGCGGATATAGAGGGTGAGGTCGTTGAAGGAGCCGAGGGTGTCGAGGTGGACGCGGGTCGGCTCATTGACCATGAAGCTGTAGATGACCTCGGGCTGCCACATGCTGCTGAGGCTGCACTCGCCGAAGTGCATCGCCTGCCCGGCGTTGGTGTCACCAGGGTAGTTGCCCGGCGCGCTGATGGGGATGGGGCTGCTGCATGATCCGGCGCCGCCGGGCGTGGGGTTGACGGGGCCGCCGCCGCGCGGCACGCAGCGATGATCTCGGCACTCATCGGCGGGGGGGCAGTGGACATCTTCGGTGCAGCAGACCTCGACGAAGCCCTCATCCACGTCGCCGTCGCAGTCATTATCAACGCCGTCGCAGACCTCATCGCTGGCCTCCACGGCCTCCGCCTGACAGAAGACGCCGGTGCCCGCCTCATTACAGGCGTTGACGCCGCTGGCGTCACAGGCGCCCTCTTGGTTGATGCAGCCCATGCCCACGGGGAAGGTCTCATCGACCTCCTCATCGCAGTTATCGTCGTGGCCGTTGCACCGCTCGGGGTAGGGCGCGCAGGGCTCCCATGTGCCGCCGGTGCAGCGCTGGAGCCCACAGCAAGGCGTCAAGCCGCACATCTCCGCGCAGGGCTTAAAGACGCCCTCCTCGCAGGGGCCAACCTCGCCGCCGCCGCCCTCGCCGCCCTCGCCGCCCTCGCC
>JAHJCH010000273.1 GCA_018813065.1 Myxococcota bacterium
CGCCGCTGAGCCGTTCAGCTGTAGGTTCTGACCCACCTCGATCACATAAGGACCGCCGTGCGCGACTGAAGGCGCCTCATTCACCGACGCGTTCACCGTGATTACGACCGTCGTCGTGCTCGTCTGACCAATCTCATCCTCGACTTGCAGCGTCGCTGTGTACTGGCCGATGTTTGGATAGCGGAATACGAACTCTTGCGCTGGATCATCCGTCGAAAAGTCCACAGGCGCGTTTCCATTATCCCACCAAAGCCCATCCGCAAGGTTCGCGTCCCAGCGATAGGCCACGATTTGACCCCCCGGCTTCGGGTGGAACGATCCCTCATGCGTAAACGTCACGCGACCGCTGTTCGCCCCTGAGCACCCTTCGATGACCGTCGTTGGGGCCCCGCTCCCTATCGCGATCGGCTTGGGGTTAAAGATCGTCGGCGTCTGCACCAAGATGCCCATCGCCATGGTTAAGCCCTGTACGCCGCTGCCTACACCATAATTGCAGGTCACAGACGTACCATCACAATAATCATCGCGGAAGCGGCCAAAAACAGAATAACCCGACATCGGATCATTCACATTCATCGCGCGGTCTTGTGATCGCGCATAATAAATGTTGAACTCACGGTTCCAATCATGGTTACCGATCGCGGTCAGCTCTTGGCTGCCCGGCGCGGTGGTGCGATAGCCCTTTTGATGAGAGTAGATCGCGTAGGAGTTGCCGCAGCGACCCGCGTTGTAAACCGTGTTGGTATTATTACAAAGATAGCTACCATTACTCCAGAAACCATCCGTCCATGAGCCACCGTGGCCGCGCCTCTGGACGTCATTCCAGTTATAGTCGGTAAAGCTAATATATCGATCGTAAATACGCCTTAACTGAGCTTGGGTTCGATTTTGGTAATAACCAGGGAAAGGGATCGCGTTGCTGTTGACGCTAAATTGATCATAGCCGAGCCAGCGTGTACCCACGAAGGCGCCGCCCGTCAGCTGTAAATTTGAGCGCGTCTCCGATGAACGATAAGCACCACCCCCATCATGCTCACGGCTGCTGCTTACGATTTGATTTCGCTCAAGCGCCTGGGTAATCCGATATTTATGACGGTTATTGACAATCACGCCAGCGGGGCCACCCGCTAAATCAGCGGATTCAATGCCGATATAAGCCCACTGCGTTGTTGATTGATCCATACCGCCGTCGCTTTGACAGCCTTGGCTGCTATAGAGCCAGCCACCCGCACCATCACAGCTGTCGATTTGCATCCAGCCTACATAGTCAACCATTTGTTGAATATACCACTGCCAAGTATTCCCACTAAAAGTTGATACTTGAACGGGGGTATCTTTAAAAACAGAGAGGAGCGTTGATAACGCCGCGAGGTCCATACCGCCGACATATGTATAATTATTATAATTATGAGCATATGCACTGCGGCTATCATCCGTCCCAGCGATACGGTTGCATCGCTTAACCGCGCCCGCAGCGGTAAATCCACACGTATCATCATCATCGGCGGCTTCTACATTGCGCCAGCCCGAGTTGCGAACAACATAGTTGACTAAACGATAGCTTGTCTCGGCATAAGGATCATTATTCCATCTAAAATCATTGGCATTTTCCCACGCTTGGTTTCGCGGAATCGCGTGCCAGTTGATTGTACCGGGCGGATAGGCAGGCATATGGCCGTTGATTGAATATGACCAAAAATGAATGCCATTGACCTGGTGGTTGACTGCATTTGAGTAGATATCGACCGTATTGCGGTTTGTAATATTTTGTTGCATACGATGCAAAAACCAGAGGCCTTCTTGGATCGACATCTGGTTAATGATTTCGAGCTGATCATGAGTCCAATTTCGTGGATCTCTTGAAGGCTCAAAAGCATAGACGAAAAAACGCATCGAAGCATACTTCGCAGGGCGACCACCACACTGAGGCGTAACCCGTACATTGATAATCAGGAGCGTGTCTTCTGGGACAACAGGGATCTGATAGGTTCGACCAATGTCTTGCACATTATATGATTGGCTATGTCGGCTCACCGAACGAGACCAATCATCGTTGAAATTACCGTTGAAGTTGGTGTCCCAGGCCACCGTGTAGGTGGAGCACTGGGCGTTTCGCACGATCCCCTTGAGCGTCACCGGCGCGCCCGAGTGGGCGGGGTGAGGCAGCTCTGGGTTGATCTGAGAGTAGGGCACAATCAGGACTTGGTCCTGCTCCTGGGCGAAGGCGCCTCCGGGGAGCGCCAAGAGGAAGCCCAAGATGAAGAGGTAGTTCCATCTAGCCATTCGCAAACTCCAGGTTTTCGCTGGGTTGAGGGTAACGAAATCGATCTTTTTTCACAAAACCGAGAATTTTTTTGCCGTGATGTAATTTACCATTCCTTATTTTTTTTTAAAAATCAATAATTTACCATTCCTCAAAGAACTTAAAATCATTCGTATTTCCAACGAATTGGAGGCATTCCTGCGCCTCGATGTTGCCTGTGAGCGCCTCGACTTTGCCGCGATCAATCCAAGCGCACAACCCAGTCAAAGGGATCATCGACCTCCCCGAGTTGAATCTGCGTGATGGCTTGATAGAGCTTGAGTGAGAGCGGCCCAATCCCCTGGCCGACGTTGTAATCTTGCCCCCGATAATGGAAGAGCCCCACGGGGCTGATCACCGCCGCGGTGCCGGTGCCAAAGACCTCCTCAAGCGTCCCCGCCGCGTGCGCTTGGCTGATCTCATCGATGGTGATCCGTCGCTCTTGAACTGGGATGGACCAGCGCGCGCAGAGCTTGAGCACCGCGTCACGGGTGATGCCCGGCAGGATCGAGCCGCCGAGGGGCGCGGTGATCACCTCGCCGTTGATCTTGAAGAAGAGGTTCATCGTCCCGACCTCTTCGATTGTCTTTTTGTCACAGGCGTCTAACCATAAAACCTGTGTATAACCACGCGCTTTGGCTTTTTTCGTGGCCAATAAGCTGTGCGCATAGTTTGCCATGGTTTTTGCTGCGCCTAAACCACCCGGTGCTGCACGAATATACTCTTCTTCAACCCAAATTTTGACGGGATTGAATCCTTCTGGGTAGTATGCGCCAACAGGTCCAACGATAACATAAAAGATATATTCAGCGCTGACTTTTACGCCTAAACACGCCTCAGTTGCAATAACTGTAGGGCGAATGTAAAGGCTTGTCCCCTCTTCTGAAGGAATCCACTCCTGTTCGACACGAATAAGCTCATAGAGCGCGCTCATTACATCATCAAATGGCAGCGTTGGAATACAAAGCCGCTCACATGAGTCGTTCAGTCGTTTGATATTTTGCTCAGGTCGGAACATCGAGATTTCTCCCTTTTTGTTCCGATAGGCTTTCATCCCTTCAAATACACCTTGGCCATAGTGAAGCACGAGAGATGCTGGATCCATCGAAATTGGAGCATAAGGCTCAATCGTCGCGTTATGCCATCCATTTTTCTCGTTGTATCGCATAACAAGCATATGATCGGAGAAGATCCTCCCAAATCCAAGGGTTTGTCCTTGCTCTGGTTTGGCTCTCCGCTCATTCAGAGGCAAAAGCTTCTTTTGAAGTTCCATGCTCTCTCTCCTTTATGAGTTCAGCTCAGCGGTGGCTGATTGTTCTCGCTGAACTCTGCTTCAAATTGAGCACGCACGAAGCGCGCGCGCTCTAAGTAGTCCCTCAATAGCCGTTGTCCAGCCTGGGGGCCGGCGTCGATGCCATAGAGGCGACGGGCCAGGCCATCAAGGGCGGCGGGATCATCCCTCAGCTCTGCTTGGGGGTGGCCGTGCTCAAGGCGCAGCGCGTGCTCAATCTCTTTGAGGGCACGCCAAGCGTGGGCCAACGCGGCGGCTTGGGGGTGATCGAGGCCCATCAGCGCGCAGAGGGTGTGTTGTGTCCGGGGTTCGCCCTGGAGCAGCTGACGTCTCTGCGCGATGAACTCTAGATCCACGAGCCCTCCGTGGCCGAGCTTTGGGTTATATCGACCCCCCCCCTCATGGGCAAGCTCACGCTCCATCCGCGCCCGGAGATGGCGCATCTCCGCCGTGAGGTTGGGCGGCGCGGGGCGCGCGTAGAGCAGCGCCTCGATGGCCTCCGCCGCCGCTCTTTGGAGCGCCGGGCTGCCCCCCACCGGGCGGGCGCGGACCAAGGCCATGCGCTCCCAGATCGCCGCCTCCTCTGCGTGGTAGCGCTTAAAGCGGCGCAGCGAGGTCACCAGCGTCCCTTGTCGCCCCCCAGGCCGCAGCCGCGTGTCCACTTGGTAGAGCGGCCCCCAGCGCGTCGGCAACCCCAGCCTGGAGATCACCCGCCGCGCCACCCGCGTAAAGTGTTCGAGCGCGTCTGCCTCGTGGCCCTCAGGGGGGTCTTCGTAGAGGAAAATCACGTCGAGGTCGCTGCCATAGGACAGCTCTCGGCCGCCGAGCTTGCCGAAGGCGAGGGCGCAGCAGCTGAGGCCCGTCAGCGGCGCGGGGCAGGCGCGCGCCTGGGCGCGCTGCAGGAGGAGGCGAAGGATCCCTTCGGCCAGCGCGCTGAGGTGGGCCTCGACCTCGCGGCCGTCGATCTGCCGGGCCAGGTGGCGCAGCCCGACGCGCAGCGCCTCGCGGGCCTTGAGCCTCGACAGCCCCTCCAACTGCGCCTCCTCGTCCTCCACCGCCGCCAGGGCCGCCAGCCGCGTGGAGAGCGCTTCGAGGTCGGTGAAGGGATCATAGAGATCGTCGATGAGCTGGGGATCGTGGAGGAGCGCCTCGCTGAGGAAGTCGGAGGTGGAGAAGGTGTGCATCAAGAGCCGCCGCAGCGACGGCGTCGAGGCCAAGCCCTCGAAGTACTGCGGCCGTCGAGCCAAGCGCGTGGTCATCATCGACAGGTGCGCTAAGGCGCGCTCGGGGTGAGGGGCGCGTAAGGCCCCCTCCAGCAAGTCAAGCCCCAGCGCGGCGTGGGGGGCCTGCGGCGAGAGGGGGCTGTTGGGCGAGCGCGCCCCGAGCTTGATGAGGTGGAGCGCCTGACGCGGATCACGCAGCCCATGATCGGCCAAGGCGGTCAAGGCGGCCTCGTCATCGCGGTGGGCGTCGAGCAGCGCGCGGGCGAGCCGACGCTGCGGCGGCTCCTCGACAGGGGCGCCCAGCCGCGCGTCGAGGGCCTCGGCGTTGGCCCGCGTCATCTCCCAGACCCGCCGCCGCAGCGCCTCGGCGTCTGGGGCGTCCGCCCAGCCCAGGCGCCTCGCCAGCGCCTCAAGCGCCTCGCCCTCTGGCAGCCGGTGCGTCTGGCGCTCATGCTCCATCTGCACGCGGTGCTCTAAAACCCGCAGCCGCCGGTAGCGCGCCAACAGCCCCGCCGCCTCGCTCGCCTCCAGGTGCCCCCGCGCCACGAGCCGCGCCAGCCCCTCTTGCGTGGAGGGCGTGCGCAGATCGGGCTGACGTCCCCCGTGGAGGAGCTGGTAGAGGTGGACGAGGAACTCCACGCTGCGAATCCCGCCCGGCGAGAGCTTGAGATCGACGCCCGCCTCGCCGCGGATCGCCTGGGCGGTCAGCTGCGCGAAGCGGTCGATCAAGCCTGCGTCAAGATTTCGCTGATAAATCCAGGGGTTGAGCCGCGCCAAGAGCCGGACGCCCAACGCCAAGTCCCCCGCCACGGGCCGCGCCCGCAGGAAGGCGATCCGCTCCCAGAGGCGCCCCCACGCCTCGTAATAACGCTCGGCGCTGGCGAGGGCGTTGCAGAGCGGGCCTGAGCGCCCCTCGGGCCGCAGACGCAGATCCACACGAAAGACGAAGCCCTCCTCGGTGATGTCGCTGATCAGCGCCGTGATCTTTTGGCTGATCTGCCTGAAGTAGCGGTGGGCGTCGCCGCCGCCTTGGGCCTCATCGGCGCCATAGAAGTAGATGAGATCGATGTCGGAGGAGTAGTTAAGCTCCCAGCCGCCGAGCTTGCCCATGCCCAAGACCACGAAGGGGATCGGCGCGCCGGCTTCGTCCAAGGGCCGCGGTGAGCGCGCTTGGGCGTGGGCGAAGCCTACGGTGGCTTGGAGGCAGACCTCGGCCAACGTCGTCAGCGCGCGGCAGCTCTCGGCCACCTCCAGGCCCGCCCACAGCTCCGCGCCGGTCAGCCGCAAGAAGGCGCGGGCCTTGAGGCGGCGCAGCGCCCACTTAAAGCGCGCCTCATCGGGGGCCTCACCGGCCAAGCTGTCCAGCTCCGCCCGCAGCGCCGAGGGCTTAAGCGCGTCGAGGTCGATGGGCGGGTCCAAGACCTCGGCGTCTTGAGGGTGGCGGCAGAGGACGCGGATGAGGGCCTCACTGTGCGCGGCCAGCAGGCGCAAGTGGGGCGCCTCGGCGGGCAGGCCCGCCGCCTTCATCCACGCCATGCGTTGCTCTAATCCGCTCAACACGCCCTCCTGATCGCCGATAGCACGCGCCCACGCTTGAGACAATGGCCGCGCTGCGGGCTCTGAGCCTTGCGCCTTCACGCCGGGCTTATCGCGGCGCGGCGGATGCGCTACACACTGAGGCGGCTGAGAGCACGGAGTTGGTATGCGCCGAAGAGCGGTGATCGTGATGGCGGCGGGGCAAGGCACCCGCATGAAGTCAAAGCAGGCGAAGGTCCTCCACGCGGTGGCGGGGCGGCCGATGATCGCCGCGCCCATCGAGAGCGCGTTGGCCTTGGGCGCGGCGCCCATCGTGGTGGTGCTGGGGCACCAGCGCGAGGCGGTGGAGGCCTACCTCCAGGGCGCCTTCCCAGGCGCGCCCATCGTGACGGTCCTCCAGGCCCAGCAGCGCGGCACCGCCGACGCCGTGCGCTGCGCCGAGCCCGCCTTGGAGGGCTTCGACGGCGACGTGTTTATCCTCTCTGGCGACGTGCCCACGCTGCCCACAGCCCGCCTGGAGGCCCTCGACGCGGCGGCCGGCGAGGCCCCCTTGGCCGTGATGGGGATGCGCCTCGACGATCCCAAAGCCTATGGGCGCCTGATCTGTGATGAGGCGGGGCGGCTCATCCGCATCACTGAGCACCGCGACTGCGCGCCCGAGGCCCGGTTGATCCGCGAGGTCAACGCGGGGATCTACCGCGTGGACGCCCGCCTCCTCTTCCGCGCCCTCGGCGGCGTCCGCCCCGATAACGATCAGGGCGAGCTGTACCTGACGGACTTGGTGGCCTTGGCCGCGCGCGAGGGCCGTGAGATCGCCCACCTCATCTTGGAGGGGGAGGCCGCCGCTGACGCCGAGGGGGTCAATGATCGGGTGGATCTGGCGGCGGCGGAGGCGCGCGCCCAGCGGCGCTTGATCGAGGCGGCCATGCGGGCGGGGGTGACGTTCCTTGATCCGCGCCGCGCTCGCTTGGAGTGGGCGACGCGGATCGGCCCAGACACGGTCGTGGGCTTGGACGTGACCTTGGCGGGGGCGACGGTGATCGGCGAGGGCGTCACCTTGGAGCAGGGGGTTCACCTCCGCGACACGATCGTCGCCGACGGGGTACACCTCAAGCCCTACACCACCGCCGAGGGCGCCCAGATCGGGCCTGGCTGCGTCGTCGGCCCCTTCGCGCGGCTGCGCGAGGGCACGGCGCTGAGCGCGGGCGTCAAGATCGGCAACTTCGTGGAGACGAAGAAGGCGCGGCTGGCCGAGGGGGTCAAGGCCAGCCACCTCAGCTACCTCGGCGACGTGGAGATCGGCGCGGGCGCCAACATCGGCGCGGGCACGATCACCTGCAACTATGACGGCGTACACAAGCACAAGACGATCATCGGCGCGGGCGCCTTTATCGGCTCGGACACGCAGCTCGTCGCGCCGGTTGAGATCGGCGACGGCGCCTATGTGGGCGCTGGCAGCACCATCACGCACGCCGTCCCTCAAGAGGCGCTGGCGATCAGCCGCGTGCATCAACGCAACATCGAGGGCTGGGCGCGCCGCAAGCGCCTTGAGCGCGAGGAGGGTTAAGCCATGTGTGGCATCGTCGGTTACATCGGGGCGCGCGAGGCGGCGCCGATCCTCTTCGAGGGGCTCAGCCGCTTGGAGTATCGCGGCTATGACTCGGCGGGCCTGGCGGTCTTCGACGGCTCGGCGACGCACACGCTGCGCTCCGTCGGCAAGCTCGACAACCTCCGCCAGCGCCTCGCCGAGCGCCCCCTCAAGGGCCACGTCGGCATCGGTCACACCCGCTGGGCGACGCATGGCCGCCCCTCGGAGGTCAACGCGCACCCGCACGCGGCGGGGCCGATCACGGTGGTCCACAACGGGATCGTCGAGAACCACCTGGCGCTGCGCGCGGGGCTGGAGGCCCGCGGCCACGTCTTCAAATCCGAGACGGACACGGAGATCTTCAGCCACCTCATCCGCGAGAAGGCCTCAGAGGGGCGCGCGCTGCCCGAGGCCGTGCGCGTGGCGTTAAACGAGGTGCGCGGCAGCTACGCCCTGCTCGTCTTCTCCGCCGATGAGCCTGATCTTTTGGTGGCGGCCAAGAACGCCAGCCCCATGGTGCTGGGGCTGGGTGAGGGGGAGATGTTCCTCGCCAGCGATGTCCCGGCGCTGATCGCCCAGACCCGCGAGGTCCTGTTCCTCCACGAAGAGGAGCTGGTGGTGGTGCGCCGCGAGGGCTACACGCTGATGGACTTCGACGGCCAGCCCATCCAGCGCGCCTCCAAGCGGATCACCTGGACCCCCGCCCAGGCGGAGAAGGGCGGCTATCGCCACTTTATGCTCAAGGAGATCTATGAGCAGCCCCGCGCCATCGCCGACACCCTCAGCGGGCGCGTCTCCTTGGAGCGCGGCGAGGTGCGCCTTGAGGACGTCCACCTCAGCGCGGCGGAGGCGGCGCGGATCAACCGCGTGGTGATGTGCGCCTGCGGCACGGCTTGGCACGCGGCCTTGGTGGGGCGGCGGCTCATCGAGGCGGCGACGCGGATCCCCGTCGAGGTGGACGTGGCCTCTGAGCTGCGCTACCGCGATCCGATCATCGACGAGGGCACGCTCTTTATCGCCGTCAGCCAGTCCGGGGAGACCGCCGACACCCTCGCGGCGCTGCGCGAGGCGCGAGCACGCGGCGCGCGCGTCCTCAGCGTCTGCAACGTCATCGAGAGCAGCATCGCCCGCGAGTCCCATGACGTGCTCTACACCCACGCCGGGCCTGAGATCGGCGTCGCCAGCACCAAGGCGTTCACCACCCAGCTCGTGGCCCTCCAGCTCATCGCGCTCCACCTGGGGCGGCTGCGCGGCGCGCTGAGCGATGAGGCCGCCGGTGAGATCCTCGCCGAGCTGACCCACCTGCCCACGCTGATTGAGGCGCTCTTGGCCGTCGATGAGCACGTCCAGGGCGTCGCTCGGCGGGCCATGCACGCCCGTGACTTCCTCTACCTGGGGCGCGGGCCGCAGTTCCCCATCGCCCTTGAGGGCGCCTTAAAGCTTAAGGAGATCAGCTATATCCACGCGGAGGGCTACGCGGCGGGGGAGATGAAGCATGGCCCCATCGCGCTGATCGACGAGGAGATGCCGGTCGTCGTCATCTGCCTCAAGGACGACCAGTACGACAAGACGCTCTCCAATCTCCAGGAGGTCCGCGCTCGCGATGGCCGCGTCATCGCGTTGGCCACCGAGGGGGACACGGAGATCGCCGCGCTGTGCGATGAGGTCATCTACCTCCCCCCCGTCTCCGAGACCCTCGCCCCCTGCGCGGCGGTCATCCCGTTACAGCTGTTGGCCTATCACATCGCCGACTTCAAGGGCACGGACGTGGATCAGCCGCGCAACCTGGCCAAGAGCGTCACCGTCGAATAACCCCGACCCCCAGATAAGGCAGCGCACCCATGGATCTGCGTCACCTCAACCCCGCGCAGCGTCAAGCGGTCACCCATGAGGGCGGCCCGCTCTTGATCTTGGCTGGCGCGGGCACCGGCAAGACCCGCGCGCTGATCCACCGCGTCGCTTGGCTGATCGAGCGCGGCTCGGCGCCGGGGCAGATCTTGGCCATGACCTTCACCCACAAGGCCGCCGATGAGATGCGGGCGCGGCTGGAGGGGCTGATCGGCGCGGCGATGGCGGGCGCGGTGACCGTGAGCACCTTCCACAGCCTGGGCGCCCGGCTCCTGCGGGGCTGGGCGCCCAGGCTGGGACGCAGCGTGGGCTTCCACGTCTACGGCGAGGGGGAGCGGCGGGCGCTCCTGCGCGCCACCCTCACAGGCCACGGCTGCGGCGTAGAGGCCGATCAGCTCGACGCGGCGGCGGCGCTGATCGCCGCGCTCAAGCAAGGCAGCCCCACCCCAGAGGCCGCCGCTTTGGCGCTTAGCCCCGAGGCCAAGCTGGCCTGGCCGCAGATCGTGATGGGCTATGAGGCCCGGCTGAGGGCCTTCGACGCCTTTGATCTTGAGGATCTCATCGCTCGCCCGCTGGAGATCCTGCGCGCCGACGCCGCCGCGCGCGGCGCGCTCCAGCGACGCTGGCCGCTGATCTTGATCGACGAGCTGCAAGACACCAACGCCGCGCAGCTGGATCTTTTGGAGGCGCTGGCGCCCCCCGGCGCGGCCTTAACCGGCGTCGGCGATGACGATCAGGCGATCTACGAGTGGCGCGGGGCCGACGTGGAGGGGATCTTGCGCTTTCAAGCGCGCTGGGGTGGGGCGATCGTGCGGTTGGAGGAGAACTACCGCTCTACGGCGCCGATCCTCACCCTCGCCAACGCCTTCATCGCCCACAACACCCGTCGCCTGGGCAAGGCCCTGCGCGCTCAGGCCGAGGGGCCGCCCGCCTGGCTCCACGCCGCGCGTGATGAGCGCGCCGAGGCGCGCTGGATCGCGGCGCAGATCGAGCGGCTCCATGAGGAGGAGGGGCTCTGCTACCGAGAGATCGCGATCTTGACCCGCACCCGGCTGCAAGCGGAGCCCCTCAAGGCGGCGCTGGAGCTGCTGTGCGTGCCTTATCAGCAAGACGATGGGGGGCTGCGGCTCGACGGCGCGCGGGTCAAGGACGCCCTGGCCTACCTGCGGGCCTTGAGCAACCCCCTCGACGGGCTGGCGGCGCGGCGGATCATCCTGCGGACGGTGCGCGGCGTGGGGGAGAAGACCTTGGCGCGGCTCAGCGCGGCGGCGGAGGCTTATGGCTGTGGGTTGATCGAGGCGGCGGCGCGGACCGAGCTGCCGCCCCGCGCGGCGCGGGCCTTGGCGGGGCTGGCGCGGCTGCTGGCGGAG
>JAHJCH010000274.1 GCA_018813065.1 Myxococcota bacterium
CCCTCATCCCGTTTCCTCCGTCGGTTTTTGGTTCGCACCTAACTCATCGGTTGGATTCGGGATTTTTCTTTTTCGGGGGGTCTTCAGGACCTCAAGGGCATGTCAGGGACTCTGCCAACTTTTCGGGGTTGCGCCCCCCCATGTCCTCGCTGCCTTATCTGCCCAGGCCCGTCCTTGGTCACCACGTGCCGCACTACCTGGCGCACCAGCTTGGCCGGGATGGCTGCGAGCGGGTCGCTTTGTTGGTGATCGATGGGATGGCCATCGATCAGTGGCGCATCATTCAGGGATCCCTCGAGAACTACAAGGTCGAAGAGCACGCCATTTTCAGCTGGATCCCGACGCTGACGCAGATCGGCCGACAGGCCATCTTCTCGGGGCGCATCCCCCTCGAGTTCGCAGCGAGCATCGAAGGCACCTACCGAGAGCCTCACCTTTGGAGGAACTTCTGGCAGGACCACGGGCTCGGGCCGAACGCCATCCAATACCTCAAACCGCAGGGCAAGAGGGAGTCGTTCGAGCCGCTCGCCAACGACATCTTGGGGGCGGCTGACGACCACCGCGTGAAGGTCATTGGAGCAGTCATCGGCCTGATTGACCAGAGCATGCACCAGATAGGCCTGGGTACGCCGGGGCTTCACGGCTTGGTGGATGTCTGGGCGAAGACGAAACAGCTCTCGAACCTGGTCGGTGAACTCCTTCTGCGTGGCATGACCGTGTTTATCACAGCAGACCACGGCAATGTTTTCGGCCGTGGCTTCGGCAAGCCCAACGTCGGCGTGACAGCGCAGCAGCGCGGCGAGCGCGCACACATCTTCAGGAACAAGGATTTTCGCGACAAGACGGCGCTGTTCTACCCGGATGCCTTCGAGTGGCCGTCGGTTGGACTGCCAGAGGACTACTTCCCGCTCATCGCGCCGTATGGCTCGTGCTTCATGCCCGAAGGAAAGGAGGCGGTGAGCCACGGCGGCATCGCGCTCGAGGAAGTCGTGGTGCCCTTCGTCAAGATCTCGGAGGCTCCATGACACGACGCGCCACGATTGGTTTCGACCGTCGCATCGACATTGAATGGCTCGATGCTGCAGCCGCCCAGGCTGCAACGAACGGTACGAGCGAGGAGTTTCGTGAGTACCTCTGGAACCTGCTCAACGGCGTGGTCAGCGGCGACAAGTCGAACAGCGCCCGCGGCAAGACGGTCACCGTCCTCAACCACATCTGGGGCAACGTTCCGCTGGCTGCGAGCGCTCTCCGTGCTCGTGCACTCTCGCAGTTTGAGGCGGCCACGGTCGATGAACGGCTTGCGCTGCACTGGGCAATGGTGGTCGGCACCTATCCGGTGTTCACCGATGTCGCGACCGCGGCCGGGCGATTGATGACCCTCCAGAGTTCCTTCTCCCTTGCCCATCTGACACGCCGCCTCGTGGGGGTCTGGGGCGAGCGCTCAACGCTCACGCGAGCCGCCCAGCGGATCGTTCGATCGATGATCCAGTGGGGTGTCCTGCGAGACACCAAAACCCGGGGGATGTACGAGGCAGTTCCCCGTGCTCGCGTGATCGGGCCGAAGATCGGCGTGCTGATGCTCGAGGCGCTCTTGGTGGATGCTGAGGAGGCGTCGATCCCCTTTGACCAGCTCGTGAGCCACGCGGCGCTGTTCCCGTTTGACCTTCGGCTCAACGCCGGCCATATGCGTACCGCCCCTCAGTTTCAGGTGCACCGCCAGGGGCTCGATTCCGACTTTATCGAGATGCGAGGAGGGGCCTGATGTACCGCGATACCCGACAGCTGCCGCTTCAACACCTGTCGGTCCGCCTCCCGTGGCACGACACCGGCTGGGCAGGAACTGTGTGTCAGGCACCGTCGAAGAACACGTGGAGCATGGTACTGAAGAGCATTCGGGAGGAGCGCGATGACGCTGCCGAGAACGCGAATGCCAGCCGTCAGTGGAGCGAACTCGACGCTGAGAGTCTCCCAGCCTGCCTCAGTGAGCGTGGGGCGGCGCTGAACCCCAAGGCCTACACCATCCGCAGCCGCCACCCCTTCGCCAAGTCGTCGGAGCAGACACACGGGCACTTCGCCGAGAACGCTTTTCGGCTCCCCCCGTACAGTGTTCAAGCGATTCCGTTCCGCTGGACACGAAAGGACGACGCACAGGCCATCGCGGACACGCTTGCGCTTCCGTTCGATGTCGACCGGGAGCCGGAACTCGCGTTCAAGACGGTCTGGGTGAACGACTTCGTCAACCAGCAGATCATGCTGGACACTTTCTTCGGAGCGCTGCAGCCGGAGAAGTCGCTCGTCTTCCTCTATGTGAAGCGAACGCCGCTGGCGGACGACCCCCGGCGCGTCTTGGTCGGTGTCGGACGCATCACAGGCGTCGGCCCAGGCCAAGAGCACACCTACAGTGGTGATACCAACGGGAAGCTCCGCGGCCTGATGTGGGAGCGAGCTGTGTCGCACTCCATCCGGCCGGATGGCTTCGACGGCTTTGTGCTGCCGTACCAGGAGCTGCTCGCGCTAAGCGAGCGCGACGGCAGCATCGACCCCTCGCAGTTCGTGGCCTTCGCCCCCGAGGAGGCGTTCGACGCGTTCAGCAACGTGGCCGAGCACGTCGACCACGATCACGCGATCGCCAGCCTGCTCTCGCTCGCAGAGAAGGTGCGCATCATCGCGCGCCACATCCCAGGGGCATGGGATCGTCACCTCGAGTGGATCTCGGCACGTCTGGCGGAACTCTGGAACCTCCGAGGAGCCTTCCCGGGGCTCGGCAGCGCCCTTCACGCCTTCGAGATTCGCTACGGCACCTTGCTCGCGATGGATCTCGCACAACGCCACACCGTCGACGGTCGCTGGCAGGAGAACCCGTGGGAGCTCGTCCGCAAGGCATTCGACCGCCCAGGAGATGTGTTGTCGCCCAGTGTCGCGGCGCAGGTGCAGCCCTTCGACGGCAAGCGCCTCGCCGCGTTGACGCCGGAGCGACGTGAGCTACTTGAACACCTCTCCCGTTTCCGGCTCACGATCGACCAGGCGGCCCGGTTCTTCTACTCTGCCAACCGGGGCGGGTTAAGCGACGCCGACTTGCTCGACAACCCGTATCGACTCTTCGAAATAGACCGGCATCGGTTCAACGCCGTCAGCATCGGGGCGGTCGACCGCGGTATGTTTCCAGACGAGTCGGTCCGGTCGGAGTATCCGCTTCCAGAGCGAAGCCGCCTCGAAGGCGACCAGGACCCACGTCGAGTCCGGGCGCTCGCGGTGTATGTACTTGCGGGGGCCGAAGCCTCCGGGCACACGCTCGTTCCGGTCGAGCAGGTGCTCGAAGGCATTCGTGACCTCGAGTTGGATCCGCCATGCCGGCCCACGACGGACCTGCTCCCGCTTCTCGACCCGATCCTGTCCCCTGTGATCGTCGATGCTGCTCTCGCCGACGAGACACGCGCCTGGCAGTTCGGCGAACGTCAGACCCTCGGTGATCTGCTGCGCCAGCAGATCGGTCGGAGGCGAAAGGGGCGGAAGCACACTTCGAGTTACGACTGGCGGGCGCTGGTGGACGATTCGCTCGGCGACATGCCCGACGATCCCGACGAGGCTGTCCTAGAGGAGCGGGCTCGGACCGAAAAGGCCGCAGCGCTCGGTGAACTGTTCTCCTCGAGGTTCTCGCTCCTGCTCGGTCCTGCTGGGACGGGCAAGACTCGCTTACTCCAGATCCTCTGCGACCTGCCCGAGCTCCGCGGCGACGGCGTCCTGCTGCTTGCTCCAACGGGCAAGGCCCGCGTGCAGATGCAGCGCAACGTGGACGGGCTGAAGGCGCTCACCATTGCGCAGTTCCTTCTCCCCGATCGCTTCGATCTGGAGACGCAGCGCTACCACCTGTCCGACGCCCCGAAGGTGGAGGCAGCTGGCACGGTCATCATCGACGAAGCCTCGATGGTCACGGAGGACATGCTCGCGGCGGTGATCCAGGCGCTGAAGGCGCCCAAGCGGATCATCCTCGTCGGCGACCACCGGCAGCTTCCGCCGATCGGAGCAGGTCGGCCGCTCGTCGACCTCGCCCGCGAGTTTCAGCCGGAGGGCATCGAGGGACTCTTCCCGCGGGTCGGCGACGGATACACCGAGCTCACGGTCCATCGCCGCCAGATGGGGAGCGGAAAGGTCGGACGAGATGACCTGCTCCTCGCATCCTGGTTCAGCGGCGAGGCCCCCGACCCTGGGGCAGACGAGATCTGGGTGCGCATGGCGAACGGCCAGACCGACGGCCACGTCGAGGTACGTACTTGGCAGACAGAGGAAGAGCTCGAGAGCGAGCTGCTCGCCGCACTCGTCGAGCACATCGACGAGATTGAGCACGACCGAGACGAGCGGGGCTTTGGCGCATCGTTGGGAGGCGTCGTCACCGAAAAGGGTGTGTGGTTCAACGCGGCCTGGCCCGAGAAGAATCGCCCGGGCTCATCCGAGCGTTGCGAGAGCTGGCAGATCCTCTCGCCGGTCCGTGGCAAGGGGCACGGCATCGATGAGCTGAACCGCTTCCTCCACGAGCGCTTTCGGGCGGAAGCCCTTCGTTTCGCCGAGGGGCGCCGATCTCGAACCCCGCGGCCGAGCGGCCCCCAGCGGATCATCTACGGCGACAAGGTGATGTCGACCGTCAACCAGCGGCGTGGCGTGCTCCCAAGGAAGCGCGAGCTCGTGTCGAATGGTGAGATCGGGCTGGTCGTCGGCCAGGCCAAGTTCCGCAAGTGGGATGGGAAGCCGCTCGAACGACTCGACGTCGAGTTTCGGACGCAGCAGGGCCGGACCTTCGTCTACTGGCCGCGGGACTTCGGCGATGATGGCACCGAGGTCCTCGACCTGGCCTACGCCCTGACCATCCACAAGAGCCAGGGCAGCCAGTTCAACCAGGTGTTCGTGGTCATCCCCCAGCCGTGTTTCATCCTCGGCCACGAGCTGATCTATACGGCGCTCACACGGCAGCTCGACCGGGTGGTCCTCTTCGTCCAGGGCCAGCCGACGGACCTTCGAGCTTATGCGTCCCCGAAGTACTCGGAGGTGGCGCGGCGCTACACGAACCTCTTCCAGGCGCCCAACATGATCGCCGACGCCGACGGCGGCTTCCTTGAGCGGCGGCTGATTCACCGGACCGCCCGCGGCGAGCTCGTTCGCTCCATCTCGGAGGTCGTCGTGGCCGATGCGCTTCACGCCGAGGACATCGACTACCACTACGAGAAGGCGCTGCGCGGCGCAGACGGTGTGGAGCGCTACCCTGACTTCACCGCCGAGGACCCCGCGACCGGCATCACGGTCTACTGGGAGCACCTCGGCATGCTCTCCAACCCCGCCTACGTGCGTCGCTGGGAGAAGAAGCTCGCCTGGTACAAGGCCGTGGGGATGGAGCCCAACGGGCCGGAGAACGATAAGGGTGAGCGGCTGGTAACGTCGGAGAACCGACAGGACGGGGCTATCGACTCGGCGAAGATCCGGGAGCAGGTACGAGATGTCTTCGAGATCTAGAGCCAAGTGCTGCGAGCATGTCCTCAATGGACCTCGTGATAGTGAGCGGCGTACTCTCGGACGGCACGACGAAGGCCGTCGATGCCGAAGAAGACGAGGCGGGAGAGGCACTCCTCTTTGATGGAGTGGACAAATCGCTCGGCGTAGGCGTTGAGATCTGGGGGAAGGCGAACGATTTTGGTGCCTGTGTCTCGGATAATCCGGCAGAACTGCTCGCTGAACTTCGGGTCGCGATCGAGGATGAGGTGGCGCTGGCCCTCAAGGAAGCCGATGTCGGTCATGGTGATGTTATGGGCAATCTGCGCCATCCACGACAGGTCGGGATTGGTGGTGATGCCAGCGATGTGGAGTTCTCGAGTGGCGATCTTGATGAAGAAGAGGACATAGACGGTGACGAGGCCTGCGGCGGTGAGCACCTCAACGGTGAAGAAGTCGCAGGCGGTGATGATCTCCTTGTGGGTCTCGATGAAGTCCGCCCAGGAGACGGTGGGCTTGCCGCCGTGGTTGAGCAGCGCGTCGGTGTCTTCGCTCGATGGGTGGTTCTGGCTCTTGGCACGACCCCTCTCTGTACAGGGTGTGCCGGGCACGAGGCCCCGCGTCGTGGTAGAGGCTCTCAGGATTTTATCGAGGTGAGGCGCTCTTGAAAATCAGGGAGCGGCACCCGAGAGCAGGAGATGGAGGATTGAGGCCTGGGAGAGTGGTGGACCGCCCTGCGCGAGCCATTCACCCACGGTGCTCGTTCCCAACGCGAGGTGGACCAGGCGACAGTACTCGATCTGTGTGCACTCCTCGCGTGCATGAGCGACGCCGTTGCGGCGCTCCCGGAGTTGCTGGAAGTCATTAGCGAACGCGCGCACCCGGAGTTGCTCGGCAGCACCACGTAAGCGTCGGTTTAGATCCGTGAGGTAGGGGCAGTCAGGGGCGCTGGGCAGCGCGGCGAGGATCGCCTCGCTGATGGTCATCGTGGGTTTGTTTCTGGGCTTTTCGAGGAAGTAATCCAGCCACGCTTTGCGATCACCTTCGAGGACCTCGAGCAGGGGGCGCAGTATTTCACGCTCTTTTGGTCGGGGCGTCAGCAGCGCGCGGGTGATCTCCTCGAGGCGCATCAAGAAAAGCGCGGTGAGCTGCGCGTGATCTTCTCCCGATGGGGTGGCTTGCTCATAGCGGGCGAGCTGCTCGAACTGTTGCTGGAGCGTCTGAGGCCAGCGCTGGAGCAGCGCCCGCCCATCGGGCCCGTGGCCCCTCAGGGTTTGGTTGAGCAGATCCGCGAGGGTTCGGTGCGGGGGCTCCAGATCGCGTAGCCCAAGCTCGGCCTCGAGGGCCAACTCCAGTTCGTATTGTTCGATGGGGTTTTTTTTGTCCATTTTGGTGCCTCGTGTCCGCTGGCGTGAAGCCGCCACGTCTTACAGACGGACGATGATGGAAGGAGCGGACAGGTGGGCAAAAAAAAGCATGGGGAGAGTCGGAAGCAGCGGGCAAGGCAAACTCTGAAGCGGCGAACCGCGGCGACGATCGAGACCCTCAGGCTCGATCTCAAGTACACCGCCGCGTGTCGAGCTTCCAGCGATGCGCAGCGGGGGTTCGAGTTGCGCCAGCGTGGCTTGGCGTTGGAGACACGCGGTCGGTTGCACGAGGCGCACGAGCTGTTCGAAGCGTCGTATTCTCTGATCAAGCAAGGCGAACAGAGCGCGGCCGCGGCGTCTGCGGCGTATCAACTCGCCGAATCTCTCCTGAGGTTGCCTACGGGGAGCCGAATCTCGAACCTCATCCGCGCGCTGGACTTGAGCCGAGCTGCGCTCGACGATCCCGCGCGGCATACCTGTCCGATCTATCACGCGCGTTCGCTCGATCAGTTGGCGCGTATCAAACGCGCGTTTTACGACCAAAGCAGCGAGCAAATCGACACCGGTGAAATCCGAGGACTGTATAAACAAGCCCTGAGGGTTCTAGATGGACGAGGCCTACACGCCGAACTGCAGTCCGCATCGGTCAGAGTCAATCTATCCAACCTTGAAGAGATTAAAGGTAATCATAAAAAAGCGCTCTCATACAGGCAAGAGGCTGTCAGAAATTTCGAAAAGGTTTGGCAGTCCGCTGAGGATTTCCCAGACGAACTAAAGATGTATATAAATGAACTGCTCTACAGGGAGAATGAGAGCAGGCTATCTGCTATTTTCAGTCTCGCGAACTCACTCTCAATCGAAGGTCAGTACCGAGAGTCAATTCAGCTATATGAATCGGTTATACATCAAGCGAGTTCACATAGCGACATCAGAACTTTGTCTATCATAAATGCATCCTACTTAGCTGTAATTCATTTTTATGATCATAAAAGAGCATTGTCTTGGATTAAGTCGGTCAGTCTTTTAAACGAAAATTTCGAATTACTTACTAAACTCGCCCTAACAACCTTTGAGTTGCTCAAAGGCGAAGATGAATTTATCCTTCATCTTCTCGATACGATTGATCGAAGATTAGATCATGAACGTGCGATGGCTCCATCGGGCCATATGTCGAACGTGTATGCCAAGCATCAACAGAAGATCGCATCAATCAAGTCGATTTTTTACTTAGAAAGAGGAAAATACTTTTTGTCGTTTGCGACACTAGAGCGCGTAATGGGCTTCTCATTCACAGATTTTATTTCAAAAGACACCTTTGACCTTAGAGATCCAGTCGAAAACGAGCTTTTTTACAAGAGAGACCTTTATTCAATTGCAAGCAATGTTCTCGATGAGCTTTCTTTATTTATACCAGCTACTCCTCATGAGTCTTACTCAGATCTCTTAGAAGCCAGCTTAGGGATGCTCGACCAAAGGGAACTCAATCCGCCGATCGATCTGGAAAAAATACTCAATAGCGCCAATGTCCCAAGGGCAATCAAGGAGTATGCCGACCAATACCGAGATCGAACCGTCTCGATGTTCGATGCTCACGAGCGACGTCGAACAGAAAAAAACTCGCCCTTCGGGATCGTGGAGCATCCTGCGTTTGCGCTCGCGGCTCACGCCGACCACCTCTTTATCGTCGTCCACATCGAACATCCGGGGATCGCGGTGGCCTCGTGGATCGAGGAGGGGGCGCCGCGCTCGAAGGGCGTTCGCTTCGAGCTCGATCCAAAACACCTCGAGGTGCTCTGGGAGGACGCCACGTCCCTCAAGCCGCTCACCGCCTTGGGGGAGGCGTTCGCGAAGCTCCTTCCTTCGGACGCCCTGGCGCGACATCTGGTCATCATACCGTCGCTGACCGGGCATCGGATTCCTTGGGCGGCCGTGCCTGTCGCTGAAGACGTGCGTCTCGTCGAGGTGGTGCGCTCCATCGCCATCGCGCCCTGCCTCGCACCATACGCCATCACCCGCGCGCCGACACGACCACGCCAGGGCACGGTCTTCGTCGCGCCGGGCACCGAACTCAAGAAGCCCGTTTACGGCGATCGGATCGCCTTCGCGGGGAGGGAAGGCAGACGCCTCGAAGAGAAAGACGCGCACCTCGAAGCTGTCCTCGAAGCCGCTGAAACAGCGGATGTCTTGGCTTTTTACACGCACGGACAACGCGGCGAGGGCGCCTTGGGCCTCGAGCTCGTCGACGAGCCCTTCAGCGAACAACATATGGGCGCTCGCGAGCGCCTCGCGGGGATGGAGCGGGTCGAGCTGTGGGCGTGCAGTACAGGCTTCAACAGTCCAACGCGCTTGCTCCTCCCTGCCACCCACGACGCGTATGGGATCGACGTCGAGTTCCTGCGCGCGGGGGTGCGCACGAGCATCGGGACGCTCTGGGACGTGACCGACGCCACGACGGGGCTCATCGCGGGTCGTTACGGCGAAGCGCTCGCAGGGGGGCGCTCGGCGGTCGAGGCGCTCGCGGAGGCTCAGCGGTGGTATCTGCGCGAGTTCCTGCCTCAGGCGAGGTCACAGCCCGACGAGGCCTCGCTGATGCGGCTGCTGACGTCGCACGAGCTGAGGTGGGGCTCTACGTTGGGCGAAGCCCCTCGAGCAGACACCGTCGCCCAGCTCGAAGACCTCAGGGCTTGGGCGGGGTTTCGCTTCATCGGGGTCCCTGAAGATCGACCCGAGGGGGAGTGGTATCCCACGCCCCCGTTGACCGACGACGATCGCGCTTGGTTGGAGGCCGCGCTGGCCGAACCCGAGGAGGCCCCGATCTTTTGGATGGGGGAGCGCTGGTTCGAGGGGGTGCGTCGCGAGGCGCTCTCCGAGCCGACCTTCGAACGCGCGCTCGGGGTGGCGGATGCGTACCGCCTGCGCCTCGAAGGACGGCGCAACTACAACCTCGCGTTGGCTTTGGCTTGGGGCGCGCTGGCGGAGCATCTCACCTCCGATCCCACGCAGGCGCGGCGCGCGCAGCGGCAAGAGGCGTGGACGCTGTTCGAGGCGTTCGTGGGCGAGCGCCCCGCGCACGAGATGCTCTTTTGGCCACCGATGGCGGGCTGGCTCCCGGTCGCTCGCGCCGCGGCAGAGCGGTTGGGTGGGGCCGAGGGGGGGTGTCTCACTGCGCTGATCGAGGCGCACGCGACGCGGCCTTGGCTCGGGCCTCCGTCCCCGACGTTTGTGGAGCGTGTCCTCTCCGAGATCAACGGGATCGAGAGCCTGCGCACGCGCGCCGAGGTGCTCACCGCCGTCTCGGATCTGGCTTGGTCTTGTGGAGATATCCCCGAGCACCTCATCGAGCGCCTCGTCGATCTCCTCATCAGCCTGAAGTTGCCCAAGGGCGAGGCGTTCTGGGCGGCGCAGCTCCAATCGAGGATCAACCTGCGGGTGTGTCTGCTGCGGCAAAGACACGGGGATCACTCGGGGCCGGGGTGGTGGGGGGAGCTCCTCCCCAACGCAGACTTGGCAGCTTCGATCGCTTGGGCAGGGCGGCTGGCGCACGAGCACGATGAAGCCACGGACATGGCTCACAAATCCTTCTCGGAGGATGCCCAACAGTTACAGTCGCGGGTGTGGGGGCGGCTCGAAGGGGAGGATCTCGCGAACGCGTGTCGGCGCACAGCCTCGCCCGATGATGCTTGGCATTGCGCCATCGGTGGGCCCAACAGCGTTCGGGTCAAATTATCAGGGGGGGAGAACGCACGCCACATCCTCACCGAGCTCTGCTTGAGTTGCGATCCAGGGCTCGCGCGCGCTGCCAAGCTGAAGTGGCTCGGCGCTCTGTTGGAGCGTGGCGCCGAGCCGTTCAGCGCGTTGTTGGGCACGCCCGCGCTGCGACGGACCGTGTTGCGGATTTTCGCGGAAGTCACCACCACTTTCTACTCCACGGGGGAGACCCTGGGGGCTACGCCCGTCGAAGCGCTCGCCGACGCCGAGGGCTGGGCACTGCGGACGATCCTCGATCGACACATCCACTGCGATCCGAGCGCGCCTGCAATCTTGGCTTTGGAGCGCGCCCTCGAAGACATCGATGGCGACATCGAGCGCGTGGCTGGGAGAGGCACGCTCCTCGGCGTCCTCGAAAAGATCCTGGAGCTCCGCGCCGATAAAGAGGCGCTGTACCCCAAGCACTTTCTGGAGGAGATCGAACGGTGGCTCGGTGAGCGGGGGGCTAACACGCTGATGTTGGGGCTCGGCTTCGGGATCGGCAGTCAGGTCGTGTTGGCGCTCTACGGTGAACTCGGTGGGCGGGGAATCTCTCGCGCGACGCGCTCTGAGGTGGGCGTCGCCCCGGGCCTGATGAACCACCTCACCCACCTGCTGCGCCTTCCCGAGATGGAGGGAGGCGCAGAGGCGCGACATGAATCGGCGTGGCGTGCCCTGGAGGTGGCGCTCGCCCCACGACTCGAAGCGCTGTTGGGCGATCTTGAGATCCCGCGCGGCGCTCGCCTCCTCCTCTGCGCCCCTGGCCCCTTCCGGCACCTGCCGCTGTGGGCCCTCGAGGTACGGGGTCGCTCACTTTTGGAGCGCTTCGACGAGGTGATCCACCTCCCGTCCCATACGCTCTCGACGCCCTCTGGACCGGGGGCATCGTCGGTGGCGCAGATCGGCGGCGAGGGGCACCCCATCTGGCGCGAGCTGGCTGGGCTCGACCGGGCCGATCGTCTGTCCGATACCCCCGCGCGCGCCGCGGACCTCCCCGAGATCCGCGCGTTGGCGCGCCACCCCCAGCGGCGCGTCGTGCGTATCTTTGGTGAGGTTCGCGCGGGGTCGACGAGCGAGATGGCGGGGGTCATCGTCGGACCCGAGCGCCGTATGCTGCCGCAGAACCTCGACGAGCCGACCCTCTTGGGCAACGAGGTCGTGGAGCTTTGGTTCCCCACGACGGGGGGATTCGACAGCCTTTCTCCGCTCTACAGCGGCGTCGATCAGCTCCCGGCCTGGGTCGAACACGCGTTCACCAGCGGCGCGGGCACGGTCATCGATCTGGCGTGGCGGGTTCCCGAGCCTGTGCTCTGGACGGTCATCGCCCACTACTGCCACGCGCGGCGGCGCGGCGCCTCCCCCGAGCGCGCGTTGAACATCGGCTTGCGAGCGTGTCGAGCGGTCATCCGCACGGCGGAGGAGGGCGCCACACAGGCCGCGCGGGCGTTGCGTGGGAGTTGGCGCGCCGCGGGCCTCTCTCGGGCGCCTGCGCTCGTCGACGCTTGGAAGGGCAAGACGCTCATCACCGCCCTCCACCGGCGACACCTCGGCGCGTTCCGCCTCTGGGGGCCTGCTCGATGAGGCTCAGAGCCGCGGATCCCAAGCATCTCACAGCGCGTCCCCCAGCAGGTTGACGCCCAGGACCACCAGCACGATCGCGATCCCCAGCGCGCTCGCCAGCCGCGGCGCAATGAGGAAGTATCGCGCCCCTGATCCTCCCCGCGGGGGTGCCTTGTTCATAGCGGGCGAGTTGCTCGAACCGCTGCTGGAGCGTCAGGGGCCAGCGGCGGAGCAGCGCCCGCCCGTCGGGGCCTTGGGCCCTCAGGGTGCGGCCGAGCAAATCTGCGAGGGTCCGGCGCGGGGGCTCCAGATCACGGAGGCCGAGCTCGGCCTCGAGGGCCAACTCCAGCTCGTACTGCTCGATGGGGTCTTTGTTGATCATTTGGGTGCCTTCATGTCCGCTGGTGTGGGGCCGCCACGTCTCTAGAGACGGACCATGACGAGAGGAGCGGACTGGTGGGTAAGAAAAAACGCAGCGAGGGTCGCAAGCAACGAGTGAGGCGCCTGCAGAAGCAGCGGATCAAGGCGACGATCGAGACGCTCATGCTCGACTTGGCGCATGAAGACGCCAACGAGCAGCCCGGGACTCCACGGAGGGCGCTCGAGCTTCGGAAGCGTGGCTCGAGGCTGGAGTGGAGCCCGGAGGCGCACGCGCTGTACGAGGAGGCTTATGCGCTGTTCGATGAGGCGGACCGGAGCATCCCGGCAGCGTCGGCGGCGTATCAGCTCGCCGAGTCTCTGCTGATGACGCACCGCAGTGATACGAAACTCAAGCTGCTCCGCGCGCGGGAGCTGAATCAGAGGGCGCTCGAGTCCAAGGAGCGGCGTAAGAGCCCTCTTCGTTACGCTCGGACGCTCGATCAACGCGCGCGGATCGAGCGCGCGCTCTATCACGCGGGGCTGTCTGATGAGCCGTTCGAGCAGATCAGGAGCCTGTATCGGGCGGTCCGGAGGAACCTCGAGGGTCACGGGTTAGCGGCAGAGATCGATATCGCGGCCTCGTTCATCAATCAGTCAAATTTAGAGTTCGATGAGGCAGAGGATTATCATAAGGCGTATTCGTATCGTAGAGAAGCTGTTCAAATACTTGATCGAGTTTGGGATGAACTATCTCAGTTCCCTGAAGATCTTCAGGCATACACAGAGCACTTGAAAAATGAAGAGCGCCCTCGTCGAATCGGTGCTCTGATTCATTTGGCCCAATCTCTTGTTCAGTTCCAAAAGAGTGATCAAGCAATCACAATTTTTCAGAGGGCAATTGATCTATCCAACTTAAATGAACAAGTTTTCATTCAGGCTATATTTGGAATATCCAGCATCTATATTTCATTAAAATTAAACAAAAATGCGTTCAATTATCTTAAACTCATTGATATTATGAGTCTTGATTTGGATATGTTGTCTGCTTACGCTCGATTTTTACTTGAATTGGGCGAAATTGCTGATGATTTGCTCTTGCATGTGCTCAAAATTGGCGACAAACGCGCCGACGATCTACGTGTAAAAACATCATCTCAACATATGGCGAATATATACACGATACATCAAGATCGATTTGCTTCAATAAGATCTTTGTACCATATAAAGAAAGGTGAAAATCTACCAGTATTCTATTCACTAGAGAGAGTAATGGGGCGTGCATTTACCGATTATTTAAGAGTTGAAACCTTTGATTTGAGAGATCCTATTATCTCTGAATTACATAATTTAAGATTAGAGTGTTCTTATGTCTGCAATCAACTCGAAGAGATTTCAATTTTAGCGCCTAAACTTAGCTCAAATAAAAAAGAACGGGCAGAGAACCTCATAAAATCTTTGGGACATTTGAACTTAAAGTCAATTGACATCAAATTGATTATTGATCAGCTGATAGAATCAAATAATCCACAAAAAATACTGCAAAAGTATTCGAATCAATATCAAAGTCTTGCAGGAAAGTGTCTGAATCAAATAAAAAAGCGCCAAGCCGAGCTTAAAGCGGGGTTCGGCATCTACGACGACCCCGCCCTCGTCGCGCGGAGGTTCCCGGAGCACGTCTTCGTGGTCGTCCACCTCGAGCCGCCAGGGGTCATCGCCGCGCTGTGGAGTGAAGATGAGGCGATCAAGTCGAGCGCCGCGCGGCTCGACGTTACGCTGGACGAGATAGGCGCGCTCGTGGAGGAGGGCACCTTCACCGATCTCCTGCCGCGCTTGGGGGGCGCGCTTGAGGGGGTCTCCCCCGCGGACCTCCACGCGCGCCACCTCGTGATCGTGCCCTCCATGGCGGCCCACCGGATTCCTTGGGCGGCCGCGCCGGTCTCGGGGGGGCGGCGCCTCGTCGAGGTGACCCGCTCCATCGCCATCGCGCCTTGCCTCGCGCTCTACGCCACGGCGCGCGCCCCGGCGCGGCCACGCCAGGGCGCGCTCCTCGTCACGCCGGGCGAGGAGCGCAGGGTGTACAACGCGCGCCTCGCCTTCGAGGGGCGCGAGGGCGCGCGGCTGGAGGGGCGAGACGCGCGCCTCGCGTCGGTCCTCGACGCGGCGCGTGATGTGGACGTCTTGGTCTTCTTCACGCACGGCGAGCGGGGTCGGGGGAGCGCGAGCCTGATCTTGGCCGATACGCCCTTCACCCTGACACACATGGGCGATCGAGCGCGCCTCGCGGGGATGGAGCGGGTGGAGATCTGGGCGTGCAGCAGCGGCTTGAACCATCCCAATCGTCTCTTCCTCCCCCCCGCGCACGACGCCTACGGGATCGACGTGGAGTTCTTGCGCGCGGGGGTGCGCACGAGCATCGGGACGCTCTGGAACGTGCTCGACGCGACGACGGGGCTCATCGCGGGTCGCTACGCCGAGGCGCTCGGGCGAGGGGCCTCGGCGGTCGAGGCCCTCGCGGAGGCGCAGCGGTGGTACCTGCGCGAGTTCTTGCCGGAAGCGAAGGCGCAGTCCGACGAGGTGTCGTTGGTGCGGCTGTTGGAGTCACACAACCTGAAGTTGGGTCACACGTTGGGTGAGGAGGCGCTCGAGGGGTTTGTCACGATGTTGGAGGAGCCCAAGGCGTGGGCGGGGTTCCGCTTCATCGGGGTCCCGGAGGATCGACCCCACGGTGAGTGGGCCCCCACCCCGCCGTTGACCGACGCGGATCGCGCTTGGCTGGAGGCGGCGTTCGCCGAGCCCGAGGCGGAGCTGCTCTGCTGGGATGGCGAGGCGTGGCTCTCGGAGGCGCGCCGCGCGGCGCTCGAGGCCTCGACCGTCGAGCGCGCGGTGGAGGTGGCCGACGCCTACCGCCTGCGGCTCGAGGGGAGGCGCGTCGATAACCTCGCGTTGGCGCTGGGTTGGAGCGCGCTGGCGCGGGCGCGGGCCTCGACCCCCGCGCAACTCCACCGAGTGGATCACCTCGAGGCGTGGATTTTGTTCGAGCTGCTCGTGGGGGGGCGCCCCATCTACGACCTCGTGCTCTGGCCGCCCGTCCTGGGGTGGCGCGACGCCGCGCGCGAGGCGGCGGCGCGGCTGGGTGGCGCCGAGGGGGCCTGCCTCTTGGCGTTGATCGACGCGCACGTCGCGCGGCCCTGGCGGCGAGGCGATCCGACGCCCTTCGTCCAGCGCGCCCTCTCCGCGGCGAGCGCGCTGGATGATCCACGCCGCCGCGCGGAGGCCCTCGTCGCGATCGCGGACGTCGCGTGGTTGTGTGAGGAGATCCCCGAGGACCTCATCGAGCGCCTCACCGCCGTGTCCTTGCCCAAGGGCGAGGCGTTCTGGGCAGCGCGGCTCCAGTCGAGGGTCAACCTGCGCGCGCGTTTGTTGACGCAGCGGGCGGGGCGCGACGTGGGCCTCGTGTGGTGGGCGCGGCTGCTGCCCAACGCGGATCTCGCCGCCTCGGTCGCTTGGGCGCGGCGCCTGGGGAGCGAACACGACGAGGCCGCGGACACGGCGCACGATTCGCTCTCGGAGGATCTCCAGGTCTTGCAAGAGCGCGCTTGGGGGCCCGTGATGGGGGATGAGTTGGGGGCCGCCTGTCGACGCGACGCGGCGCCCGACGAGGCGTGGCGCAGCGGCGTCGGTCAACTCCACTACGGCCACATCGAGGAGACGGGGGGCGCGTACGCGCGGCGTCTCCTCGTCGATCTCTGTTTGGGGTGTGATCCAGGGTTGGCACGGGCCGCGCGGCTGAAGTGGCTCGGCGCGTTGGGGACGCGCGGGGGCTACGCCGACGTGAGCGATCACCTAGCGTTGCCCGCGCTGCGGCGCACCGCGTCGAGGCTCTTCACCGAGGCGACGATCGCGCTCTACACCACCTCCGGACCCCTCGGCGCGACGCCCGTCGAGACGCTCCCCGACGTGGAGGGATGGGCGCTGAGGACGCTCATCGAGCGGCATCCCGAATGTGATCCTCGGACCCCCACCATCCTGGCCTTCGAGCGCGCCGTCGGGGGGATGGACGCGATCATCGAGGGGGTGCTCGGGGCTGGGCCGCTCGTCGAGACCCTTCAGGAGAGCCCCGAGCTTCGAGGCTACGCCGAGGCGCTGCTCCCGACCCCACACTTGGAGGACATCGAGCGCTGGATCGGTGAGCTGGGGGCTGACACCCTCATATTGGGCGTCGGCCTGGGCGTCGGGGGTCAGATCGTGCTCGTGCTCCACGGCGAGATCCGAGGGGCGCGCGTCTCCCGCGCGACGCGCTCGGGCTTGGCCGTGGCCCCTGCGCTCATGCTCCACCTCACCGAGCTGCTGCGCCTCCCCGAGCTGGGCGGGGGCGTGGAGGAGGCGCACCGTGGGGCGTGGCGCGGCGTGGAGGCGGCGCTCGCCCCGGCGCTCGAGGAGCTGCTGCGCGATCTCGAGATCCCACGCGGCGCGCGCCTCCTCCTCTGCGCGCCTGGGCCCTTCCGGCGCTCACCGCTCGCCGCCCTCGAGATCCAGGGCGTCGCGCTGCTGGAGAGCTTCGACGAGGTGATCGACCTCCCCTCGCACACGCTCTCGATGACGCCGAGCGGAGGGCCACCCTCGGTGGCCCAGCTCGGGGGAGAGGCGCACCCCGTCTGGCGCGAGCTGGCCGAGCTGGATCGCGCCGAGCGCCTCTCGGACATCAACGCGGCGCCTCACGATCTG
Source organism: Myxococcota bacterium (assembly GCA_018813065.1). GTDB lineage: Bacteria > Myxococcota_A > Bradymonadia > UBA7976 > UBA1532 > JAHJCH01. The sequence continues at coordinate 17,238 of JAHJCH010000274.1, forward strand.
CCCGAGATCCGCGCGCTGTTGAGCAGCCCTCGACGATCCACCTTGCGGATCTTCGGCGAGGCTTGGGAGGGCGCGACGGGCGAGACGGCGGGGGTCATCCTCGCCCCCGAGCGGGTCGCGCTGCCGTCGAACCTCGACGAGCTGACCCTGCTCGGCAACGAGGTCGTGGAGCTCTGGTTCCCCACGGTGGGGGTGCTCGACAGCCTCGCGCCGCTGCACGGCGGCGCCGATCAAGCCCCGGCGTGGGTAGAGCACGCCTTCACGAGCGGGGCGGAGCAGGTCATCGACTTGGCGTGGCGCGTCCCCGAGCCCGTGCTCTGGACGGTCATCGCTCACTACAGCCACGCGCGGCGCCGCGGCGAGCCTCCCGCGCGCGCGTTGAACATCGGCCTACGGGCGTGCCGGGAGGTCACCCGCGCGGCGGAGCGCGGCGCCGTCGAGGCGGCGC
>JAHJCH010000275.1 GCA_018813065.1 Myxococcota bacterium
CGGTGGCCAGCCGGGCCATCAGCCGCGCGTGTACCTCAGCGGGCATGGTCACGGGGCGGCGCAGGGCGGGGCGCAGCGCCTGTTGAAACCAGACGCGCTGCTCATAGTGGCGACGACAATCCCCGCAGACGGCGAGGTGGGCGTCAAAGTCGGCGCGCTCAGCGCCCTCAAACTCGCCGTCGAGGTAGGGATCGACGAACTGGTGAAAGTCTTGGCAGTCGATGCGGCTCATTGGGCCACCTGCTTACGTCGGCGGAAGGCGTCGAGATCGGCGACCTTGCCATCGGAGCCCTCCGGCGGGGTGATGATCCCGCGCTCAACGGCGTACTCGAAGAGCTGGGCTTGCAGCAGCTTACGCCCACGGTGCAGCCGGCTCATCACCGTGCCGACGGGGCAGCTGAGGATCTCGGCGATCTCCTTGTAGGAGAGATCGTGCATATCCGCGAGGAGGACGGTCATACGGAACTCAAAGGGGAGCAGATCCAAGGCGGCGAAGACCTCATCGCTCACCACGTGCTTGATGAACTCAGCGCGCGTCTCTTGCGGCAGCGACGCCTGCACGGCCACGGCGTGCCGCTCCAGCAGATCATCCACCTGACGATCATCCAAGACGCGGTGCTCGCGTTGGCGTCGTCGATACTGATTGATAAAGAGGTTGGTCTGGATGCGCAGGAGCCACGCCTTGATGTGCGTGCCTGGCTCAAAGCGGTGCCAAAAGCGATAGGCGCGCAGGAGGGTCTCTTGAACGAGATCCTCTGCTTGGCTGGGATCTCGGGTCATCCTCAAGGCCGCGCTATAGAGGACATCGGCTTGGGGCAGGGCGACCTCCTCGAAGCCGTCGGGCGCGGGGCTCTTTTTAAAGAGAGAAGAGAACATAAACACCGCTTGGCGAAAGGATGAGGGCGACGCCGCGCCGCCATGAGCGGCATGGAGCGCCGGGGTCAAACTTGAGGGTGGGCGATTGTATTCCGGCGCCTGTTTTTTTGCACATCGGCCTTGCCCTGAGGGGCCAGAGGCTCTCTAAGGGCTCAATCAACGCCGCCTCGCACAAGAGAACGCCATGACCTCCACGCATCTGATCTCCACGCGCGGCGCGCCGCGCCTCGCTCTCACGCTCTTGGGGTTCTGCCTGGGGGCGTGCAGCCAGCCGCCCAACCCCAGCCCGACGACGCAGGCGGCCACGGCGCCGCCGCGCCCCGCCGATCCTTGCCCCCAAGAGGCGCCGCAGCGCGGCCCGCTGCCGGGGGTCCGCCCAGCGCACAGCCAGCTGGCCCAGTGGGAGGCTTGGCTTGGGGCGCGGCTTGATCTCGACGCGCCGCTCCTCAGCCCCGCCGAGATCCGCGATCTCAACGCGGCCATCGAGGCCAGGCGAGGCGAGGAGAAGCTGGGGCGCATCGATCTACGCCAGCCGATCGACGCCGAGGGGCTCAAGGCCGACATCGACGATCGGCTCACTTGGCTCAACGAGCGCTTCACCTCGGGCGTCTACGCCGAGGCCGATGGTCGCGCCATCGCGCCGATGCCGCCGCCGCCGGGGTTGCCGCCGCTGAGGCCGCAGGTTCACCGCGCCCTCGCCCAAATCCAAGTGCGCTGCGCCCCGCGCGTGGCGGGGTTTTACAAGAGACCCGCCTTGGACCCCGACTTTGATCGCAACCAATGCAGCAGCGTGCGCGCCCAGGGCTTCATCCAGGTGCTCGCCGACTGGCCGGGGGGGGTCAAGCTGGCGCGCGCGGAGTACACCTTGGGGTGGATCGCCGCCGACGCCCCGCTCAGCCCGCCGCTGAGCGCCGAGGATCTGGCCCAGCTTGAGGCGCCGAGGGCCTATATGCGGGCGACGACGACGCTGACCCTCGACGGCGCGCCGATCACGCTGCCCAAGGGGGCGACGCTGCCGCTGGTGGAGGGCGCGCTGTGGGTGGCCACCGCCTCGGGGATCAAGCGCGCCGAGCCCCCCGCCGAGGCCTCGCCCACGCCGCGCCCGTTGACCCGCCGCGCGCTGCTGCGCGAGGCCTTCTCCTGGCTCGACACGCCCTATGGCTGGGGCGATCAAGGGGGCGGATCGGACTGCTCGCGCTACCTCATGGACATCTTCGACGCCTTCGGCGTGAGGCTGCCGCGCTTCAGCGGCCACCAGGCGCGGGCGGGCACCTTCTCCATCGATCTCTCGCCGCTCAAGAGCGAGCGTGAGCGGGGGCTGTTGCTCGACGCCGCCGCCGCGCGGGGGATCGTCCTGATTCACTTCCCGGGGCACATCGCGCTCTACCTGGGCCGCGACGATCAGGGCCAGCCGATGGCGATCCACAGCTTCTCCGAGTACGTCGAGCCTTGCCCCGAGGGGATCAAGACCGACAACCCCAAGCGAGAGACGCTGCGGCGCGTGGACGCCGTCAAGGTCACGGATCTGGAGCTGGGGCGGGGCAGCTCAAGGGGCGCCTTTATCGAGCGGATCACGCGGCTGACGGTCTTTGGCGGGGCGCCGGGCGTGGCGCTCAACGGGGCGGCGGAGCTGCGAGCGCCCGCGCCGCTGACGGCCACGACGTGCGCGCATGACGCGCGGGTGCCCATCTTCACCTCGCCGCGCCAGCCCAACGCCGAGCAGCCACTGAGGCTGCTGATCCCCACCAACGAGGAGCTGGGGCCGGTGGGGTTGACGGTGGAGACGCCCAAGGGTCGCCTGACGCCGCCGCTCAAGCGCCTTGGCGGCCCCCCCTACACCTACGTCGCCACGATCGAGGCCCCTGCGCCGGGGGACTGGCGTGTCTACATCGGCGAGGGCGAGCGGGCGCGCTCATGCCGTCGCCTGACGGTCAAGCCCAAGCGGCCCAAGGTGGAGGGGCGCGAGAGCGGGGCGACTTGGGAGGCCAAGGTCACCTGGGGGCCGCAGATGGAGGACCTCTACGCGGGCTTCGTCGAGGCGCTGTTTGACTACCCGTTGGAGGACGAGCGGACGTGGACGAACCTCCACAGCCTCCTCGAAGACCGCGCGCGCAACCTGCTCTACGATCACCTCAGCCTCGACGAAGACAGCCGCCTGCGCCTTGAGCCCGACTGCGCGGACTTACCGTACTTCCTGCGGGCCTACTTCGCCTGGAAGATGGGGCTGCCCTACGGCTTCCGCCAGTGCAGCCGCAGCCGCGATGGCCGCCCGGCGCGCTGCGACGCCCCCCAGACCCAGCTGACGCCACGGAGCAACCGCGACGACGTCAAGGCCTTCAGCCGCTTTGTCCGGCGGGTCAAGGGGGCGGTGCACTCCTCCAGCGCGCGGACGCGCCCGCAGGACGAGGAGAGCGATCTATACCCTGTGCCGATCAGCCGCTATGGGCTGAGGCCGGGATCGACCTACGCCGATCCTTACGGCCACACCCTGATCCTTATCCGCTGGGTGCCGCAGGGGGTGGTGGACTACGGGGTGCTGCTGGCCGCCGACGCGCAGCCGGACGGGACGATTGGGCGGCGGCGATTTTGGCGAGGCTCATTCCTCTTCACCAGCGAGACCGACTCGGTGGGCGCGGGCTTTAAGGCCTTCAGGCCGGTGTTGACGCGCGGCGGCGAGGTGCAGATCCGGGACAACGCCTACCTCAGCAAGAGCAAGACGCTGATCCCCTACAGCGAGCAACAGTACGAGAGCGACGACGCCTTCTATGATGGCGTCGAGGCGCTGATCAACCCCCGCCCGTTAGATCCGTTTCGCCGTCAAGCCTCGCTGGTTGACGCGCTCCACGAGGTGGTCAAGCGGCGGGTCTTGGCGGTGAACAACGGCGAGGACTATATGCGCCAGCATGGCGGGGTGGTTGAGCTGCCCAAGGGGGCCAACATCTTCCTGACCACGGGGCCGTGGGAGGACTTCGCCACGCCCAGCCGGGACATGCGGCTGCTGATCTCCATCGACGCGGTGCTGCGGTTTGAGGCGCAGTTTAAGCGCGCGCCGTCGCGCTTTGGGATCGACGAGGCGGCGGTGGAGGCGACGATCGCGCAGCTGCGGGCGACGCTGCCGACGCAGCTGGCGGCGCGCCACATCGAGTACACGCGCACGGACGGCGTGACGCAGCGGCTGAGCTTACAGGACGTGGTTGATCGGCGCCGCGCGCTGGAGATGGCCTACAACCTCAATGACTGCGTGGAGATCCGCTGGGGGGCGGCGGAGGGCAGCGAGGAGATCGCCTCATGCCGTCGCCGGGCGCCGGCGAAGCAGCGGGCGCAGATGGAGGTCTACCGGCGCTGGTTTGAGTCGCGCAAGCGCCCGGCGCGCTAATCACCCCACCGACGCCCAGCCCCGCCCCGCGCGCCGCGCGGCGTGCTCCGCGCGGGCGGCGTAGAGGATCGGCACCACGAACAGCGTCACCAGCTCCACGGCCATCCCCCCGACCGCCGGGATCGCCATCGGCAGCATCACGTCAGCGCCGCGCCCGGTGGAGGTCAACAGGGGCAGCAAAGCCAGGATGGTGGTGGCGGTGGTCATCAAGCAGGCGCGGGCGCGGCGGCGGCCCCCCTCCAGGATCGCGGCGCGGATCGCCTCGACGCCCTGCGGCGCGGCCTTGAGCTGGGCGTCGAGATAAGTCGCCATGACCACGCCGTCATCGGTGGCGATGCCCACCAAGGCGATGAAGCCCACCCAGACCGCCACCGACAGGCGCACCGGCCCGATCTGAAAGACCTCTCGCAGCGAATGAGACAGCAGCTCAACGTCGAGGAAGCCGGGCTGAGCGTAGAGCCACATCAAGCCAAAGCCGCCCGCCACGGCCACGGCCACGCCCGAGTAGATGATCAGCACCGTGCTGGCGCGCCCAAACTGGAGCGAGAGCACCAAGAAGATGGAGAGCATCGCGATGGGCACGAGCACCTTGAGCCGCGCGGCGCTGCGCTGCTGGTTTTGATAAGACCCGACGAAGTGATAACGCACGCCATCGGGCAGCCGCAGCGCGCCTGCCTGACGCTGGGCCTCCAGCGTCGCGGCCACGCGCTCGACGATCTCCACCTCGGAGATCCCCTCCACCTTGTCGAAGATCACATCGCTGGTGAGGAAGGTGTCCTCGCGCTTGATGCTCTGCGGCCCCTTGACATAGGTGAGCGCCGCCACCTGGCTCAGCGGGATCGTCGCGCCAGAGGGCGTGGGTAAGAGCAGCCGCATCAGCGCCTCGGGATCCTCACGGGCGCCGCGGTCATAGCGCACCCGCACGCCGAAGCGCGCCCGCCCCTCGATCACCGTCGTCAGCGTGATCCCCCCCAGCGCCAAGCTCAAGGCGCGCTGGGCGTCCTCGACGCTCAGGCCGTAACGCGCCAGCGCCGCGCGATCCAGCCGCACCTCAAGATAAGGCTTGCCCACCACGCGGGTGGCGAAGACCGTCTCGGGGCGGACGCCCTCGACGCCCTTAAGCGCGCGCTCCAGCGCCGCGCCCGCCTCAGCCAGCGCCTCCAGAGTCGGCCCCTGCGCCTTGATCGCCATCGAGGCCCGCGTGCCGCTCTGGAGCATGATGATCCGCGTGTTGATGGGCATCAGCTGAGGGGCGCTGGTCAGCCCTGGGCTGGCGGCGGCCTTGAGGATCTCCGCCCAGATATCATCGACGCCCTTGATATGGGGCCGCCACTGACGCACCCGCGCGCCGTCGGCGCCCGCCAACCACTGAGGCTTATAGGTGATGACCGTCTCAAACATGGAGATTGGCGCCGGATCTAAGGCCGTCTCGGCCCGCCCCAGCTTACCCACGGCGCGCTCCACCTCGGGGATGGCGGCGATGGCCGCGTCCATGCGCCGCAGCTGCTGGAGGGCTTGGCCGAGGGAGGCGTGAGGCATCATCGTGGGCATATAGAGCAGCTGCCCCTCATCAAAAGCGGGCATAAACTCCGAGCCCAGCCCGGGCAAGGCCGCCGTCAGCCGCTTGGCCCAAGGCGCGTCGTCCAGGGCCTCGGGGGGGTGAAAGCCGCGCCAGGCGGTGAAGCCAAAGAGGGTGATGAGCAGCGGCGCCATCAAGCCCAGGGCCTTATGGCGCAAGGCCAAGCGCAGCAAGCGCGGGTAGGTCCAGAGGAAGAGGCCAAAGAGGGCCAGGAGGCCGAGGACGATCAAGGCCACGAAGCGCAGCGTCTCCCCGCGCGTCGCGCCGCCGCCCAAGGGCGCCCAGGCCAGGGCGAAGGCATAGAGGACCAAGCCGCCGACGAGCACGCGCTCCAAGGACAAGGCCGCCCACCGCAGCCCAGGCCGCCGCGTGGCCTGCTCGGTGAGGTGGCTGAGGGTGATGACGCCGCAGGCCAGGCCCCACAGCCACGCCCCGCGCCCCAAGAGGATCACGGTGACGCTGAGCAAGGCCAGCCCACGCGGATCGAGGGCGCGGCGACGAGCGCGGGCGAGCAGCAGATCGGCGAGGGTGGGCAACAACAGCAGCGAGATCAGCAGGGCGGCGAGCAGGGCGAAGGTCTTGGTGAAGGCCAGCGGGTGAAAGAGCTTGCCCTCGGCGGCGGTCAGCCCAAAGACCGGCAAGAAGCTGATCACGGTCGTCGCCGTGGAGGTCACCACCGCAGGCGCCACCTCCGCCGCGCCGCGTGTCAGCGCCTCAAGCCGCTGGTTGGGCGTCTCCAAGAGCCGCGCGTGCATACGCTCTGTCAGCACGATCCCCATATCGACCATCGTGCCGATGGCGATGGCCACCCCTGCCAGGGACATCACATTGGCGGTCACGCCTGCGGCCTTCATCAAGACAAAGCTGCCCAGCACCGCCAGCGGCAGCGTCGAGGAGATCACCGCCGCGCTGCGCAAGTCCCCCAGGAGCACGATCACCACCACCACCGTGATCAGGATCTGCTGAATGAGGGCGTCGGAGAGGGTCGCCAGCGTCTCATTGACCACCTGGGCGCGATCATAGAAGGGCACGAGGGTCACCTGGCTGACGCGCCCGTCGCTGAGTGTCCGCTGAGGGAGGCTGGGCTGGAGCTGGGCGATCTTGCCCTTGAGGGCGACGATGACCTCCATGGGGTTCTCGCCATAGCGGGCGGCGACGATGCCCCCCACCGCCTCGGCGCCGTTGACATCCAGGGCGCCGCGCCGCGCCGCGGGCCCGTGCTGCACGCGGGCGAGATCCTTGAGCCGCAGGGGCCGCCCCGCGCGCCAAGCCACCACGACCTCCTCCAGATCATCAAGCCCGCCCAGCTGCCCGATCCCGCGCACCACATACTCCACGCGGTTGATCTCCATCGTGCGCGCGCCCACATCGCGGTTGGCCTCCTGGGTGGCGCGGGCCACCTCCGCGATCGTCACCCCGTAGGCGCTGAGGCGCTGTGGATCGACATCGATCTGATACTCGCGGGCGTGGCCGCCGACGGAGGCCACCTCGCTGACGCCGGGCGCCGCTTGCAGCGCATAGCGCACCGTCCAGTCTTGGATCTCGCGCAGCTCATGAAGATCCCAGCCGCCCAGCGCCTCGCCGGTCTGCGGATCGCGCCCCTCAAGCGTATAGGCGTAGATCTGACCAAGAGCGGTGGCGTCGGGGCCGAGGATCGGGGCGACGCCCTGCGGCAGCGTGCCCTCGGGCAAGGCGCTGAGCTTCTCAAGGATGCGCGCCCGCGCCCAATAGAAGTCCACGTCATCGTTGAAGATGACGTAGACGCTACAGAAGCCGAACATCGAGGCGCTGCGGATGGCCTTGACCCCCGCCAAGCCCAGCAGCTGGGCCGTCAGCGGGTACGTGATCTGATCATCGATGTCCTTGGGGGAGCGCCCGGACCAGCGGGTGAAGACGATCTGCTGGTTCTCACCCAGATCGGGGATGGCGTCCACCGCCAAGGGCGCGCGGGGCAGGGCGCCCAGGCCCCAGGGCAGGGCATCGCGCAGCCACGCGCCGTCGCCGAGGGGGTTGACGGCCAGGCCCAGGCCGAGGAGCGCGATGGTGAAGACGAAGACGAGCAGCCGCGCCCGCAGCGTGGCCCCGATCAGCCTCTCCCAGAGGGTCATGGGGGGGCTCATCGCGGGGCCTCTAGGGGCAGCTGATGCGCACCCGGCGCGATCTCGGCGCGGATCTCCCCGCAGCGCCGCATTTGATCCCCGTAATAGACATTATCGATCTCCGCCGCGCGCTGATACCACGCCCCTCCGGCGCTGTCGAAGGCCATGGGGCAGTAGGCCAAGCGCACGGGAACCTGAACAGGATTACCGAACTTTAAAAAGAGGGCGTCCATCTCCCGCGTCAGCCGCCCAAAGGCCAGGCGTGCGTGGGCCAAATCCGCCGCGCCGTTGAGGGCGTTGATATCGGCGAGGAGCTGCGCGCGCAGCTGATCCCAGGCGATCTGCGCGGCGGGCGCCGTGACGCCGAGGGACACGCCGTCCAGCGCCTCATGCCAGGCTGCGGCGCGCGCCAAGGCGGCCTTGAGGTCGCTGTTGGCCAACATCTCCTGAACATCGAGATAGCCATCCACCACGGGGGTCAGCCGCGCCAGGGCGGCGCGCTCCAAGGACAGCACCTCATCCAGGGCTGAAGGGGCGCCATCATCGGCCTGGGACATCAAGCTTAGGCCGCCGCGCAGCTGTAGATCGGCGTCGAGGGTGAAGGCGCCGTGGGTGACGACCCGCTCCCCGCGCGTCAGCCCCGCCAGGACGGGGTAACGATCCCCCTCAGCGCTGAGGCGGCGCGCCCCGAGCTTGACCAAGCGGGCTTGATAGACCCGCGCGGCGTCCTCACGCGCGCGCTCCACATAGACGATCACCCGCCGCCCCGCGAAGAGGGGGGCCGTGGCCGGGATCGTCAGCGGCGGTGGGCCCGCCTCATGGTCATTGGAGAGGCGGGCCGAGGCGTACATCCCCGGCTTGAGCGCCCCGTCATGGTTATCCACGGCCACGCGCAGCCGCGCGACGCGGGTCTTAGGATCAAGGACGGGATCGATGAAGGTGATCTCCCCCTCGAAGGCGCGCTCGGGCAGGGCCTCGACGGTGAGGGAGGCCCGCTGCCCGAGGCGCGCATGAGCCAAGTCCACCTCATAGGCGTCGAGGTTGATCCACACGCGGCTGAGATCAGCGATCTCATAGAGGACCTGACCGGGCTTCACGTAGTCCCCCTGGCTGATCCGCCGCGTCAACACCGTGCCCGCCTCAGCGCTGCGGATCGAGACGCGCGTCCAAGGCGCGTCATCGGCCTCCATGCGCTTGAGATCACCGCTGGGGAGGCCCAAGAGGCGCAGCCGCTGCCGGGCGGCCTCCAGCTGCGCCTCAGCGACGACGCCCGCCGCGCCGCGCAAGGCGCGCCGCTGGCCCAGGGCGGCCAAGAGGTCTTGATGGGCGGTGTAGATCTCGGGGCTATAGAGCTGGGCGAGGGCTTGACCGCGCTTAACGCGGGCGCCCGTGGTGGCCACGCGCAGCGCCTCGACGCGCCCCCCGATCCAGGCCGTCACCACCCGCAGGCGCCCCTCATCCACCTCGACGCGCCCCAGGAGCGGGGCGGGCGCGCCCTCTAGGGGGATCGGCTCGACCAGGGACGTGCGGATCTGGGCGAGGCGGGCGGCCGCCTCATCCAAGCGCAGCGTGTCTGGCGCCAGGGCGCCGCCCTTGAGGCTGGAGGCGGGGATGAGATCCATGCCGCAGATGGGGCAGCGGCCCGGCGCGGGGGCGCGAACCTGGGGGTCCATCGAGCACGTCCAGACCTCAGCGACAGTCTCCCCGTGGACAGCCTTTCCGTGGGCGTGAGCTGCTTGATTGCCCTCATGGACGAGCGGGGCGCTGAGGCGCCCCAGGCCGACGCCGAGGGCGATCCAGAGCAGGGGGGCGAGGGCGTGGGCGAGGGCGCGCGGATCGATTAAGCGCTTCATGGCGTCTCCGTCAGCGCGTCGAGGCGCGCGAGGGCTTGGGCATAGGCGGCTTGGGCATCGATGAGCCGCAGATCCAGCTGGTTGAGAGCGAGGTGGGCCTCAAGGGCGGCGTCGAGGCCTGTTGTGCCGCTCTCCACGCCGCCGCGCCGCGCCGCCAGCTGCGCCGCGATCAAGGGCCGCTCGATCTCGGCC
>JAHJCH010000276.1 GCA_018813065.1 Myxococcota bacterium
CGCCGCCCGCGCCGCCCGCGCCGCCCGCCTGGGCGCAGCGCCCTTTCTGGAGCGACGATCCGGCGGTGCTCGTCTCCAACGTCAAGCACCTCGATGAGGCCGCCCAGATCGCGCACCTCGACGCGCTGCTCGATCTCATCGGCTTTCAGGACGGCTACCCCCTCAACGATCAGCTCGTGGCCATGCGCGCGCTCATCGCGCGGCGGCTCATCGCCTCGGGGGATCTCCAGCAATGGCGCCGGGCCTTGGCCTGGCTCGACGCGCCCCGGGTGCCCTTCGCCTCCGCCTGGGCGGCGGCGTTGGCTGAGGCGGCGCCCGCCAAGGTGGCCCGCGCGATCTTGGCCGAGGGCGGCCCGCCCGGCGCCGAGGCGCAGACCGCTTGGGCGATCCAAGCCCAACCCACCGCGATCTCTTGGGCCACGTGGCGTGATCACCCCAGCCCGCGGTTGAGGCGCGCCGCTCTCCGGGCCGCCTCCCCCCGCTTAGATGACGCGACGCTGGCGGCGGCGGCGATGGATGAGGCCCTCTCAGAGATCGCGCTCGACGCTTGGGCGGCGCGCCGCCCCGCCGCCCCGCCGCCCCTGCCGCCCTCCAAGCAGGCCCTCCTCGCCACCCACCCGCGCTTCGCCGCCCAGATCGACGAGGCCGACTGGCGCACCTGGGCCGCCGCGACAGACCCGACCCAGCGCGCCGACGTGGCGCGGGGCCTGGCGCGGACAGGCCTCCACCCCGCGCTGCTCGACGCCCTCCAGCATGATCCGCATCACCGCGTGCGCGCGGCGGCGATGACCCCTGAGCGCGCACAAGCGCTGCGCGTCGATCCCCTCCAAGAGCCCTCATGGCGCGTCTTGGCGGCGGCGGCGGCGATCCTCAACGCGCCCCTCAGCGCCTGGGCCTCACAGACCACGCGGGCGCTCAAGCCCAAGCCCGTCGAGCGCCGCTGGCAGACCGACAGCTACTTCAGCCTCGCGCCGCTGGCGGCGCCCTATCGTCGAGGGCCGCGCGCCTCTCAGCGGGCCACGCCTCGGGCCACGCGCCCCTTCGCGGGCCGCCTCGCCTCGGCCCTGGTCGTCTCGGGCCGCCACGCCTTACCCGAGGCGGGCTATGACTTAGCCCTTGAGGCGGGCGTCAACGCCTTCTTCTGGGAGCCGGAGTACACGCAGCTGACGCGCTGGGCCCGCGCCCTCCCCGATGACCTCCGCCGATCCCTGATCTGGATCGGCGGCACCTTCTCCCATGAGCCTCAACACGTCCTGCGCGACCTGGAGCAGATGCGCCGGGCTCTCGACATCGACGAGGTGGCGGCCTTTATCCTCTTCTGGGTCCGCGACACAGCGCGGCTGGAGGACGAGATCATCGAGGCGCTGATGGAGGCCCAAGATCAAGGGCGGCTGAGCGTGTTTGGCTTCTCAACGCACGATCGTGGCTTCGCCTTGGAGGGGCTGGCGGCGGGCTGGCCGCTGGTGATGGTGCGCCACAGCGCGGGGCACCCCTCGGCGGAGGAGGCCGTCTTACCCACCGCCGCCGCGCTTGGCGCCTCGGTCATCACCTTCAGCAACCTCTGCTATGGGCTGATGCTCGACCCCCGCGAGGGCCAGCCGCCGCCCTATGAGGCCGCCGACTGCTACCGCTACGCCCTCTCACAGCCGGGCGTCACGCTGACCCTCACCGCGCCGGCGACGATCAAGGCGCTCAAGGAGAACCTCAACGTCCTTGACCAACCGACGCTCGATGAGGCGATGATGGACACCATGCGCGTGTGGGCGGCGCCGATCCGCGAGGAGACGCGGCGGCTCCTGCGTCAGATCCGCGCGCAGTGAGGTGTGTTGATGCCTGATCCAAGCCCGCTCAGCCTCGCCCGTGATCCCAAAACGCCGCCGACGCTGCTGAATCAGCTTGCGCGTGCGCCATCAGATCCCCAGATCAGCGACGCCATCGCGCGTAACCCCAACGCCCCCCTCACCACGCTCCAGGGCCTCCTCGACGGCCACACTGAGGCGGTCCTCGCCAACCCCGCGCTGCCCCTGCATTTGCTGGCGCAGCCCAACGCGCTCTACCCGCTCACTGGGACGCGGCTGCGCGCCTTGGCGCGCCACCAAGCGGCGCTGGGGCAAATCTTGGGCTGGCGTGAGGGGGGCTGGAGCCCGCTGCGCCTGACCTTGGCCTGCGTCGCTGCGGCGGATGAACACACCCGCTGGTTACCCTCGGCGAGGCGCCCCGGCGAGCTGGGGCGGCTGCGCGCCCGCCTGATCCAGCGCGGCGCGCTGCCCACCGCGCTGCTTGAGCAGCTCGTCCACGACCCCGATCCCGAGGTGCGCGCCGCCCTCGCCAGCGCGGCGAAGGCGCCTTGGCAGTTCGAGGCCCTCCTCGACGATCCCACGCTGCATGAGCGGCTCTTGAGCAACCCCCATTGCCCTGAGATCTACCTCGACGGCTTTATGGAGCACCCCGATCCCCATGTGCGCCGCCGCATCCCTGAGCACAGCGCCGCGCGCGCCGAGCAGCTCATCGAGCTGGCCCGCGATCCTGAGCCAGAGGTCCGCGCGGCGGTGGCGCGACATCGAGCCCTGCCCGCCGAGGCCGCGCGTTGGCTGCGCTATGACGCCGCGCGGGCGGTCTATGAGCCGCTGTGGCCCGACTCAACGCGCCTGTGAGGGCGGCGTGGTCTTCTTGAGCAGGTAGATCCCATGCCCTTGAGCGAGGAGCCGCCAGCCTCGCTTACGCAGATCATCGAACCGCTTGCGCTCATCGCGCCGACGCAGATCCGCGCGGCGGACGAGCATATAGTCTGGGTCAGGGCCTTGCCCCCATTGATGCGGATAGCGATAGACCTTGAGGCGATCGGCGAAGTGTGGGGCGAGGGTCTTGGAGAGATAAAGCACCGCGTCGGTTGGGATCAGCTCACCTTGACTGAGGAGCCAGTCATAGCGCGCCACGTCCTTGCTCGTCAGCGCGCGTGTGGGGCGGCTAAAGCCCCCGCGGAAGCCTTGATTTTCGACGATCGCGCCGTACTTCCATGAGGCCAAAACCGAGGCGGACAGCGCCCCGATGATCAACGCCCAGCGCAAGCGGCGCCCGTCCCAGCCCCAAGGCGCGCTGTCCTGGGCGCGGCGCCAGGCATAAGGCGCCAGCGGGAAGGCCACGGCGAAGATCAGCCCTGCGTATTGAAAGCCCAGCTTATACAGCGGCTCGCGGCTGGAGAGGAGGCAGATCATCGCGCCGTAGAGGAGCATCAAGGAGCGCTTGCGCCCGGCCAAGAGGGGCGCCGCCAGCAGCGGGATCAGCAGATGGCCGATGAAGACCAGCTTGGCGGGGCGGGTGAGAAACTTGAGCAAAAACTGGGGGTTACTCAGCGCCGACAAGCCCAGCTCTCGCGTGCCCTCCCCGGCGAAGATCAGATCCTCGAAGTAAAAGGCGAGGCAGGAGCCGCCCTTGGAGCAGTTGAGCAGATCGTCGGAGATCATAAAGTAGCGCTTGACGACGATGAAGTAGGCCGCCGAGAGCGCGATGACGATCAGGCCGTGGACGCGGGCGCGCCTGGAGGCCGAGAAGAACAAGGCGAGGCCCAGCAGGGCCGTCATCAAGGGCACGTCCTCGCGGACCAAGAGCGCCAGCGCCAACACCCCATAGAAGACGCGCCACCGCTCGCGCTCGCTGGCCCAGACCAGCCAAGCCATCAGCGGGATAACGAGGGCGATGGAGTGAAAATCGTAGAAGAGGAGCCCGTGCATCAGCGGATAGAGCAAGAACAGCGCGGCGAGCGCCAAGCCCGCGCCGCGATCCAAGAGATCCCGCCCCAAGAGATAAAGGGGAGCGACGGCGCTGAGCACCCAAGCGATCTGCAACCCCAGCAAGAACTCAGGGTGGGGGTGAAGCGCATAGAGTGGGGTGAGCAGGATCAAGATGGGATCGAAGTGAACGCTATAATGCACGCCGCTGGAGAGGAAGCTGACGGCCAACCAATCCCCCGCCCAGGTCTGAGCGAAGATATTTTGGTAATAGCCCAGATCCGCCGCCTGGGTCTTGAGGGCCATGTGATTGGCCAGGGTCAAGCGAAAGAAGTGAACGCCGAGGGGGACGCTCATCAACGACAACAGCGCCCAAGGCCCCCAAGAGCGTCGTCGCGCCCAGGCCCCGAGGCGCGCCGCGCCGCGCATCCACCGCAAGGGCGTGGGCTCAGGCCCAGGCTCAGGCTCCGGCTCCGGCTCAGGCCCAGGCTCAGGCCCAGGCCCAGGCTCAGGCCCAGGCCCAGGCTCAAGCTCAGACTCAGGCTCAAGCGCGGGCCGAGGCCAGAGGTGATACGCGCTGAACGCCACCGCCGCGCCGAAGAGGGCGATGATCAACAAGGCCAAGAGGGGCTGCTTATCCTCGATCCCCTTCACGCGCAGCAGCGCCAGCGGCGGCAAGGCCAAGGTAAAGAACAGCCGACGGTTGAGATCGCGCAGTGTGTCTTGAAGGGCGCCTCGCCGCCCCATCGCCCGGCGGCGCAGGGCGACGGCGACATAGAGCCCCAGGACAAGCGCAGCGGTCACCGCCATCACGGCCGCGCCGCGTGTCCGCGTCGCCCAAGAGATCTGATTACTCAAGAGCCGCGCGGGCTCAAGATCCACCCACAGCGGCCAAACAAAGGCGCCCATACACAGGGCGACGAGCAGCGCCAGCGCGCCGCCGCCGGTGAGGAGATCGCGCAGCGCCTCCAAGGCGTTGACGAGGCGACCCGCCAGAGGGGTGATGTAGCGTTTCAACATCGGGGGAGGATGCCCCAGCGGGGCGAGGGGATCAATCGGAGAGGTGCTGCACGGGGGCGGCTTAGATGTCGAAGCCGAGGTTCTTCTTGAGGTGCTTCTTGAGCTTGCCTTGGATGGCGTAGCGGTTCTTGGTGATCACCTTATAGGCGATGTTCTCAACGGCGAGGTGGTTGACCTTGGCGTTGGTGGCGTTGCGCTTGAGCAGGTTGACGCCGATGCCGATCGCGTCATTGAACTCATCGATGTCGATCTTGCCGTCGTTGGCGCAGAACTGCTGGAGGCAGATCTCGACGATCTCGGACAGCTCACTCTCACGGCCATAACCATACTGCTGGCAGCCTTGGCGGAGCACAGACTGAGCGTCATCGAGGGAGAAGCCCATCTTGAGGGCCTCGGACATGATCTCCTTCTCTTCATCCACGTCGATGTAGGCATCATCCATGGCGCGGAGGCGAATTTGATCAAGGAACTTTTGAATGAGCTCGGGATCCATTACCCACTCCTGTCTCTGAGAGAGGCCAACCTTCTGAGTTGGCGCTTACCTGTAGCACGCTTCGGCGACGCTCAAAAGCGCAAACATAAGCCGACTGGAAAAAACCTCAGCCGCAGAAGCGATGCCCTGTCGAGCTGAGGTGTCGCAGAAAAACGCGCGTCACCCTCATGAGATCTCCCATCGCCTTGAAGTTTTCCTCGCGCCCCTCCCCACGAGCCCCTACAACAGCCGTGAGCCAACCCTGAATATCGGAGCTTGAGATGAACCACGACGCGCTGCTGAAGCGGCTGATCGAAGGCCGGAGCGTCAGCGAGGCGCGCATGAAAGCGGCCTTGGGCAAAGCCCTTGAGGTCATCGCCCGCGAGGTGGCGGCCCCTCAGCAGATCCAAGCGGCCCAGGCCGCGCTCTTGAGGGGCTTGAGCTTAGAGGGGATCGCGTTCCTTGATGGCCAAGATCCGCAGCGGCTTGAGGACGCGCTCCTCGCCGCCGAGCCTGAGGCGCCCTTGACGGAAGAGGCCCTGCGCGCCGCGCTCTTAGCCCTCGCCGATGAGCTGGAGCGGGTGGGCGAAGGCCCCGCCTATGGGGGGGGCGGCGTGGCCGAGAGCTGGGCGTTGACCGCGCGCAGCCGCCCCACGCCCTACGTCGATCCAGAGGGCCACGTCGCCTCGGTCGCCGCGCGCTTTGGCGCGGGGCTCCAGGTGGTGATTGTGCGTGGGCCGGGCCGCTCCGCCTTCCTCGCCGCGCTGCGTCGGCGGCTCTTGGCCGAGCACGGCGTCGAGGCGCTCATCCCGCCAGTGATCCCCGCCGCGCGAGACGACCTCAAGGGGCTGCTGCGCCCCTACCTGGACCGCGCGCCGCTGCCTGAGGCGCTGCGTCGGGTGTTGGATCAGCTCCACTACGGCGAAGACCTCTTGGGCGTGCTGGGGCGGGCGGCGGAGGGGCGGCCTGTGGCGCTCTTGCTCGACGACGCGCATATCCAATCCCGCGCCGCCCTGCTGGGCTTACCGCTCTTCCTGGAGCCCTCGGGGCGCCGCGACGCGCTCTTGGTCCTCGCCGCGCCGGACAGGCTTGTCCACGATGGCTCTCTCAGCGCGCTGATCGAAGACACGCGCGCGCGCCAGTGTCTCCATGAGATCCAGCTCCCGGCTTGGGATACACCGCTGGCTGAGGCGCTGCTGAAGGCCACGCGGGGGGAGGCTGAGCCTGAATGGGTCGAGGCGTTGACGGCGGCGCACCCGGAGGCCCGCGACGCCGATCGCCTGCGCTGCGCGTGGCGATGGATCTACGAGGACGCGCCGCCCTCAGCGGGCTTTGATCCCAGCGCCGCGTTGCCGCGCCCCCCGCAGGCCCAGGCGACCTTGGCGTTGGCCGCCTTTGAGGGCAAGCGCTTTCACGCCAAGGCCCTTGGGCTGCTCTTGGGGGAGGGCGAGGACGCCATCGAAGATCTGCTCTTCGACGAGGAGCATGAGATCGACGGCGTACCTGTGGGGGGCTGCCAGGGGCTCATCAACCCTCAGCGGCGCGCCTGGGGCCGGGCTGCGGAGGGGCTGACGCCGATCTACCGCTTCGACGATCCGCGCCTCGCGCTGCTCCTGCGCCAGCGGCTCAAGCCTGAAGATCGCGCGCAGGTGGCGCGTGGCCTGCGCGATCACCTGCTCAAGCTCTACGGCCCCCAAGGCGCCTGGCAGATCGCCGACACGCTCTGGCAGCTCGACCTCCAAGGAGGCGCGGCGCCGACGATCCACCAAGCGCTCTTGGGTCAAACCGACGCCCGCCGGGTGGAGGCCGCCTTCAAGCGGCTGGCGCCGATCCTCACGGTAAAGGCGCCCTACCACCTCGCCTTAGCGCGGCTCTACGGGGCGGGGATGGAGATGGGCAGCATGGGGGCGATGACGGGCAAGCTCAACCTCGCCGATCAGGGCTTCCAGGCCGCCGCCGCCGCCGCCAGTCGGCTGGACAAGCCGGGGCTGGGCGGCGAGGCCATGGCGCGGCTGGGGGAGATGCGATTGGCGATGGCGTTGCCAGCGCCGGCGCGCCAAGCCCTTGATCTCGCCGAGGCCTTACTCAAGCGCGGCGCCCACCCCACGAGCCAAGCGCGGGTGCAGCTCTTACGCAGCGAGGTGACGCTCTTGGAGGGGGACATCAAGGGCGCGGTAGAGCAGCTGCGCGTGGCGCTCAAGCAGCTGAGGGCCTTAGAAGATCACCGCCACGCCGCGCTTGGGCTGGGGCGGCTGGGGCGCGCGCTCTATGAGCTGGGCCACGTCAAGGAGGCGCGCGCGATGCTCGACGAGGCGCTCAAGGTCGCCGAGCGGACGCCTGATCCTCGCCCGGGCGCGGCGGTGCGGATGACCGCCGCCTTTATCGAGGCTGAGCTAGGCGAGCTTGATCCGGCCTTTGACAAGCTCCAGGAGGCCGCCGCGCGTTTTCAGCGTGCGGGGATGCCTGCTCACATCGCCGAGGTGGCCGCGGCGGGGCTCCAGCGCCGCCATGGCGGGATAGAGGCGGCGCGGGCGCGGCTTGAAGCCATGGCCTCGGCGTTCAAGGGGGCGGGGGCGGCCAGCCAATGGGCGGACGCCTGGTATGAGGTGGCCGCCTGCCACGCCGCCCAAGGCGACGGCGAGGGCGCGTTGAGGGCGTTGAAGGAGATCGAGCCGATTCGGATACGCGCGCGGGATCGCTTCTCGCTGATTCGGGTCTACGAAGCGATGGGCGAGGCGCACTTGGCGATGGGCGCGGCGGCTGACGGCCTACGCGCCTTGGCCATGGCGCGGGCCTTCGCCGCGCGGCTGGGCCTGATGGGGCACCTTGGGCGCCTTGACGCGGCGCTTGAGACACACCATGCGCGCTTGGATGACATCCCTGAGTTAACCGCCGAGGGGGTGCGCCGCGAGGCCGAGGCGCAGGTGGAGGCCCAAGAAGCGTTATGGGCCGCGCCGATGACCGCGCCGCCCTCCGAGACGATCCACTAAACTCGCCTCAACGCTGTCCACAGACGCCCCGAGAGACGGGGGGGGGGCGCTAATATCGCCATGTGATGCTCATGCCCTTGCCTAACGCTGGCCCACCGGTGCCACCCCATAAATCCAAGTGAATCCCGCCGCCGCTCATCACCAATCCAACCGAGCCATAACCACTTGAGATCCAAAACTCCTTTAATGGCTTAAGCTTTGAAAGGGTGGTCAATCTCTTCCCATCAACATAAATGTAACAATCCGCAGCATAACCATCATCGTGCCGGATCGATCCAGTTCTCTTCCCCGGAGTACCTTTCTTCGCTTGACCCCCAGAATAAATTTCGGCTCTGGCGCCTTGACCATACACCTTTTGAATCGCATGACTAATTCTTTGCATCAACAACGCTTGAACCGGCTTACTGCGCGTTGAACTTTGATTCTTATAAGTTACGCCTGAAGTGCCTTTCGGGGTCTCCTCTTTGGGCTCATCCTTCTTCGACTTGGGCGAACCTTTGCTGTCTTTCTCTGCTTTGGGCTTCGTCTTCTCATCTTTGGTCGGCCCCGCGTCGCCTTGAGGGATCGTGAGGACCATCCCGAGCCTCATTTGACTCGGGCTTTTGAGGACATCTCGATTGGCGTTATAGATCTCACGCCAGCGTTTACTGGAGCCGAGATACTGTTGCGCGATCTGTGAGAGGGTATCTCCTCGCTTCACCGTATGCTTGACCCCGCCCGGCTTGGGCTGACCCTTGTTATCACCTCTCTCAGGGGTGGGCTTCTTTAACTCATTGTTCATCTCGGAGCTTTGGCCCTTTTGGCTGCCACCTCCGAAGATCCCCTCGAAAAAGGATGAGAGGGTTGGACGATCGTTGTCCTTGCTATGGTTACGATCATGGTTTGACGGGAGTTGAAGATCAGCAAGGATATCGTTATCCACAGATCCCCCTAAGGGAGGTTCGGGTGTGTGGACATTGTGCCGGAAAGCGCGGCGAGCCCCAAAACACAAATGAGGGTCTGTTGATTTTTTCTCGGTCGGCTCAGCAGCCCACATGACATCCCTGAGTCAGTGAGCCGCCGAGGGGCCGAGGGGATTGGCCGCGAGGCCGAGGTGCAGGTGAAGCCCCAGCGGCGCGATGGGCCGCGCCGATGATCCTAGCCCGCCATCGAGGCTGAGCGGCGCCCCACCGTCACGATCACGCCCCCCAAGCCCGCCAAGGTCTGCCGGTCAGCGACGCGGCCATAGATCAGGGTCACATGCGCGACGAAGAAGACCAGGGCCTCGCTCAAGGCCGCG
>JAHJCH010000277.1 GCA_018813065.1 Myxococcota bacterium
AGCGCGGCGCCCTCCTCGCGGCGCATCTTGAGGAGGGCCACCTCGGCGGCGTCGAGGGCCGCGTGAAAGAGATCCAGCTGTTGTTGAGGATCTTGCTCGACGGTGACGGCGTTGAGCACGCCAGGCCAGGCGGCCACGGTCGTGGTGTCGAGGGCCAGGGCCACGCCCAGGGCCTCCGCCAAGCGCCGATGCACGGCGACGAGGGCCTGCGCCTTGCCGAGATCGACCTCGACGGCGTCCTCTGCTTGTGACGTGGAGGTGAGCTGAGCCGTGATCTCAACGCGGCCTCGCCGCAGGCGTTGCGCCAAGCGGCGGTTGATCTGGGGCTCGGAGGGGGCGAGGGCGCGGGGGAGGCGGAGCTTAAGATCGAGGAAGCGGTGGTTGACGGAGCGGATCTCCACATCACACCGCAGCCCCGCGCGCTCCACCGAGGCGCGCCCAAAACCGGTCATGCTGAACATCGCCATATTGGGCCGAGGACGTAGCACATTTATAGAGCGCGTGAAATCGCCTCCCGTGAGCGCGGCGCTCATGGCGGGCTGAATCTCCGCGGAGGGCCATGTATAGCGACGCGCGGCGACGAATAAAAGCCCTCGCTTAACGGAAGCTGCGCGTGACGGTGGCGCCGGCGGCGCCGGGCTGAGGTGAGACGAGCAGGGCGCTGCCCGCCTCCGCCGCCAGCTGACCGGGGCGGGGGGCGCCAGAGGGCGCCTCTTGAAGCCACAGCGTGTCGCCGCGCAGGGAGATCAGATCCACGCCCGCCCTGGGCGCGTGCCCCAAGATCAGCCCATCCTCAGCGCCCGCCGCCCGCAGCGCCGAGGCCAGGGCCAGCGCGGGTCCTTGGCCGTACAAGAGCGCCCCGTCGGCGGCCCGCCCCAAACCGCTGACGCGCAGCGTCGGTGCGGGCGCGCTGGGGCCATCGCAGCAGGCGAGGCGACCGCCCTCCACGAGCGGCGCCCCTTGAATCGCCCATGTCGGCGTCGAGGCCAGCGGCGCGCGGCTGAGGCTGAGCTGACCGTGACGATCCATCGCCAGGGTCAGGGCGTCAGCGGCCAAGAAGCGCCAAGGGCGGCCATCGACGACGAAGCCCATCGGCCCCTCTGGGCGGCGCGTCCCCAACGGCAGCCACGCGCTGGGCGCGCCCTCCAGCACCAGCTCGGGGGGGCGGGGGTCCACCAAGGGGCGCGGCTCACGTGAGCCGGGGATCAGCAGCAGCTGGGTCAGGCGCTGCTCCAAGCGATAGAGGACCAAGCCCTCGAAGGGCGCGGCGTCGATCTCCATACCGACGCGCCGCCAAGGGGGCGGCGGCGCCTGGAGGTGTGTGAGGTAGAAGAAGCCGCGCGCCGCGTCGCCGAGGTAGCGCTCGGGCTCGATGTCCATCTCCGCCGCGCCCAGGTGTGGGATCGGCGCGCCGCCATCGCGGGGATGAGAGAAGGCGGTCAAGCCGGTGTGACCGGGGTTGAGATCCAGGTGCAGGGCGGTGTGAACGCCCACCTGCGCCATGGCCTCGGCCAAGCCGCGCGCGCTGGAGGCCTCGGACCAGGCATAGATCAAGATCCCGCTGTCGGTGACGCCCAGGGCGGAGCGTGGGGTGCGCGCCTCATCCAGCCGGGCGACGACGCCGCCCCAGCTGCGCCGCGCGCTGGGCTTACCCTCTGAGATCAGCGGGCTGAGGTTTTGGCGCAGATCCACCCAAGGGGGCCGCAGGGTGTCGGCGTCCCAGACGCCGAAGGCCGCCCGCCCGTCTATGGTCATCGCCACCGTCGCCGCGCCGCGCTTGGGCGTAACCAAGACGCGGCCCGCCTCGATGGCCCCGAACTGCCCGTGCGTCGCCTTAAAGGCCCCGTTAAACGCCGCCAACAGGCGGGGGCGGGCGGCCTCGGGCACGCGCCCGCTGCCTCGCGCGCCGGTGTCGCCGATGGGATGGCGCGCGCCGCCGACGAAGCGCAGCTGCACGGCGCGGCTGTCGAAGGCGAAGAGGTAAACGCGCTGATAGGGGCGGCGTGGATCGACGCGCAGGAAGGCGCGGCGGGCAGGCGCCTCCACCCCCAAGCCGGGCAGCGGCCCCCAGACCCCCTCATCGGGGGCGTCGCCCTCGCGGCGCAGGTCTTGAGGGGGCCACGCCAGCGGCGCGCTGAGGGCGTGGATCTGCACAGGCGGGGGGGCGGGCGCGAAGGGCGCGGCGTGTCGCCAGCGGCTGAGCTGATCTTGGGCATCGAAGAGGAGGCGCTCTAGGCCCATCACGCCCTCGACGCCCAGGAGGGGCGCATGGCGCAGGGCATCGGCGAGGAGATCGAGGCCCCGCTCTTGGCCCGCGCCCATCACCACGCGCACGCCCTCGGGCTGCGTCGCGCCGGTGCGCAGATCCACCTCCACCGGCCCCTCGCTGGTCACCAAGCGCAGCCGTTGACCCTCCAGGGTGGCCTCATGGGCCTCGGCGTCGCCGAGGAGCACATCGACGCGGCGGGGGCGGCGGGGGTGACCATAGCGTCGCTGGGCGATAAAGGCGATCAGCGGCCCCTCGCGGGGGGCTTGGGGGGGGGTGAAGTCGAGGGCGACGACGGCGCGGCTCAGGGGCGTGGGCGTAGCGCCGCGCGTGGCGTAGATCAGCGCATCGGCGGAGGCCCAGAGGAGGCGATCATCGGCCTTGGGGCTGCGGGTGAGGTTGACGAGGCCGCTTACGGCCACGGGCACGCCGCGCGCGCTGACGCGGGCGCGGGCGGTGTAGAGATCGCGGGGCTCACCCACCTCAAAGGTCAGCCGCAGCGCCGCGCCGAGGCCCACAGCCTCGATGGGATTGAGGCGCAGGCCCTCCACGGCCACGGGCTGCCCCAGCAGCGTGGTCAGCTGCGCGGCGAGGTTGGCCTTGAGATCGGCGGAGAAGCCGCTGGGGGGCGTCGGCGGCGCCAAGAGGGCGGCGAGGCCAAAGCCCCCCAGGGCGGCGAGGGCGGCGAGGCGACGCTTACGCCGCGCAAGCGTCGCCCGCCACCCGTGTTTTGGGCGCAGGGCGTCCGCCTCCAGGGGCGCCTCACTGGGCGAATCGAGGGGGCGCGCCACGCCGCGCGGCTCAGCCGTCGAGGAGCGCGAAGAAATCCACGTCGAGGCGGCGGCTCAGGCCCTCACCCCGCGCGCCGACGCCCTCACGGACCAGGGCGGCGGCGAAGGCGGCGCCGTCGAGGCACTCCAGAGCGGCATCACGCGGGGGCGCCTCATAGCCGCCCATGGTCACGAACACCCCGCGCTGGGCGCCGAGCTGTGGCAGGGCGGCGGCGAAGGCGTCGAGGGTCTGCGCGGGGACGGGGCGCCAGCCGCGCCGCGCCAAGATCGCCCAGGTCTGACCGTTGCGGGTGGCGGTGAAGGCCATGTTCTCGGCTTCTTGATGGATCAAGCGCGCGTCGGCGTAGCCTTGACGGCTGAGGAGCAGCTCCAAGAGCAGCCCAAAGGCCGCGTCGCTGAGATCGCCGACCCGCGTCAGCAGATCGCGGCGGAGGATCTCGGCCTGCTCGGCCAGCGCCGCGTGGATTTGGGCCTCCAGGGCCAGGAAGCGGGGGGAGAGGCCCCACTCGGTGAGGCCGATCAGCTCGCCCATGATCTGGAGAGGCGCGCGGATGGCGGCGAGGCGGTGGTTCTCGTCGATGAGGGCGCGCTTGAGGGCGGCGCGGTCCAGCCCGGAGGCGCTGGAGAGCCGCTCAAGGCTGAGGGGCGCGCCTTGAACGCGGAGCACGGCGTAGACAGCCTCCAGGCCCTTGACGGCGTGGGTGGCGACCTTGGGCGTGGCGTGCGTGCTGGGCGCAATCGGCGTGGCGGGCGCCACGGCGGCGCGGCCCATCTTGGCCATCAGCTTGGCCTTCAGCGCATCGGCGCTGCTGGGCGCGGCGGCCTCAACCATGGGCGCAACCACAGGCGCGGCCTCAACGACAGGCGTCACAGGCGCCACCGCCGCGCGGCCCATCTTGGCCTTTAGCCTGGCCTTGAGATCATCACTGGCCCCGCGCGGCATAAGCGCTGGCTCCGCCGCGATGGGCTCAGGCGCCGTGGAGGTGTCATCCGGCACGCTGGCCCGCGCCCGCGCCCAAAGCTCAGCGCGCAGCGCCTGCAAGGAGGGGCTCTGCGCCGCGATCTCCACGGCCTCCTCCAAGGAGGTCGGCGAGGCGGGCGTCTCCCCGGAGATCTCCGACGCCTTTACAGAGGGCTGACGACCTCGCCGCGTGGGCCGCGTGGGCGGCGGTGAAGCCGGGGCCTCTGCGCGCGGCGGTGAAGCGGGCTTGGCCTCGTCAGCGGGCTTGGCCTCGTCAGCGGGCTTGGCCTCGCCATAGGCATAGATGCCTCGGCGTGTAGACTGAATCGCCGTTTGGCTCAGATCGCCCATGAGGGCCTCAGTCAACGTCGTGAGGGGGACATCCCACAGCCCCTCATCCTGGCCCACCTTGTAGATGCGCTTGAGGCTGAGGGCTCGGCCAGCGCGCTGGAGGAGATCCTCCACCGCGCGGATCAGATCAACTTGATGCATGAGTTCACCTCAAAGCAGGGATTTAGAGCGTCGTGGGGTACTCATTGCGCTCTAGACTAGACGCCAAGGTACAAGCGTTTGCCGAAGGCCACGGAGAGGCCCACGTCAAAGATCTTCCTCGCGGCGCCCTCGATATTGTAGGGGAGTCGATGATACTCAAAGGCGCCACGCTCGCTGTCATAGACCCCAAAACAAGCCCGAGGGTCATAATCGCGTGGCTGGCCAACGCTGCCTGCCGTAATAATGTATTTTTTATTCGGTTCAAGCTCAAAGCGCGTATTAAGCACCTCTTCAGCGTCATTACGATCAAAAGCGAAGCATTTACAGAGGTGTGAGTGCCCAATGAAGGTGACGCGAGACATCCGCTCTGCCGCCTCAATGACATCATCCATCTGCTCACGGACGAAGATATACTCAAACTCCTCCAAGGCCAGCGGCGAGCCATGAGAGAAGGCGACATCGCCCATGCGGTGGATATAGGGCAGGGAGCGCAGCCACTCCATGTTGACGTCGGAGAGCCGCCCGGCGTGCCAGTCGAGGGCCTCACGGGCGGCGGCGCGATAATAGCTGTAGTCCATCCGCCCGCAGACGGCCGCGTCATGATTACCCAGGACGGCCACATCCACGGCGGCGCGCACGCGCTCACAGCAGACGTTGGGCTCGGCGCCATAGCCCACCACATCCCCCAGGGAGGCCAGGTAGTCGATCTTGAGCCGATCGAGGGCGCGCAAGACGACATCCAAGGCGTCATGGTTGGCGTGAACGTCTGAGATGAGTCCGATGCGCATCGAATACCGCTGCTAATCGTCGAAGTCGAGGGCCTCTTCGAGGAGGCTCAGGGCGTCAGAGGTGATGATCGGGGAGAGGGCGATGTCTTCTTCGGGGCGGATGTCATCCTGACCGGCCACGCTCAGCGCCTCCTCAAGCCGCTCGGTGAAGTCCGCCGCGTCGCCGAAGCTGACCTCCCCCATCAGCGCCAAGGCTTGCTCCACGCACCACTGCGCGGCGTCGCCCTCGATCTGCTCTCGGGCGGCGCGCAGCGCGCCGCGCGCCTCTGCCCCCAAGAGGGCCAAGGTCTGGGCCACGCGCTCGCGGTTCTTGGGGTGGCGGGCCACGCGCTCCAGGGCGGGGGTGATCACCCGTCGGCCCATCCGCGCGATCGCCCGCGCCAAGATGGGCCACAGGGCGTCATCGGCGCGCAGCAGCAGCCGCAGCAGAGGCGAGACGGCCTTCGTGGAGCGGATCTCAGCGAGGAAGAGGGCGCTGGAGAGCCGCAGCGAAGCGCGCCGTGAGCGCAGGGCGCCGAGGAAGGCCGCCTCAAAGCGGGGGCCGTGCGCCAACAAGCTGGGGATGATCTGCTGGAGATCAAGGCGGGGCATCTGCGTGATGGCGTCAAAGAGCGCGGGGGTATAGGCCTCACCGCGCTCCAAGAGGGCCAGGACGGCGGCGCCAGCGGACTCGGTGGAGGCCAACATGGACACCAGATCCCCATCGGGCAGCGTCTCATAAACGGAGCGCTCATCGACGACGACGCCCTCACCGTCGCCGAGATCGATGGGCTCAGCGGCCTGGGCCGCCTGCCGCGCGCGCTCCATGGCGATGGCCGCCAGCTCCTCGATCTCCTCATCGACCTGAAGATCCAGCTCCTCGGCCAAGGTCAAGAGGGCCTCCCAGTTCTCCCAGGTGTCCAGCGGATCGAGGCCATTGGGCTTGAGGTTGAGATTAACCTCCGCAAAATTCGCCAAGCAGGCCTGGAGCAAGGGCACGGGCCCCTCGGCCAAGCCCAGCTCCAAGGTCTTTTGGCGCAGGTGAGGCTCGATCGCCAAGCCGAAGGCCACCGCGCCGCGCAGGACGCGCTTGATCATGGCCTCGAACCAGCTCTCGGGGAAGGACTTGATGCGCAGGAGATAATCCCTGCGCTCGGGAGAGCTCCAATAAGAGAGGATGCCCAGGGCCAGGCGCACCTCTGAGGCATCATTCAGGGCCGCGAAGCTGTCCTCGTGGAAGTTATGGCGCAGCCGCCCGACGCGATCGAAGCCCTCGGCGCAGACCGCCGCGCGGGCCGCCGCGCGATCGGGGGCGGCCTCCTTCTCTTGCAGCGCCAGGGCAGCCCGCGCGCTCTTGACGTTCTCCTCCAGCAAGATACGAAAGACCCGCCGCCCACGCAGCGCGCCGTCGGGCTCAAAGAAGAGCGCCTCAGCGGAGAAGAAGCGCTCCAGCTCATCGAGGATGGCGCAGCCGAGGGGCGTCTCATGGGCCAGCGGCCAGAAGAGGTGATCCTCGACCTCCTCATTGACCAAGAGCAGACCCAAGACGCCGCCTTGAGGCGTGCGGTGGAGCTGGAAGCGCAGCTGCGCGTCCTCGGCCTCAAAGTGAGCGGCGCGCGTGGGATCGAGCTGAGCGACGAGGCGGACGTACTCGCCCTCTTTTTCCAGGTACAGCCCTCGGCCCTCGTCGCGGGCGGCGTCGAAGCGCGGGGCGCTGCGCTCGGGCGGGGTGATGGAGGCGAGGGAGACGATGTGCGTGGGCTCATCGACGGGGCTCTGCGTCACCGCATCCATGGACC
The DNA here is from genome assembly GCA_018813065.1 of Myxococcota bacterium. Taxonomy (GTDB): domain Bacteria; phylum Myxococcota_A; class Bradymonadia; order UBA7976; family UBA1532; genus JAHJCH01. The sequence goes on from JAHJCH010000277.1 coordinate 7,077, forward strand.
AGGCGTCATCGAGGGCGCTGTCCCAGTCCGCGTCCTCGGCGCGGCGCGCCGCCTCGTCCTGACTGGGCGCGCCCAACCTGGGGCTGGGGGTCAGGTGTGGTGGCAGGGGCGGCGGCACCTTGGGCTGAGGCGGCAGTGAGCGCGCCTCGCTGACCACCTCGATCGACAGATCGGACTCAGAGACATCAATGGAGGCCGTGTCGAAGTCATCCATCGAGGCGTCATCGTGGACCGGCCCCATCTCCAGGCCCTCAAGGCCGGGCAGGGGCTCATCGGCCTCGGAGAAGATCCGGTTGATCGAGGACTCCACCGCCGAGGGCTCAGGCGCGGAGAGGCGCGCGGAGAGGGACTCCAGCAGCCCCTTGGGCTCACCTGGCCCATCGACGACCTCCGACGAGGCGGGGGGCGGCGAGAGCAGCTCAGCGATGGCGATCTGCGCGCTCTCCGTGGGCGCGGCGGGCTCAACAACGGGCTCCACCCGCGCGGCGGCGGGCTCATCAGCCAGCGCAGCGGGCTCAACAACCAGCGCAGCGGGCTCAACAACCTGCGCAGCGGGCTCAACAACCTGCGCAGCGGGCTCAACAACCTGCGCAGCGGACGCGGCGACGGGCTCAACGGGGCTCAGCGGCGTGGAGAGGGGCTTGACCTCCGCCTTGATGGGGCTGAGCGACGCCTCCTTGGGGGGCATCTCGGCTTGGGGCGCCTCCGCGCTGACCTCGGCGGGGGGGGCCTCGGGCTCCTGAGAGCGCTGGCGATAGTTCAGCAGCGAGGCCAGGGCCTCATCGATGGACTCCTCGGAGGGCTTAGGCGAGCGCATCTCCGAGATCGGCATGCTGGCGTGCCCGTCGCTGCTGGGCTCATCGCGCGCAGGCGCGACCAGCGGCGAGATCAGGAGCTGGGTCATTGGCCCTTGAGCGGCGGGGCTGGGCTCAAGGAGCTGGGCTTGACCGCGCAGGGTGCTCTTAAGCGCCGCTTGCCCCACGACCACCTGAAGCTCCCGCGCGTAGGGCGGCGAGAGGGCGCCAGCGTGGGGCGCTAAGCGGCGGAGGTGCTCCGCCTGAGCCTGCAACGCGCGGTGTCGCTGACGCTCAGGCAGGACCAAGATAAAGCGACGCCGCTCAGGGAGGTGAACCAAGAAAGGCTCTTCAATCACATACAGCGCGCCGCACCGTGGGCAGCAAACCTCGTTTAACGCGGAGAAGCCGAGCTTGAGGAAAGCGCGCAGCTGATTCGCCCCATCATTGAGGTTGATCGTGGCGATATGCGCCGCGCCGTACCACGCCCCACAGCCGCCGCACACGACGACCGTCTCCCCCGTAGAGGTTTTTCCGGCCACGCCGGCGAAAACCTGCGACATGCGAGCCTCCTGTGTCACCGAGGCGAGCATATATCACGGGGGATCGTACGGGTAAAGGAAGGCTGCGATCTCAGTCGATGGCCAAGACGCGCTCCAAGCGGGCGAGGACCTCATCCAAGGGCAGGAGGTCGAGGGCGTGGGCCGCCTCGATGTCAGGGCCAGCCAGCCGCGCCACGCGGGGATCGCGCCGCAAGACAGGCCCTTGGGCATCGCGCACCAAGCGAAACTTCCCCTGCGCCTGCCCCGTGGGCTGGAGATAACCAGGCGCCAGGGCGCCGATGGGCTCAAGGAACAACAAGACCGTCTCATCGGGGGAGAACTGCGCGACGCCGTGGGCGCTCATGACCAGATCCCCCACTGTACCGCCGAGGACGCGCAGCTCCACCGCCTGCACCTCGCACTCGCCCTTATAGCAATGATCAACGGCGACGGTGATATCGGTGACGATCAAGCGCCCCACCCAGCGGGCGCGCGTCTCAAGGACGGTGCCCTCGATGATCATCGAGGCTTGCGTCGCCAGATCCTCCAAGGTGAAGGCCTGGAGGGTCGTGGCCTTGGCGGCATTGAGGCAGAGGAGGGCGGTCAGGGCCAGGCGTGGCAGGGCGCGGCTCATAATGTTCTCCGCTTAAAGACGAGGGCGATGAGGGCCAACAGCCAGATCGGCGCGCTGGTGGTGGCGTTTAAGCTCACCGTACAGCCCACGCTGGGGGCGGCCTCGGCCCAAGCCTCCTCATCACCGTCCTGGGCCTCAGCGGCGGGGGCGGGCACGGCGTCATCGCGATCAGCGGCGCTGAGGGGGATGGCGTTGACGGGGGGCTTAGGGACAGAGGGGGCGGCCTCATCGGCGCTGGGATAGACGCGGGCCAACCCGGCCATATCATCCTCATGCAGATCGCGCTTGGTGATCTCGAAGTCGCCGGCGGTGGCGAACATGGTCGCCTCGGGGTGCTCGGAGTGACCCAAACCCAGCAGGTGCCCGACCTCATGCGTCAGGGTGTTTTGCAGATCATTCTCGCCCTCATCGCTCCAGGTATAATCGCGCTCATTGACCAAGATATCGGCGTCGAGCAGCTCACCGGTGCCGCGTTGAAAGACGGTGATGGTGATGGCCAGGGTGTCCGCGCCGTGGGCCCAGTCATCGCGGAGCCAAAAGACAGAGTTATGGTTCTCATCGGGGCGGGCCGCGTCATAGCCGGGGGCGTCGCCGCGGACTTGCCCTTGATAAACCAAGCTGACCTCGCTGCCTTGGTGGCCGCTCCACGCCTCGAAGCTGTCCTGGACGATGGCCTCAGCGGTGGCGTTATCAAAGTCGAGCGCGCCGCGGATATCCATGGCGTAGGGCACGGGCATCTGCGCCCAATGAACCGCGTGGCCCTCACCATCCGTCTTCAACTCGTAGGCGGAGGCGACGCTGAAGGAGACGAGGATGAGGAGGAGAGAGCCGCGCATAATGTACATCCCGTGAAGCGAACACCCCCTCATCGGGGGGGTGGGTCATCGGGATAAAATTTAGGAGACGGATCGCCCAGGGTGTGTCATCCATGACACGCGTTGACCGTGGCCCAAGCCAGCGCCATACGATCACCGCGTCAACCACAAGGCGAGGTCGAGAGATGAGCGACAAAGAGAACCCGGCTTCTTATCAAAATGCGACAGATCAACTCGACATTGTTAAACAAATTGTCAACCATCGGCTACAACAATCCGATCTAAGGCGCATACTCGACGCGCTTAACGAACAAGATCGCGAAGACTTTACATTTAAGATGGCGGATATACTTAGAAAAACATCTGCCTTACTTGAAGTATCAAAACAAGTAAATGACACGCTATCATTAGATACTTTACTCAATCGAATGGTCAACATTATATCCAACTTCCTTGACGCGGACCGCTGCACACTCTTCCTCTATGACGAACAAGAAAAAGAGCTATTCTCCAGGGTTGCGGGTGGCGGTATAACACAAGAAATCCGTTTTCCGAGCCATATGGGTATTGCTGGCGCTTCTTTCACCAACAAAGAAGTGATTATTATCGACGATGCCTACTCTGATGAGAGATTCAATCGAGAAATAGACATTCGGACTGGATATACAACAAAGAACATACTTTGCTGCCCGATCAAATCAACGGACCAGCGAATTATTGGCGTCGCGCAGGTGCTCAACAAATTCAAAGGCCCATTTGACGCCGAAGACCTCAATCTCCTTGAGGCGCTCACGGCGCAAGCGGCCTCAGCGTTTATCAACACGCAGCTACACGAGCGGATAGAGCGCGCCAAAAAAGAAGAATCGCAAATGCTGGAGATCACCACGGCGATCTCCCGCGAGCTTCAGCTTGAACCGCTCCTGCAAAAAATCATGGGTGTGGTCACCGAGATTCTAGATGCAGACCGCAGCACGCTATTTATGTATGACAAAGAGACAGATGAGCTTTGGTCGCACGTCGCGCAAGGGATGTCCGTCTCTGAGATTCGATTTCCAGCTCATTTAGGCATCGCGGGCAGCGTTTTTATGATGGGAGAGACGATCAACATCCCTGATGCCTACAAAGACAGCCGTTTTAACCCTGCGGTTGACAAAAAAACGGGATATAAGACCGATACAATCTTATGTATGCCTATCCAAAACAAACAAAATGAAATTATTGGCGTCGTACAAGTGCTCAACAAGCGAGGTGGGCCATTCCGCAAGGTCGATGAGCGGCGGCTCGCCGCGTTCTCCTCACAAGCGGCCATTGCCATTGAAAACGCGCGGCTCTTTGAAGATGTGCTTCAGATTAAGAACTACAATGAGAGCATCCTTCAGAGCATGTCCAACGGGGTCATCACCTTAAACGCCAACAATGAGATTGTGACCGCCAACCACGCGGCGCTTCATCTCTTTCACAAAGAGAACAAACGAGACGAGATCATTGGCATCGCGGCGCGCCGTTTCTTCTCGGGTCAAAACACCTGGATCGCCGAATCGATTGAGAACGTGCGCTCCACGGGAGAGACAGACAACAGCCTTGACGTTGATCTATGGCTCAACCAACAAGCATCAGAGGGCCGTGGGCATCAGCGCCGCGAGAAGGCATCGGTCAACCTCTCGATTCAAGCGCTCAAGGACAGCAAGCACCAACACTTGGGCTGCCTCTTAATCCTCGAAGACATCACCCAGGAGAAGCGTCTGCGTGGCACGATGGCGCGCTACCTCACCAAAGAGCTGGCGGATCAGCTCCTTGACGAGGACAGCGAGGCGATGCTTGGGGGCAAGATCCAGCGCGCCACGGTCTTGTTTACGGACATCCGCAGCTTCACGACGATCTCCGAGCAGATGGGCGCCCAGAAGACGGTCACGATGCTCAACGAATACTTCAGCATCATGGTGGACAGCGTGCTTGAGAATGGCGGGATCCTCGACAAGTACATTGGCGACGCGATCATGGCTGTGTTTGGCGCGCCCATTGTGGGCGAACAAGACGCCGACAACGCGTTGATAACGGCGATCTCCATGCTGCGCTCCTTGGAGGTGTTTAACCGCGAGCGCCAAGAGAAGGGCGAGCAGCCGGTGTTTATGGGGGTTGGGATCAACACAGACGAGATTCTTTCGGGGAACATCGGCTCATTAAAGCGGATGGACTACACCGTGATCGGCGACGGAGTAAACCTCGCATCGCGACTGGAGGGCGCCAATAAACTCTATGGGAGTCAGATATTGCTCTCAGAGTTAACGCGCCGCGCGCTTAAACACAGCTACCTGCTCAGGAAAGTCGATCTAACGCGAGTCAAGGGGAAAAAAGAACCTGTAGCGATATTTGAAGCGTTTGATCACCTAAAAGACGAGCTTGGGGCGCGCACAATGGACATCATTGATCTGACGAACCGGGGCTTCATCGCCTACCAAAGTCGAGATTTTCTACAAGCGACGCGATTCTTCCGGGAGATCATTGAGCTGAGGCCAAACGACGGCGTAGCGCGGCTCTACTTGGAGCGTTGCGCGCACTTTATGGAGAGCGCGCCGCCGCGCGACTGGGACGGCGTGTGGGTGATGACGAGCAAATAACGCTTGAGGCGATCAAGGAAGCAGGCGGCTCTGTTGAGTGAGACAACCTCAAAATTGAGACGAGGAGAATAAACATGAGCATCATCGTGGTGTGCCCGAGCTGCCACAAGCCCAACCGCATCCCAGCGGAGCGCCTCGGGGACGTTGCGGGGCGATGTGGAGTATGTAAGGGGGCGTTGTTTTCGGGCAGCCCGGTTGATCTGGACGACGCCACATTTGACGTGGTGGTAAATCGAACGGGTCAGCTTGTGCTGATTGACTTTTGGGCGGCGTGGTGTGGCCCCTGCAAGATGATGGGGCCGCAGTTTGCCCAGGCGGCGCAGGCGCGCCCGGATGTATTGATGGTCAAGGTGGACACGATGAAGGCGCAGGGTTTAGCGGCGCGGTTTAACATCCGCTCGATCCCAGCCTTAGTGGCGATGCGTGGGGGGGCGCAACCCCGAAAAGTTGGCAGAGTCCCTGACATGCCCTTGAGGTCCTGAAGACCCCCCGAAAAAGAAAAATCCCGAATCCAACCGATGAGTTAGGTGCGAACCAAAAACCGACGGAGGAAACGGGATGAGGG
>JAHJCH010000278.1 GCA_018813065.1 Myxococcota bacterium
CGGGCGGCTGATCGGCGCGGCGCGCGGCGGGCGGCTGATCGGCGCGACGCGCGGTGGCTCATCAAACACATCCGCGGCGTCCCCCGGCCCGATCTCCAGGCTATCGAAGGCGGCGACATCGATCGGCTGATCGGCGGAGGTCATGCCCACGAGCGAGCTGTCCACGGAGCCGCCGACCCGCGTGATCGGCCGCTGAAACGAGAAGCGACGCGGCGGCAGCAGCGGCTTGGGCTCCACGTCTCGACGCGGCGCGGCGAGGAAGCTCGGCGGCGCCTCGACGGCCACCAGATCGATCTCGTTGGCGAGGTGCCCCAGCGCCCACGCCGCCTCCTCGGCGCGCTCCGGGCGATCCTCTGGGCGCTTCTCCAGCAGGGCCATGACCTGATCAGAGAGCGCGGGGGGCACGAAGACCCCTTGGGCGGCGAAGGGCGGCGGGGTGGCGTGCATGTGCTGCGTGAGCAGGTCCATGATCATGGGCGCCTCGAAGGGCGGCCGCCCCGCCAGCATCTCGTAGAGGATGACGCCCACCGCGTAGAGATCGCCCTTCTGCGTGCAGCGCTGCCCCCGCGCCTGCTCCGGCGAGAGGTAGCTCGGCGCGGCGAAGATCTCCCCTGGCATGGTCTGGCGCACCGCGCTCTCCAGGCGCGCTAAACCAAAGTCCACCAGCTTGACAAAGTCAGGATCGCCGCCGACCTGGGTGATCAGCACGTTCTCCGGGCGCAGATCACGGTGGACCACGCCGCGATCATGGGCCTCCCCCAAGGCGGCGAGGATCTGCTCGGCGATATGGACCGCGCGGCTGAGCGGCAGCGGCCCTTGCTCGGTCAAGATTTGCCGCAGGCTGTCGCCTCGGACGTGCTCAAAGACGATGAAGGCGCGCCCGAGGTGATCGCCAAAGTCATGGATGATCACGGTGTTGGGGTGGCAGAGCGTTGAGACCGCGCGGGCCTCATTGAGGAAGCGCGCTTCGATGCTCTTGCGCTCCATAAAGCTGCTGTGGAGCAGCTTCAGGGCGACCTCCCGCTGAATCAAGCTATCAAAGGCTCGATAGACCGTCGCCACGCTGCCACGGCCGATGATCTCATCAAGCCGGTAGCGGTTCGCCAGGACCGCGCCAATGGAGAATGCTGATCGTTCTTCGCTCACGGCACCACGCTAATACAGGCCCCGTGGATTGTCACTCGGGATAGCTCTTCGCTGGGGATTTATCGAGAGGGGCTGAAGGGAGACGGCGGGGCAGGCTCAGGGGGCTTCGCTGGCGGGCAGCGCGCCGAGGCTGCGCTCGAAGAGATCGTGGATGGCCCACTCACCGTCTTCGGTCAGGTGGCGCGTGCCCGTGGCCGAGAAGGCCGCGTTGGGCAGGCGCGGCGTGCTGGGGACCCACTCATGGTTCTCCCAGCTGTACCAAGCCTTGCGCTCTTGATCGAAGACATGCACAGGGCGGTTAAAGAACTTGGACAGCTCCACCCCCCAGCCCGTGCCGCCGCGCACATGGTTGTCGGGGAGAATCCAGCCGATGGCGAAGGACTCCTTGCCCCGCGTCACGACGTGGAACATGGAGTTGATCACCCGCCGCAGCTTTTGGGCGTGGGCGAAGCGGCGGCCCAAGGCCTGGAAGACGAACTCCATGCTGACCTGGCCCTTCTCCAGATGCTCATCGCTCAGCTCCTCGACGTTGGCGGCGAAGTCCATCTGGTGCCCGTTGTAGGAGATCGTCGTCTGCGCCACGCTCCAGCGCAGCGCGGCGCGGCCAAACTCAGCCTCAGCGCCCTTATGGCCGCCGTGATATAGATGCATGTTGCGGCGCTCGCTCATGAGATCCTCCCTCTCGATGTAGGGTTGTTTTTGCCGCGGCAGGGTAGCCACTGGGGCGCCATTCGGCAAGCCTGAGCGCCTCGACCAAGGGCGCATACGCCCCCCACTTTGGCTATCATCCTCGCCATGCGCGCGCTCACCCTCTTGCTCTGCCTCTCGGCGTGGGCCTGCGATGACGAGCCCCCCCCCAGGCTCATCGTCGCGCCGCCCGACGCCGCCCTTGACGCCACCCTCGACGCCGCTGCGCTCGACGCCGCTGCGCTCGACG
>JAHJCH010000279.1 GCA_018813065.1 Myxococcota bacterium
CGCCCACCACGACGCCCACCACCCCGTCTCCGCCCACCACGACGCCCACGCTCGGCGTCCTGCTCCCGCTCTCCGGCCCGCTGGCCCCCATGGGCCGCGCGCTGAAGGGCGTCGCGCCCCTGGCCGCCGCGCCGCGCGTCAAGGGGGGCGCGCGCTTGATCTTCCATGAGATCGATGACGCGGCGCGGCTCGATGGGATCTTGCGCGCGCTGGCTGAGGAGGGCGCCTTCGGGGCCGTGGGCCTCTTTGATCGCGCGCAGGCCCTCGCCGCCGCCAAGGCCGCCCGAGAGATCAACCTCCCGCTGATCATGCTCACCCTCGAAGATCGCGCCCTGGGCGCCCCTGGCCCCGTGTGGCGGGCCCTCCACACCCCGCCGCTGGTGGCCCGCACGGCGGCGGGCGGTGGCCTAGAGCGGGGGGGCAAGGTCGCGGCGGTCGTGCGCCCAGACCGGCGCTTCGCCGCCCGGCTGGAGGCGTGGTTCTCTGAGGCGTGGCGCGGCGGCGGCGGTCGCGTTATCCAGGGCATCAGCTGGCCCCCCGAGAAGCCCGACTGGCCGAGCGTGGCGCGGCGGGTCAAGGCCCTGGAGGCCGACACCCTGTTTATCCCCTGCGACGCGGAGGACGCCGCCCAGCTGATGAGCCACCTCGCCGCCCAGAAGATCTGGTCGAGGGGGCTCAAGCCCCGCTTCAAGGGCGACGCGGTGCGCGAGATCGTCGTCCTGGGGATCAGCGAGTGGTACACCCCACAGCTCCTCCAGCGCGCGCGCCGCTACCTGGAGGGGGCGCTGATCCCCGCGCCTTTCTTGGCCGAGACGCCACGCGGGGCGCGCTTCAGCGCCCTGATCCGCGAGGCCCTCTCCCGCGAGGCCAGCGCCTTTGACGCGCTGCTCTATGACGCGCTCTTGGCTTTGACGCAGGCGGCGACGCGCAGCAGCGACGGCGGGGCGGTGGAGCGGCTGCGCCGCGTCGAGGCCGTCGAGGCGGGCGTGACCTCGGGCCTCAACTTTACGCGCCCCGAGGCCCTCGGCGGCCTCTACCTCGTTGAGGTCTACCAAGGCCAGTTTATCCCCATGCGTTGATGGAGGCGGATGATGACACGCGCTCTTTGGGTTGGGCTCCTCGGCGTGGCCCTGATCACCATCACGCCGCCACGCGCCGAGGCGCACATGGGCTGGAGCGCCCCGCAGAACTGGGTGCTCCTCGGCGGCCCGCTGTGCCTCTCTTATGAAGGCCAAGGCGGCGTCTGCTCAGGCTTTGAGGCCAGCGTCGTTCACTTCAACCCCGATGATGGCCTGTGGTTGGGCGGCTACTTCGACGCCCTCTATCACGGCGCCTCAGAGACGCTGCGCCTCAGCTTGGGGCCGGAGATCGGGCTGCTCTTTTTTGGCCTTGATGGCGGGGTGAGCTTGGAGTCGGGGCCGAGCGGCTCCGAGGTGGGTTATGTCCTGCGCGCGCTCGTGGCCTTTGTGGCGATCACGCCCTATCTCCGCTACGGCCAACGCTTTACCGGGGATCAGGGGTATTTCTTCGAGGGCGGGCTGCTGCTCAAGCTGCCACTCCAGCTCTAGCCGCGCTCGCAGGTCTTGACCAAGAACTCCGCCACCCGCCCACGGCGATCTCCACGGCTGTTGATGTTGCGGCGGACGAAGACCTCGTCCTTGGGGAGATCGGCGTAGAGATGACGCGTCTCCTCAGTGCATGAGTTGGAGAGGAGCCCAAAAGCGCCGCGCGCGGCGAGGGCCTTGAACGAGGCGGTCAGCCGCGCCTGCTCCTCGACGCCGAACCGCGCCCCGTCATAGCGCGTGAAGGAGGCGGTCTTGCTCATCGGCGAGTAGGGCGGATCGCAGTAGACGACGCTGCCCGGCCCCGCCAATGACATCACCTCGTCGAAGTCGCTTTCGTGCAGGTTCACGTTCTGTAGCGCCTCGCTGCATCGATAGAGGTTCTCTTCATCGACGAGGCGTGGGTTTTGATAGCGACCAAAAGGGACATTAAAATCACCATTTTTATTTGTGCGATAAAGCCCGTTATAGCATGTCTTATTCAGCCATAAGAGCCGAGCGGCCCTTGGTATATCATGGCTTCTGTTGTCTTTGTCAAACTTAAGCCTCCGCACGTCATAATATACTTTTTCGCTATGTTTCCATTTGTAAATGGCTTGTATAAGCGCCTTTGGCTGCTCTTTTACCATACGATAGGCGTGAATCAGCTCTGGGTTGCGATCATTTAAGATCGCACGCTGAACACGGCCCGCGCGGGCCAAGGCGAAGAAGACCGCGCCGCCGCCGAGGAAGGGCTCGATGTAGAGCGGGATCTCCCCCGAGGGCAGGCGCTTTAGGATCTCAGCGAGGAGGGCGCGTTTCCCCCCCGCCCACTTCAGGAAGGGCTGCGGCATCTCCTCCCATCCTCCAACGGACAGCAGAGATCACGGTACACAGGTATAGATCCAGTGACAAGGGCTCAAGGCGCGGCGAGCAGGGCAATCGCACCAAATCTTGATTGACAGGATTGAGCCAGCGTGATCCAGGAGGCGGGCTCGGGCACAGTTTCAATGTCCCTGTGAGCGAGAGACTCCTGCAACTCAGCTGAAAACCAAATTCGCGATTGCGGAGACGCACTCAGGTTAGGGTGTGATTGCCCTGCTCACCCACCCGATTCGACAGGTCGCCAAGCCACAGACGCTGGCTGGATAGGCGCCACCACTCGCCCCTCCGCGTCGAGGATCTTTACCCCACGCCCCACCCCATCGAGATCAAACCACACACTGCCTTCTCGCCCCTTGGCGATCGGCGCGTCGCTACGCGCCTCGACACACAGCGTGCTTTCGGGGAGGTTGGCTGGGGGCAACAGGGTGAGCCCCTTGAGAGGGGTAGACGAGCGCAGATGGATCCCCTCCGGGCTGTAATTGATCCGCGCGCGCAGCGCCGCCTCCATATGTGTAACTAACGGCCCCAGCGGCGCCATCCAGAGCTGTCGAGTTGTCTGACGTTTCGCCAAGTTGCTGAAGAGCGCGTCGACCTCAGGGCGGATCTGAAAGCCTGTGGGACTTGGCTTGATCAAGCCTCGCCCCTTCAGCCGCCCTTGGCGGCGCCAAGTCTCGAGGTAGACGTGCCCGAGGAGCAGTCCCCGCTCCGACGCCAGGCGATCGAGGTGATGCGCGTTGAAGAGCTTGAGAAGCGTGACACGCTTGAGGAACAGCCAACTCGTCGAGAAAAGCCAAAAGCCTGGGAAGCGTGGGTGCTTGAAGATCACCGATCGTCGCCTGTTGGAGGAGCCTGGATCGAGCAGGTTGAGGGAGCCCCTCGAGAGGATGAGATCGCGCGCGGTCCAGAGCAAGCGGACGTTGTGCTTGGCGAGGATATCGAGGATGTAGCGTGAGCCGGGTGAGCTGCCTCGATTGGTGATCGCCTCGCAGTTGGTGTCGGGTTGGTGATCGATCCACACGCGCCCGCTGTAAGCGCCTCGGAACTGCTTGACCAGCGCCTCGACCCGGCTTGGGGGATCGTCCTCCCCCGTGACAGAGTGCAGGCCGATCTCCACTCCACGCGCCTGTATGGTGTCGAGGAGCGCGCGGTAAGCCGTCTCCTCGAACTGAGGCGCGTGAGGCCCACGCTTCTCCACGAAGATGGTCTTGGTGTAGCTCAGCCCTCGGTTGACGAAGCCTGGGTACTCGGAACCCACTTCCCCGCGCTTCAATGCGCCTGTAGACCCGAAGGCGAAGGCCTCGAGGCGCTTCGTGTCTGATTGATCCGCGTGGTCGGTGAGTACGATGGCCGCGCGATACCCGTTGGGGTAACGCGCCACCCGAAGGGGGTGAGCAGAACCCACGATCCACTCCGCCTCAAGGCGTCGACGTGTGCCGATCTCACGAGGCTCGGCGGGGAGCGGCGTTCGGCGCGCCTTGAGATCCACATGGGTGGTACACGCCTCGTAGGTGGAGAAGGGGTGATTCTCCTCATGTTCCAGTTCGAGGCGCACCTCATAGCGCCCCTTTTTGTCTGGATGCACCCAAGCGCCTTCAATTCCTTCGCCGCCAATAAGGGACAAGCGAGCATCGAAGTGGACTTGACGTGGGGTGAGTCCCCCGAGAAACGTCGTGCTCCGTACGTGCTTGAGGCGGTAGGCGAAGTCGAGCGCCTCGACGCGTTGGAAGCGCCCTGTCCTGAAGCGCACCCACTCCTCCTTGAGGGCCACCACCCGCCGCGTCGTCGAGGTAAGTACCAAGTGCAGCCTTGAATCCCCCTCGTGGTGCTCGATCACCAAGCGGTGAGCGACCTCAGGCGCCTCGGCGAGAGCCACCAGCCTCCAGCCCCCCTCGCGCGGGCCACTCTCAGCCGCGCTGAGCCGAAAGGGGTAGTGCCGTGCTTGACGCTCACCTGACCGGACCACCAGGACAGGGAGGAGATCGACGAGCGCGCCGCCCTCATCGTGCAGCCACGCCGTAGAGGCCCCCACGCGCAGGGTGAAGCGCGGGGGCTCGGGTGACGCGCAGAGGAGGAGTGGGAGGAGCAGGGTTAAGGACGACATTTTCCGGGGGGAGGCGCGTTCGTGTTGACCTCAGCGGCGATGCGCCATCGACCACCGTGATGCACCATCAGAATGCCCAACTTGATGGGGAGGTGTTGCTTGCTCAAACTCGAGTAGAGTGAGCCCTCCACGGCGAGCCCCACCTCACCCACAGAGGCGTGCTGCAGCGTAACTTGGGAGATCATCAAGCGGCTCCCGGGATTGTTGAAGTAGGGATCACGTTTCTTTCGAATATGTTCGATCCCAAATTGGTTTTTCTTGCTGCGATACCAACAGGGTATCGGATTCATGTAGGTCTGAAAGTATAAGTAGGAGTTTCCCTGGTTAAATGCCTTAACGAAATCACGATACGTGTTGATCGCGTCTTTCACTGAGTGTTCTTTATCCTCTACACATCTCCAATTTCGGCAAGATGAGTAGAGGCCGGGGCAATCTGAGTCTGATTGGCACGCCGCTTTGATGCATTTACCTTTCTTCGAAGAGCATATATAGCCATATACACACTTATTATGGTGTTTACATGGGCAGTCTCGACATTTTTTAATCGCGCAGTGTCCATCAATACAGTGCTCTTCACCCAAACAATCCTCACGCCTGCGGCATCGAGGGTAATCACGCGTCGCCAACCGGATCCCAATCAGAGGACTTGATGCCTCTGAAGGCGTATCGGCCCGACGCGTCGCGGAGATCTCCTCTAGGGGGGTGGTATAGCTCCCCCCCCGCACCACGCGGCGGTATGAGCCTGAGGTCACCGCTGAGCCATCCAACGGCGCATCATTGTAGTCCCCATGATAGACGTCCTCGATCCATTCCGAGACCCCCCCGATGAGATCGCATGGGATCCCCTTGACGCAGTCCTTCTCACGCAGGTCTACGCTCGCCAACATACCGCATCCGACCAACAACGCCCTTGAGCAGTTGGGTTTGGCATGCCCCCAGGGCCAGGCACGCTGACCACGGGCGGTGGCAGCGAACTCCCACTCAGCCTCTGTCGGCAAGCGCGCTTCGAGCCACGAAGCCAGCCTTCGCGCCTGCGCCCATGTCACGCAGCGCGCGGGGGTTCGATCCATGGCGAGGGGGGCGGGGCAATTGGCCCCTTGACCTGCGGGTGAGCACACCCCGGCCAAGACGCAAGCGGAGTATTGCCGGGTGGTGACCTCCGAGCGCGTCAGCTTGAATGTCGGCACGCGTACCTGATGCGCGGGGCGCTCATTGGCCTCACCATGCTGGGTGCCCATCGTGAAGGCGCCCCCCCTCACCTCGATCCAGTTCAGATCTGCTTGGGCGATTTGTCGGCAACGCGTGGCGATCCCCGACAAACAGGAGAGCGTGATGAGGCGCTCGATCTCCTCCGGCGAGGCATCCCTCCGCTCTTGTATGTGGATAACCCCCTCGCACGCCTCGCCGACCCGCGCGGCGCAAGCGGGCTCGAGTGTTTGGAGGGCGACCTCTGCGTCGAGGTGCTCGTAGAGCCACGCGCAGGCCACGCCGTAGCCCCCCAAGCAGAGCCGCTCGAAGTCCTCCTGCAATTCGGGAGACTGCCCCAAGATAGGAGAGAGGAGAAGGCGGCGCAGCGCTTCACACGCAACCTTGTCCCCCTTCGAGCACCCCACCTCATAGAGCCCCAACGCTCTGGAAAGATCCGCCTCCCCTCCTCGTCCCAGCTCATAGAGCCCCCCCAACGCCCGATGCGCGGCGATCTCCCCTCGACCACAATGCACCCTGAGGTGAGATCGCAGCCGTCTCCAGAGTGGATCTGAAGGGGGGCGTGTGGTGGAGAGCGCTTCGAGCGCCATGCACGCGCGTGAGCTTCGAGCGCAACGCCCCTCAAAGGCGTTGATCATCGCTGCGAGTGGATTTGAGGAGGCGTCATAGGTTCCCGTAATCCTGGCACACGCTGCGGTGTCTCCTTTCTCACAGGCTTGGAGATCAACCAAAGCCGTGCCGTAAACAAGGGCGCTGGGAGGGCGCCTGTGAGTTGGCGCGGCGAGGAGCCCAAGCGCCAGCCCGATCCCCACAAGCACCCCCAAACCCCAAGCCCTCTGGGGCCACGCCGAGGGGGGGGCATACGAGGTCTGCATGAGGGGTCGCACCAAGGACAATGAGGTGGGCGCAGCGTATACCTCTCCCTCCTTCGTGAGCCAATCCTCCACGGAGTTGATCAAAGCTGGGCTTTCTATACCTGATGCCAGATCCTGTAGATCAGCGAGCTTGAGGGGCTCAAGCCCGAGCGCTTGAAAAGCTCTGCTGAGAACTGATCCCGCGTGAGTGTTCTCCGGCGTCAACGACAGCCTCCTCTATGCTCGATGTAGGCCGTTAGGCTCAGCGCATCTTGACCACCCGAAAGCCGACGTCAGAGTCGAGGTAGTTGGGCGTATAACCCCCTCGATTCGCGGCTCTTTGGCCCTTGGCTGGATCATAGATCCCCCCGCCTCGAAACGATTTCTCGCCCGTGCGCTTTGCGTTGGGCCCGTATCCCTTGCGGTAATCATCGCTCACCCACTCCCAGGCATTCCCAGCCATATCACACAGGCCTTGAGCGGTGTTTCCCAATGGGAGAGAGCACACAGGCCACGTGGATGAGCGACCGCAGCCTGGGCCATCTTGCTGCTTGTACACCGCGCGCTCACAGTTGATCGCCTGATCTCCCCAGGGATATTTGACATCTTGACCTCGACCCCGCGCGGCGTACTCCCATTCCGCCTCGGTTGGGAGCCGCGCGCTCGCCCAGCTTGCGAATTGACTGGCTTGATACCAATCAATACAGACGACGGGGTGGTCAGGGCTTCGGAAGGTATGGGGGATCTTCGCCCTCTTGATCCCCTCTCCAAAGTTAACCCTGCATTTAAGATCATCCCAGTGAGGTGGCGTGCAGTGGCCCTCATAAACACATTTATTATATTGACTTACTGTTACTTCATGCTTTGATATGTAGAAGGAGTTAACTTCTTTTAATAATATTGGTTTCTCATCAGCTTCGCCTTTATTAGACCCGATATAAAAACTACCTCCTTTAATATAGACCCATTCAATTAAATTTTTATCATTAATAAACTGATCAGGTACAGGATTTCGAGAAAGAACGGCCTCTGAGATGCGTATACAGCCCTCTCCAGAGCCAGTCTGACACGTCCGATCCATCAACCGCGCCGAATCTTGGAGAGCGTTAGATTGAACAAGTTGAGCCGCCTCAAGGCAACCCCCCCCCCCGCGACGATGGCAACTCGCCCAGGCGCGTGCGCTGGATGCATCGTGGGAGCCCTCGAGGCGTTCTAGGATCCCACACGCACCATCCATATCCATGTCACAAGCGACCCGCAGCGCGCCCAGGCGTGAGTCTCCTTCGACCCCCTCAATGATCTCGAGGCACCGCTCGCGCGCTCCATCCAAGCACGCCCGATACGCCACGACCGCCGCCCCATACACCGAAGCGTCAGGCGCCCGGTGAATCCGAGGAAACCAGCGAACCCCGACGCCCAGGAGGAGGGCGGTGACGAGCACCCCATCCCAAGCGCGGAGGGGGAGCATGAGCGCTTTGGTCGGCGGGGTGGGCTGGAGCGGGGTTGGGAAGGGGATCTCCTCAGGCCGCAGGGTAGGGGTGGCTGAGGCGCTCACCCAGCCCTGAGGCGCTACAATCAGGGGGTCGCTCCAAGCGTCCCCGATCTCTTGGAGGGCCTCGAGGTCGAGTGGGTTTTGGCGTAGAAAGCGTTGAGTGAACTTCATTGGTTGGCTCTCATTCCGATCACCTGTAGCAGCTTTTTTGCTCGTCAGGATTCGCCCAACTCATCAACTTCCAACTCCCATCGATCTTTTTCATAAGAGCCACTCGATTTCCACTCGCACTCATACGTTTACGCGTTTTTTCATCATAAAAATCAACATTTAAATAGTATGTAATTCTAATAACATTTTTGTTTATATACATTGAACTCAACGAGGAGAATTGTGATCGATAATAGTTGTTCTTACTAAAATGATTCTCGTCATAGAATTTCTTTATGGATGAGTAAGATTTACCTCTATTTTCGAACCAACATGACATTTGAGCAGGGATATATTGATAAAAATGAAGTGAGTTGCGATGGGAATGTGCGTTAAAGAGATTGATAAAAGCAGAGGTTGCTTCACGCTCAAGATTAGCCTTGCTTTGTTGAGCGCGCTGCTCCCTTGTTCGAATTTTCTCTAACCGCTCTTCCTCCTTCCTCCGAATTCTATCTTGTTCCTTCTGCTTTTTTCTCTCCTGCTCCTGCTCTCTCTTTCGGATGAGTTCTTGCTGTTCCCTCTCCTTCTCTTCAAGCTCGATCTCTCTCCTTGTCTTGATATTTTTTGTTTTCGATTTAAAACAGCTTTTTTCGATACGGTTATCCTCTACATGGATTTTCCATTGATCAGACTCTTTTTTTAGGACAATCACCCTCTCATATTCTTCAAATGAAGATTTACCAGGCTCTTTAACTCGACCTTTATCGATAAAAATCATCTCATTTTCTGAAAAATCTATAATATCTGTTGATTGAGATTCAACATTCCCACCTCCTTGCTCAAACTGCTCTTTATGAATAGATAAAACCTCACTTTTAGGTTGATCTTTTTGATTGTAAAAACATCCGACTTGATTAGAAATCATGCCATAGAACTTTTCTGAATTTTGTTCATTATAGGCAGACAGATAGTCTTTATATATAGAAACTACAGAATTACGCTTTAAGATCAGATCATTTTGCTCTTTTTCTCTAATCTCAAGAACTTTTTGACATCCTTTTTCATAGTTCATCGAGCAAGACTTCCAATAAAGATATTTGATTGTCGATATTTGCTCCTGTGGGAGCAGGCCTGCGAGCCGCACACAAGCTTCACCTTTACTCCCCTCGCAAGCTCGCTCAAGCAAAGCTTTTATCGTATCTTGATCTTTATCACCATGGCTTGATTTTGCTAGTCTAAGACAAGCCGAAGCGCTCCCCAGATGACATTGACCCCATATAGAGGCAAGTTCACAGCTTTGCGGATATTTGCATTGCTTTAGGGCTATACACGCCCCACTAGACTTCTTCGAGTTACAAGCTGCTTCGATCAAACGTTGTTGACTCTCTCCTTCCACCGACTTTACCAGATCGGCGCACTCTTCCATATTCCCTTCTAAGCAGGCTTTATGAGAGACGCTCCTGGGGCCGTACTCGAAGATGTCTGGTGGTCGATAGGCATGGGGTAAAAATATAAATATACCACAGAGAAGGAGCCCTACAGTTGAAATACCTCCATAAAGCTTTAGGTAGAAAAGGGATTCTTTATAAGATGGGGTAGATTGCAATAATGTTTGGTCATACAAGCTGTTATATTGAGGTACCGCGATGTTTAAATCAGTAGAGATCCATTTAGAGGATGGAATAATGAGATATGATATTCCGGAATTGGATACCCTTTTTATCTCTTCAGGCTCAAAAATTTTATTCTCATTAAATTTAGCAACAAAGAGAGAATGGCTTTTCATAAGGAGCCAGCCTTAAAAAGCAAAGATATGGATCTTTTAGGCAGTATGATCATCTTTTATTCCTTATACTAAATTTATGTGTACTACAGTCCGTGGTTAGTAGATCATCGAGCCGATCATCAGGAGCCCGACGACCTGAGTTATGATGGCCATTCGGGTGTATTGAGCGCGCAGCAGCGCCAGAGAGAGCCCAAACCAGCCACTAAAAACAATCATCACGATCACATTGCCGATGAGAACATATTCGAGGCGGCTCCAGGCGCTCGATCCTGGGATCAGCCCAGCCATATCACCAAAGTAACCCGTGGTCCTCCATACACTCCAAGAGAGCCACTTGATGATCGGATAAGATAGGATCGTGATAACCAATCCAGCGATTGTAATGACAACTCCTATGTGGTTTTGACTCCGCTCGGCAGCGGTCAATTTCGAGCGCAGGAAAAGTTCCTGCTTAGCTTTAAGTAATAAGAAGCTAATTACGCCGACGAAGATTGCGACTACAGTTGGGATTAAAAACGCGAGAGTAATCGTCGCTGTGAGGATGATCACGATCTGTTTTGTAGAGAAATTACCCTGTAAATTAATTTTTTCCTCTAATTCAGGAGGAGCTGCTCTTTTTGCCTTACTTATTGTAAGTTTAAATGCAAAGATTCCAACAAGTGTGACTATAAGCGCGAGGAATAAGGGTATTATAGTGGAATAACTTGACCAAAAATAGCAATTTTTGTTAAAAATCCCCTTAGTTGCCATCAATGAGCCCAGTTCAAAGAACTCTTTACCCAGATAGTCGTGTGAGAAACCAAGCAAATAGCCGAATACTCCACCTAGAATTGAGAGAATCGGGATATACAGGAGGCTCGTTTTAAATGCTGTGCCAAGTCGATCAAAATGGTTGATTTTGACCGTCATCTCGACGTCTTGAGCCAACGTGTTCGCATCATGCTCAACCGTGAGGATCTTAAAGGTTTTTTTGACCGTGATCTTATCAAAGACCTCCGCTTGATCAAGGCGCGCGACCAAAGGCTGGCCTGTCATGGGGGTGGGGATGCTGCACACGCAATTCTCAGAGTCGATCAGAACCGCGTGGATAGGGACATCCCCCTCCTCGGCGAGCGTCAACTGCACGCCGATGTTGAGCGCCGTCTGAGAGGGCATCCCGGAGATTGTCTGTTGTTTAGAGGCTGGGTGATATCGGCTGCGTCGACCTCCAAGGGCCTCTATGGCGAGCGCCGCGCGATCCTTGATGAACAACCAAGCCTGGGGGTTGATCATAAGTTGAGAGGCGAAGCTGCAGCGGGTCAGTAGCCAATTGGGGGCGGGGGGGCACTCCTTGCTGAAGAGGATGTTGGCCTCATCCACGAGTTGGTGGAGGTGCTCGAGCCGTTCACGCGCTTCAGAGGGCGCCCAAGCGTCCAACACGCGCGTGTCAAAGAGGCGCTCGATATCTGGGAGGTGCTCGGAGGCCGCCTCGATGAGTTGCTGAGGCCGCTCGACGGAGAATTGGTGATTGACCATGAGCTTGCGATAGCTGAGGCCCCACAAGCAGGCCATGTAGCGCGTGCGCAGATCACCCGCGATATCGATACGCTTCTTCAGATCCTCACCCAACTCGGGGATGTGGGCCTCAGCCCACCTCACGAGCATTCCCGTCACGAAGGCGATCTCCACCTCGGGGGGCGGGGCGGGTTGCTCCTCGATCCAACCGACGAAGGCGGCCAAGACCGCATGCGCGCTTCCCTTTTGATACCCCCCAAAGCGAGGCTGCCCCTCACACTCGCTGCCCAGAGGAAACCCATCCGCTTGGCGCATTGTCGTGTCATCCGCGCTGACGAGCAGATCAAAGAGCGACGCCGGGTTGAGGGGCTGGTTCACGCTCTGGGTCAGCCAGTCATGGAGGCGAGCCAGCGTCTCCTCCTGGGAGAGCTCGGCCCAGTAGAGATGCGCGCGCTCGATGAGATCCTCGACGCTTTCGATAAGCAGGGGCTCTGAGGCGCCAGGGAGGAAGAGGATGAACTCGCGCCGCCCCAGAAGGTTGAAGACGCGCTGCGCGATCAGGGGTTTGGAGTCCCAACGCTTCAAGGCCAAGGCCCTGATCTCCTGGCGAATCTCCTCAGCGATGTCGTTGGCGACAGCACCCAACCACAGCCCCAGCGCGCCGTCCGCAGTGGCGGCCCCAACATGGCTGAAGTTCTCGGGGTTGCTCAACAATGTCGCGATCAGCCCCGCGAGAGTCGGGCGATCCAGATCTACCTTATCCCAGACAAAGCGTGTATGGCCGAGGTGCCACTGGAGCCGCTTGATGATATGCGCCTCGGATGGGTTATCGCCCAGTTCTGAGAGGGCCTCTCGGAGCCCAAGCCCATCGGGCCGCAGGCACGTCATGACCCAAGCCAACACCAACCCCTCCCTCGTCGCCTTGAGGAGCGCGGGATCGTGGGGGTATGCTTGGCAGAAGCCGCTGATGTCTTGGTAAACAACGCCATTCTCGAGGAGAAGGCGATTGTCGCCACATGCCCAGGCGAGTTGCCACAGGCTCAAGCGCGTGTCGCTGTCCTGCTCGCTCCGAAAGCGCTGCTCTGCATCGCGCGCCTTTTCCTGGAGCGCCGCGTTGGCGTCGATGGCGCGGAACCAACTATGGATAAGCTTGGCGCGGACAACGGTGATCAGGGGGCGGATGTCGCGCGCCTTGATCTCCTTGAGCAGCGTCTCAAGTGAGGTAGCGTAGCCCTCATCAAGGAAGAGGCGGTCATCACCACACGCCCATGCTAACTCCCACAGCGCTTTTTGAGTCTCGCGGTTGCTCGCGTCGATGAAGCCCCGCTCTGCGTCCTCGGCGCTCTGTTGGAGGGCGGGGGTGACTTCGTCGACGGTTTCAAACCAGCGACTGATGAGCTTTGCGCGGACGACGTAGACGAGCGCTTGGATCTTGTGCTTTTGGATGGCCCTGAGAAGCTGCTTTAGGGATGAGACTTTACCGAAGTTCCAGTTTGCTGTGGTCTTTTTTCTACCCCAGTCTAAGTCGATCCAGCTTAATCCAGCATTCCAAAGAATAGACCAGGCTCCTTGCTCAAGAGCTTCTTCGGTCTTGAGCTTAGAATAAAGTTCGATACAGCGTCTAGAAGCTTCTTGGGCCTTACGTTGGGTTAAACTATGAGGTTTAATCCAATATAGGATAGATGAGGTTCTAAGTGTATCTTTAAGTTGCCTTAAAACTTCTTCCAAATCTGTATTTACTGCTGATAAAACTTCATTCAGAGATCTAAGTTGTAAAGATGCTCCATGCAAAAGAGGAAGTTGCTCTTCTCTTTTAAATGAAACGCCATCTTTTTCTTTATTCGCTTCAATATTTTTAAGAATATCATCAATAGATGTACTAGGAAGTCCGAGATTTTCTGTTTCTTCCGAAAGAATTTGAAAATCATAATCACTTAGAAAGTTATCTTGGTATCGTGCTTCCGCAAGTGATCTAAGCTTTTTAAGACGACTTGCTTTAATTATACGGCAGAGACCACCAATGATTAGGTCCTGATAAGTATCTGAACTTCTCTCTAAACTGCGCAATTCTCGCCATTTTGATCGATTTTCGAGAGATTGAGCAATTGTCTGCAAAGGACCAGGCTGATTAACCGATCGACGAACTGAATCTCTCTGTTTCTTGAGCCTCTGCTTAAAAATTTCATAATCTTCTGGTTTACGTATAAATAGCATCACCTCACGTTGCGGGATAAACAAAGTGAGCATCTCATCTTCATTTTGAAGCACCGCGTTGATCAGATCGATCGTAATTCGAGGCGGAGGGCCATAAAGCCATCCTTCATCTTTCTGATCTAAGGGAATACTGAGTTGTGCTGGGAGGGCCTCTCCGACCTCCCGAAGTGACGAACCTGTGGGTTCGGGCCGGAGTTCCCCTTCACCTAAAGTGGACTCGACCTCTTTGAGTGATGACCCCGTATGCTCGGGCTGGAGACCTTGATCTATATGACTTTTTTTCTCTTCTCGCAACATATTTCCACCTGTTTTTTAAATCTATCTTTTTGAGTTGATTTTTTATGTCTGGACTTATAGATTCACATCAATTCGAACTCTCTCATTATTCACCTTAAATTCCAATTTTTTAAGAATTTTAGTTTGATTTTTTATAATCAGAGTATATCGTCCAGCGTTCGGCAAATGTTGTTCGAACCGGCCATCACTGGGCCGGCTTGTCCAACATTCACCTGATCTCATTTTAACCTCTTCAATCTCAAAAATTGCCTCGACTGGTTCTCCATCTTTCTTAATGTAACCATACACTGCTGGTCCTTGGAGGATTCGATCAAAGAGTGCCCAAACAATTGGTCTAAGTGACATAATCGAGCGTTTGCGAACCGAGACATTAAGAGGATTATGATGTGTTCCCTCAATAATATAGGCTAAAGTCCCATATTTATGGTAATACCAATCTTGTTCAGTACCATCAACGGGATACATTTGTCTTTTTACACGAAATCCTTTATTATTATTTGGTAACATTGTCGAATCTCGTAAAATCTGAGCAATTTCCCAAGCAACATCCGGTTTTGGATTCTTAACACCCTCGATTGTATAGGGGGAAAGAATCATCCTTCCATTTGTATGCCATGATAACGCTGCAACAAATCGACAATCTTCCGCAAGATTCATAAGTATCCTGGTCTCAGGCTCAGATGCGCTTGATTCTCCACGAAAATAGTCACTCTTAGAGTCTGATTTACTTCCACGCTCACCAAGAGCACCCCACCTGAATGGAAAATTGCGGTTGATATCGACGCCCTCATGCAACACGTCATATTTGTGATCTTGGTTGCAATCTCGCCCATTCTTGCGGCCACGCTGCCAAGTTCGATTAACCTCCAACGTCACATAGTTTCCGTCAGGGTTCGCCAATGGGATAAACCAAAGATCGAGAGATTCTAGATAGTTTTGAACTTTTGGGTGATCTATTTGCTCTAGAATATGCTGAATTGCATCAAATACGTAATCAATAGCGAGAAGTTCATCGCCATGGATAGCGCCAACTATTAAAATTGAAGGTTTATTTGTATTTTTTTCGATCCTTTTCGAGACTTGAAGGGCTAATATAGAACGATCTTGATGACTTTTTCCAAGATTATGCAGTCGAGTCACATCTGGATACCGTTTATGATATTCCTCGAGGAGTAAGTTAACCATCTTTTCATTTTTATAGCTTGCGTTTACATCAAATCCTCGATCTGTTTTTGGAAGGAGTTGGTTTCGATAGGAGCGATAGACCCGATCTCTGGACCACCATGATTTTTTGGAGGGGAGCGGTTGGGCAATGCTCGCGCTCCAACTAATAAAACATCCAATTAATACTAAAAGTTTAAACATCCTGAATCAGTCCTCTCTGCCCATTGACTTACTCTACCTAAATCACTTCAATGCGGTTGAGACGCGCTTTACGCTCTAAATCCGTGTTTATTTCACTGGATGTGTTACCTCGAGGTTGAAGTTCTATGCTTTGAGAGCCTTGTGATCGTTCGTGGTGAGCGCTGACCGTAATACGACCTGAATCTGAGACGTTTACGACCATCCTGACCCGATCCCCGACGCGCGCGCCGATGCTCGGAGGGAAGGTGATGCTCTTGCTGGGAGATGCGCCATCTGGACGAGGCCCTTCTGGGCCTTCAAAAATCTCCACGATGAGGTGATCATTGACGTTGTTGACCTGGAAAAAACGCTCTTTTTGGATCGGAACGGGGATCCCCTTCTCTACCAACGGACTGAGGTACTCCCCCTCATGTCGCCACACCAATACATTAATGCCGTGGGCGAGGCTTGAGCGCGGCGCGGACTCGACGACCTCGCTCATCATGGCACGGATCGCTTGGTTCGGGCTGTTTTGAGCGAGGTCCTGGGCGACCTTGATGGCACCAAACCGCGCGGCTCCTTCGGCGACCACAGCGTCGACGTCAACAGCGTCGCGCCCCGTGATCGGCGCGACACGATCCTCTCCAAAGCGCTCGTAGAGCAGGTTTTGAATCGCTCGAAGCCTCACCGATCCCCCAACAGGCAGGACTCGGGTCACCGCGTCGATGCTGACTCCTGCATCCTCAAGCGCCTGATCGATCGTCTCGCTACAGCGCTCGATCAAGGGCTGGCACTCTCGCTCCCAGTCTTTGACTTGAACTTTGATCACCGTCATGACTTCATTTTTGTCGCGAAGTACTGTTTTGATTACTTTTTTCTTGATTTCTTTCCCTGCCGAGGTCTCTTTGAACTGACATGCGAGATCTTTGAGCTGATGATATGTAAGTTGACTGATATCTGCGCGGTAATCAAATTCATCTTGAGCATGATGAGTTTCCGCAGATCGCATAATATGCTTGAACATCACATCATCCCAATCTTTGCCACCCAACTCAGATTGACCGTGCCCTCCAATCACTTGGGGTTGACCCTCCTCGGGTACCTCTAGGATCGCGATATCTAAGGTCCCCCCCCCAAGATCAAAGATGAGATAGATTCCAGGATCAGCTTCATTTTCTCCGGGCTTAAAATATCCGTATAGAGCGGCCTCAGGCTCGTTGATCGTGTCAATTAGTTCGATCCCAGCGAGGGCGACAGCCTGTGCTGTTGCTTCTTTCCTAGGAATTGTAAAATCGCGAGGGTGTGTGACAACTGCTTTAACGAGTGGTCGACTTTGGTCAGATTCATCAACTGCTTTTTTAATCTTTCTTAAAATAAGTGAAGAAATATCAGTAGGATCTAAATCAAGGTCGGTCCAACGCCGTATTTGATCGCCTGTGAGGCCAATATGACGCTTCGCAAACTCGACCAGTTCACCTTCATCTTTTGAGATGCTTTCTAGAATAGCCTGAGAACCCACAATTGCCCTTGGATTTGACCTGAAATCTTCAGTAATGAATACCTTAGAGGGCATCGTCCAACCCGATTTGCTCCCGTTCCGCTCCAGCTTGATGAGTTCTGTTGAGGTGTCAGGTGGTGATACTCGCGCGCACGCGCAAAAAGTTGTGCCTAAATCGATTCCAAAAATCGTGCTCATCAGCTTTTTATCTCCTCTAATCACGATCTTTTTTAATTAAAAATATGGCTTTATCTTGAATTTCAGCCTCACGCGTGCATTCAGATAGAACTCCATCAACAATATTCTTGAGCCGATACGCTCTTTCTGGATTTTCCCAAGTATTTTGTGAACTCCAAGACTCAAATCCATTGATTTGATCTTTAATCAAATCAATTTGATACAGTAAATCAATTTCTAAACGAGTTTCCCCTTTAGATAGGTATAGACACTTTAACGCAGCCTGAAAGTGCCCTGGTTTAACCTGTTTAGGTGGGATAAAAGCGGATTGAATTGGCGTCATCATCTTCACTCCAAGCTTGGGCTTGAGCCCTGCTGGAGGGGTTGGCGTCGTAGGCTGATCCTCAACGGCGTAGAGGTTGAGGCGCGCCACGCCTTGCCCACGACACTCCAGCGGGAGAACAAGTGCATTTAATTCTTCGTATCGGCGAGGTTTACCGCTGGGGAGGACCGCGCCTTGAGCTTTTTCGACCTCCCCATGCGTCAACGTCTTGAATGCGTAGCGACCGCTGTCATAGGGCGCCAACTCGATCGACTTCAGGCGGTCTTTCGGGGTCGCGACGTGCTCACTCTCTAGGCGCTTCATGACGTGTTGAGTTACCTCACGGCCCAATTTAATGTCCCGACTGAGCACGAACACGATCAAAGGACGAACGCCGACATATTCGTATAGGTGATTCCCTGTCGATTGCTCTTCGCGAAGCTTGGTTGCCTCGAAATCGACCCCAGACCACTCCGGTTGCTCACGCAGGGCGTTGAGGTGATCGCGCACACGAGCGAACATCACCTGATCGAGCCCCCGTTCTGCGAAGACCTTGCCGCGGAAACGCAGCGAGACGGCGATCATCCACACCCCATAGCCTTGCTGGGCGCGCTCGGCGAGCGCCCTCTGAAGACAAGCGACGTCTGGCCCAGGCACACAGTCTCCACTCTGCCCATCTGGCTGCGTGCGGGCGGTGGTCGCCTCCAACCCGTCGGTGATAATCACAGAGATCCGCCGCTCGTCGATGGGGCTTTTCTCCACCGTGCGCTCGCCTGAAGGATCCCGCCGAGGAGGGAAGAGGACCCCCGCGATAGGCGAGGCCCCCTCTCGGTAGACCTTGGGCGTCCGGTAGTGGTTCGGATTGGGCTTGATCCCACAGCGAGTATCCCCCTTTTTGAGGATCTCGCAGTACTCAACGGGGGCGGCGCCTGCGGCGCTAATACCCTGTAAAATAAAGCGATGTACACTCTCGACACCGCCCGAGTCGCCGCCCGCGTAGCCCTGCATCGAGGTGCTCAAGTCTACAAAGATCCGCGCACCATCGGGGAGCGGCGGGGCTGGCTTGGCTGGAGCTTTCAGCGCCTTTTTCGCCTCCTGCTTCACCTCTGGCTTAGGCGCGGGGGAGGTCGCCGGAGCATCATCACAACCCACCGCAGTGACCCAGGCGCAGATGTAGATCGACGCGAGGGCGAGTGATCGGCCCAGGCCAGGCGGAAGGGTGTTTGGTTTAAGGGACATCCAAAAATTCCTGTTGATCTTGCGCGAGGTGGAGGACCTCGATCGGATTCAATCGATGTATTTGGTGCCCGGATGTGTTTTGGTTATTTTTATATTGAATCTCTATATACCTATGTCCATTTCTGTTCGATTTGCTCCCTATAAGCTGAGGGTCGAAGTTGACCTGAGAGGGCCATGGAAATTGAAATGATTGCCCTCTTCGAGAGCGTAAAATAAAGCTGTGTCGAACACGATTATTCTGATCTATCAGTAAAAACTGACCATCTCTGATCTCTACATTGAGGAGTTGCTCTCCTGTGGCGATATTCCAGAAAGACCACCCCCCCTGTCGGCTTAAAAACGGACCTAATTTCTCAATTTCGACCGGTTTTCCATAAAAGCTCGCCATCGTTTATCTCCTTTAGGGCAAGGTCAAGAGTCGAGTACGAAGCCCTGACTCGATAAAGAGGTCGAGGGGGCTCTTGCTAAACCAATGTTGATTCTGTTGACGACTTGCTTGAAGCTTGGGTTGGCTCTCCTGTATAACTCTAAGGAAGTTATCTTTGGAGCCTACAATCTTATCAGGGAATATAATACCCGCTTTTTCGAAGTCATCGAGCCTCCAGTGATACGCTGCGTTCGACTCAAGGCTTGGCCCGTGGATACTTGGGAAGTGGATGTTAAGATCGAACTCAATAGGACGCCACCAATCGATTAAGGTCGTGCGCTGATTTTCAGGCAGATCGAAGCACACCATCGTGGTGGGTAGGCCCACAATGCTGCGGCAGGGGGATGGCGCAACGCTCATCCAATCAGGATCGCGCCCCTGCTCCATTCTTTGGGAGCTGGTGTATACGATCTGAGTTTGTCTTTGTTGACCTAAGAGCCCAAAAGCCACGACGTGCTTTGGGTGCACCCCCCTTGGAAGGATGAGCGGCTCGACGTTCACCTTCGCTTCGGGGATCGACTCGAGAAGTTCCATGACGCGGCGCTCCAACAGGAAGCTGAAGCTCTGATTGGGGTTTGGATGCACGAGGTCCGCCAAGCCCCAACCACTCCCCAGGCGCGCGAGGTGGACGACCTGGGTGCTAAAGCCACCGAACCGACGCTGAACTTGGCCGTTGAACCAGGTGGAAGCGATGAGGCGCGCAATGTACTCGATGAGCTGATCGAAGAAGGCCTCAACGCGTCGCTTGGTCATCGACTGCTTGATGGGGTCGATGAGATCGGAGGTCATTCCGTTTTGGCGCAGTTTGCGGCGGATCTCATCGCCGCTGAATCCACGGACCAAGCATCGGTTGGCGATCTGAGCGCCCCCTTCAGGACCGAGCAGCGCCTCAAAGAGATCCTCCCCAGCGTATTTGAGGCTCGTGGCGTACTCCACGATGGTGGTGGATTGGCCGCCCTGATCGCGCCAGAGGAAGCTGATATCGGTGCTCCCTCCCCCAATGTCAACCAAGAGCTGGACGGTGTAGCGTCCCCCAATCAGAGCTTGATCGTGATTGGCTTGAGTGACGATGTTGACCGCTGCTGCGGCTTCGTTGAGCGGGTTGTGGGCGACGTCAACGTCGAGCCTCACCCAGTCCCTCACCCCCCAGTGGTGAAGCCCGTCTCGCGAGGGGGCCGTCGCCCGCAGTAGGGTGCTTTGGAGCTGCGTGATGGCAGTGGTTGACCAACTCCCAGGGTGGGCGAAGCGCAGGTTGAGGGCGGCGGGGAGGTTGGGCGCCCCCACGTGCTGCGCCTCCTTGTGGTTGAAGTAGTTGGCGAGGTTAATGAGGAGCAGCGTCTTGAGGTAGGCCATCCGCAACGCCTCAGCTCGCGCGGTGTCCTCCCACTTTAGGTTTCGGAGCAGAGCGTTAGAGGGATCGAAGCCGCGCCAATCGACATCGTCTCCACCAATGGCGAAGTCGAGCCCAGGGCGCCACTCGCTGATCGCGTCGGGCGTGTGGCTGCGGGTCGTCTCCACCGTCCAACGCGTCAGCAGCTGGCTGGGGAGGAACTCTCCACAGGGGCCAAACCCCTTGGTGGGCATGCGCGGAGCCCACTCGGCCATTTGGAATGGCGCGCCAGGCCGGTGGCCTCGCACGAGGTACTCGTGCAGATCCGTGATTGGGAGGATGCCTTGGTTTTCAGTGATGTCGTCGAACGCCACGCAGGAGTTGGATGTCCCGAAGTCGAGGCCGATCGTCGTCGTGGTGAGCGCGCCGCTGGCGATGGGCGCGGGGGGATCGATGAGGAAGACCCCACCGTAAACGAGTCCATCGGCCGTCGAGAGGTTCACCGTGACCACCTCAGGGCGACCGCTCGTGGAGAGTGCCCCAAGGCGCTTCATCCTGATCTCGACAGGGTGGGGGTTGGAGTCAGAGACCTTGAACCCGCAGAAGTCGATGGGCTCCAGCGCGATGAGCTTACCTGATGTATCGAGGTAGCGAGCGCTCCAACTCTCCGAGAGTGAGTCCTCCTCGAAGGTCGCGTAGGCCGTTGCATGGACGCGCGCTTCGATGATGAAGGTGTGCCATTGAGGCGCGCGCACCTTTGGCCAGAGCGTCAACTCAAACCCCTCCAGCATGTCTCGCCGGGGTTGGTTCGTTACGCGGTTTCCCACCCCAATGAGATCCAACTCGATGAGCTCGGGGTCATCGGCCTGGCCATGAAATGGAATTCGGACTTGGTAGCGACCTAATCGCTCGTTAATCTGGCCGTGCCATGAGGGGTTGGCGCGGAACCTTTCGATATCTACGAGGCCGAGGTAGTCCGCTTTGACGGGCAGCTGACCCACCTGGGGGTTCTGACTCCCATCACCGAAGATGAGGACGCCGTCAAGGAGGATCTCCTTGAGACTGATCGTCTCAGCGTCATCGACCCTGATGTACTGATTCGCGAAATCCTCCCACTGCACGACTCTCCCGCCTGGGAGCCGGT
This sequence comes from Myxococcota bacterium, assembly GCA_018813065.1. Lineage (GTDB taxonomy): Bacteria > Myxococcota_A > Bradymonadia > UBA7976 > UBA1532 > JAHJCH01. The sequence continues at coordinate 21,502 of JAHJCH010000279.1, forward strand.
GGACGCCCAGGTGACTCAGCGTCGTCTTATTTGGATCCTCTGCGCCACAAACGGGGCATCGAATCGACATCGCGTCGGGGGCGTTGAAGCCGATTATACCGAGCTTGAGGTTGATCGTGTTGCGCTTCCAATCAAAGCCACAGTTACAAGGTGGAAACATCTTGATCTAAGCCTCCATCACCCTAGTTATCGTTGAAATGCACGATGTCTCGCATTGGAGAGAATCGGCCATAGCCGGGGATGACGACGCGCTCCGCCTGGTTCGAGCGCGGCAGGATAGCGCCCCCTCCCTGCGCGATGAGCGCCTCGACGATCTCCACGTCTCCTAACACCCTGACAGCGAACGCCTTGGCAGCCAAGAGGCAGAGTTGCTCTAAATCTGAGCTGGGTTGGCTGTAGCTTTTGATGAACCGTTGCAGCGTCGCGAGGCGATGGGTGATCTCTTGGTCTTGGTGCGCTTTGAGCCACCCCTCAATTTCGATCAATGTTAAGAGTTCGAACGCCTCATCGTCTGTCTCGAAGAGCGGCTCGCCCTCCTGATCGATGAAGCCAAAGCCATCGATCCACCGAGCCCCTTCGAAGATGAGCCAGAGCGTGAGCCCCAACTCTGAAAGATCACCCACGATCTCCTTGCTTGCCGCAGGGAACCCACCCTCAATGAAGGCGAGGCTTGGTTTGTCACTTGCCCCGTCGGGGGGGAGTCGAAACGCCCACCCCTTCGCTTGGAGGGCATCTAAAACCTCCTCCGAGGGCGCGAGAGTGATATTGTTCTTGGACATGTAGTCCTTGAACCTCGGCGTCCAGTGCATTGGCGTGAGTTCACCGAGCACGTTGGGGGCGTAGAGCGCCAAGGCGCGCCCAATATCACTTAACGCGAACGGCTGACTCGTAACGAGTTGGGTCAGTCGCTGTCCGTCGCTTTTGAGCTGATCGATGTGGCCCGAGAAGAGGTTTTTGACAGACTCAGATATCTGATCGAACCTCTGCGCTGACCTTGGAATCGGATCCGCGACCCACTCAGCACAGCCCTCCCCAAGGAGGTAGGCCGAGGTCTTCTGCCCAGAGGTCTTTTGGAAATAGGCGAGGTTGTCCTGACCAAAAGCGAACGTGAGGTAGTTCGGCCTCCCTTTGGGCTCGTCAGGCAGCCTCGCCGTGCAGCCAAGGCTGTGGGCCAGCCGCGTGGTGAAGCCGTCTGAGTCAGAGAGCAGGTAGATGACGCGGCGCTCCTTTTTGTCTCCCACCTCGACCTCGAAGGGGCCGAGCGAGCGGACGTCGAGGATCGTGTCTGTCGCTTGATCTGCGAAGCCCTCTAAGACGAGGTCGAAGAGCCTCATCCACGCGTGTCTAGAGGGCTCCCAGTCTCCGCTGCGCGCCAGCGCGGCCCTGATGACGCTGAGCAGGGCCTTGGTGCGCGCGGCCCTTGGTCCATAGTCGGCCATGATCTGCCGCAGTTGGGCGAGTTTGAGTTTGTCCTGCTTGTAACCCGCGAGGCAAGGCACGATGTCATCGACGATGTAACCCCAGAGGTCTGCCCCGTGGAAGATCAGGCCGACGCGGACACTGGCGCCTCGCCGAACAGATAAGATCGCGCTTTTGAGCGCGTCCGACTTGATGCCCTCGATGTCGATCCATCGAAACGTGAACTTTCCACAGACCAACCCCTGGAGGAGCAGCTTAGAGGCCTCTACCAGGGGGTGGTTTGTGGCGATTTGAGCGATGTTTGGATCGTTGTCGAGCGTGTTCTTCAGCGCGAGTTGAGTCGCCTCGTTGATTGCGAGGGGAGTCGGGAAACTGCTGATGCGTAGACCGTCCGATTTCGGAATCCAATCGGCAGGCGGGCGGTCTGGAGCCGCATTATTATTGAGCTGCGGGGGCGCAAAAAAACCTGAGGTTGGGAGAGTCCCAATGGCGTTCGGCGGGAGCGGGACGAGAGTGAGTGACATATTAATCCTCCTGAGAGATTTGGTGGCCTAGTTTCGCGTTAAATGTTCTGTGATGATGTTGATCAAAACATCCGCAAGGTGGTTCGCCAAATCCTGAGGATTTTTAACTTGGTTTGGTGGCTTTGTTGAGCTAAGTTTCCAGATTAATTTGAGCTGGTCAAGATGTGATCCTGAAATATCTGAATCATATTGAGACCATGTGATTCCATTGTCGTAGCACTGGTTTACCCAGTTTATGCATCGGTTTAGGGCTTCTTGGCGGTGTTTTAATGATAAAATAAGTAGATCAATAAACTCATTTCGTTTTTTCTTCATCCCACCCGCATTTGAGTACATAATGATGCAATCGTATAAATATGGTGGAATGTCTGATTTATTTGACCAAATGCTAAAAGAACTTTTGAGATTTTTTTGTTGTGTTTCATCTTCAGTATAGAAACTCAACAGTTGAATCGTGTGTCTCGCGACGGTCAGTCTCTTAATCAAAGAGATATTTTCATGCCATTTCATCTCTAACAAACTGCGAGGTTGAGCGTTGTCATGTGAATATGCAATGACATTGCTTTGGAAATTCGTCGTCATGTCCGTCGCGAATTGGAAGAGCGCGCGCGCCGCGAGGAGGTGGTAGATCGAGGACACCTCACCCTGAACCGGCGTGCGTGCCTCCAAAAACCCTTGCGCGTTCAGGGGGGGGCCCAGCAGCGCAGACGCTTTGAGGTGTGGGCGCACGGTTCGATAAAAATAATCGAGCCCGTGGCGCATGTTGCTGTCCATATCCGCCTTCGAGATCGCGGCGGCTTGGTTGATCGGGGGGTTGAGCCAGCCGAGGTGGAACGCGCCGAACCACCTCTGAGCGTCCCCCAGACGCTGGACGAAGCTGGGGATCACCCCCGCACCTGTGCCGCCGATAAAGCTCCCACACACCATCACGCGCTGTTTGTTGTTGGCTACGGCGTTGATCTCTTCGGCGATGTGGTTTTGCTGCGCGGCGAAGGCGGAGGCCCCCAACGTGGGCCGCGCGAAGAAGCCATGGGCCACGTCCTGATCCGCGTCCTCCTGGGTGAACAGGGCGTTGATGAGATGCGCGGTGTCGCCAGGCTGCTCATCAAGGAGGTTACGGAACTTTAATCCGTCTCCCCCGACCCCCGTGGAGTCAAAGGGAGGGAGGAAGTGCGGCGCCATGGGGTGACGCGCCCCGAGCTTCTGATCCACGTACCCGTCGAAGGACTGAAGCGTCTCCGAGAGCGGAGACTCTGTGTCCGCGTCGATGACATGACAATCGATATCTGGAGGCAGCGCACCTAGATACATGAGCCGCGCGATGGCCAACGCGGAGTGTTGGCCCGATCCTCCAACCGCGATGAGGAGCTGTGACATCTCTAGAAACCCCTAACCTCTTTTGTTATGAAGCGCGATTAACGACGTCGAATCAAACCATGAATGATTTTGATTATGAATGAGAGTACTAAGACTGGTGATGCTCCGAACAAGGCACCTCTCTGCCAGTCTGGAATATTATAGAGCAGTATCAAGTCTCTGAGTTTTGGGTCAAGGATGCATCGAGTGACCATCTCTTCTTCTGGCCTAAACACCGCTTGAATCACGCCTGCGGTGATCACAAGAGGAGTTAGGACACTGATAAAGCGGATAAACCCGCCAGGGAGCCAGTTTTTATTTGAAAAGATCCAAAAGAATAGGAAGAATAGAGAGACTCCCAATAATGTCGTGATCCCAACAGAGATCAAAAGGGCTTGGTTTGTGCTTTCACAGTCAACAGGCTTGATCTCATCTATGAGATCAATGATTATTGGTACATTTCCATCATCAATGTTACCATCATCAGCAAGCTTGCGGTCTTTACCATCACCATCAAGCTCGGCTTTGTCTGTGCGACTTGGAGCAAGCTGTGCGTACGAAGCCCCCCCAGCGCTCAAAACAAAAAAGCATGACACGATCAGGATCCAGTACGGCCTTTTCACAGGTTTCTCCCAATAACGCCCAGGGTCATGGGGCACGACATCAAATAAAAACACGCTTGTCAAGAGACTTTGGTGACTTCGCCAGCAATACTCCGGTCACTTTTCGAGGGGATGGGGGCGATTAACCTCCTGGGAAAGAGGCGGGAGAAGGGGTATCCGTGGTCGCAATACTCTGGTCACTTTCACGCGTCGATTCTATAAGCCTGGGCAAATGGGGCTGGATTGCTGGGTTGGTTGGCTTGATGTCCAAGAATGAAAAACTCGTAAGGTGAAGTCTTCATTCTGTTTTCTGCGCGAGCGGAGGCGATAGAGAGGATCTTATGGCCCTGCCGATCACCTCTGCTCGGAGGACGTTGAGTGAGGCCAACCAAAGGTGACTTCGAGTGACTCAGCGAAGGTGAAGGTGCGATTGCCCTGGCGCGGCGAGCAGGGCGGTGATCAAGGGCTGGACCGGCGCCCAAGCGGCGGGCGCGCTCGGGGGGGGGTCTTGGATCTCATTGAGGAAGCGCAGCGCGTCGATCTGGGGCTTGAGCAGGCGACCCGTCGCCAGGGCAATAGACACACGCTCGCGGAGCTGATCGAGGCTGAGGCCCTTGAGATCAACCCAGCCCGCAGCCCCCGCCGCGCTGAGGCGGCCCATCAGCACATCCACCGCGAAGCCCAGGGTGTTTTGTCGCCCCGTCAGGATCGCCAGCGCCCGCGCAGCGGCGACGATCTCCCCGGCGAGGGCCTCGATCTGGGCGCGGCGCGCCTTGAACTCATAGCCCCAGTCCAGCGCGACCTTGCTGAGATCGCTGTAGATCGGCTCCGCCTCGGCCTCCAGCGCCTTGAGCTTGCCCATCAGCTTCTCGTGGTGCTGCGGTGGGGTGCGGTAGAGGTGCATCTGTATCCGCTTGTGCTGGGTTTGGCGCTGTAGATACGCATCGGCGAGGCGCTGATAGCTGGCCTGGTGGGCCTCCAGCGGCGCGAGGAGGGTCTTGAGCTGCTGCTCCATCAAGGTGATCTGCGCTTGTAGCTCCACGGCCTCCTTGGTTTGAATCTCGTAGACAAGGGGGTATGGGCGCAGATCATCGTCGAGCGCGGGCGGCTGCGCGGGCAGCGGCTGGAAGATGGCCTGGGCGAGGACAAGGGTCAGCAGCATCATGCTCCCTCCGAGCGTGGCGTGGGGAAATCACCATCAAAGGCGCGTCAGCCTAAAAACATTCCAGGCTGAAAACGCAATGGGGGCGTCTACCTCAGCGCGGGGCGATCTCATTGGCGTGGATGCCCAGCTTCTCAGATAGATCACGCAGCGCCGTGCGCAGCCCCTCCTCCAAGACAGGGTGGTAGAAGGGCATCCGCAGCGCGTCGGTGACGGTCAAGCCCTGCTGGATCGCCCAAGCCAAGAGGTGCGCCATGTTCTCCACGCGGGGGCCAAACATCTCCGCGCCCAGGAGCTTGCCCGTGCCCACCTCGCCATAGATCCGCACTAAACCCTCGCCTTGGGCCATCACCCGCGCGCGGCCCTGGCGGCGGAAGTCCACCTCGCCGATCTCGAAGGTGCCTGGCTTGAGGCTGGCGAAGGCGCGCCCCGCGCTGCCGATGTTGGGATCCGTAAAGACCACCCCCATCGGCGCGCGCCGCGCGTAGCGTTGGACCGGCTCGCCCTTCGCCACCCGCGCGGCGTTCCACCCCGCGATGCGCCCCTCATCGCTGGCCTCGTGCAGCAGCGGCAAGGTGCCGGTCACGTCACCGGCGAGGAAGACGCGGCTCTCACCGCAGCGCATGGTCTCGGGATCAAACACAGGGACGCCTCGATCCAGCTCAAGCCCAGCCTTGTCCAGATCCAAGCCCGCCACGTTGGGGCGCCGCCCCGTGGCCGCCAAGAGCTTGTCGAAGACGGCCTCGCCAGCGACCCCCTCAGCGTCCACCCAGCGCACCTTGACGCCGCCCTCGACCTCCTCGGCGCTCAAGCGCTGGCACTCCAGCTTCATATTGAGGCTGCCCTCAAAGGCCTCACGCACGCGCGCCTTGACCGCTGGGTCCGTGCCCGCGCCGATGATGTCATCGACGGCGAAGAAGTGGGTGTCCACGCCCAGGCGGTGCATCGCTTGGCCCAGCTCGATGCCGATGACGCCACAGCCAACCACCGCCAGGCGCTTGGGGAGGTCCTCAAGATCAAAGACATCGTCGTTGTACATCAGGCGCTCGTCGAGGCCACGCAGGGGCGGCGGCAGCCAGGAGGAGGAGCCCGTGGCGATGACGATGGCGCCCGCCTCCACGGTCGTGCCGTCGCCGAGCGCCAGCGTGTTGGGGCCGATAAACTTGGCCGTGGTGCGCCGCAGGATCTCGGCGGGCATGGCCTCGACGTCCTGAATGACGAAGCCCGCGAAGCGATCGCGCTCGGCGCGCACGCGCTTCATCACAGCGACGCCGTCCACACGGGGCTGAGCGTGGACGCCAAAGACCTCGCCGTGGCGGGCGGCGTGGGCCGCCTCGGCGGCGGCGATGAGCAGCTTGGAGGGCATACAGCCGACGCGCGCGCAGGTGGTGCCATAGGGGCCTGGATCGATAAGCAGGGTCTTGGCCCCCAGCTTGGCCGCCATCCGCCGCGCCGGGAGGCCCGCGCTGCCCGCGCCGATGACGGCGACGTCCACCTTGATAATCTGGCTCATCATCTCTCCATTCGAGCAGTATTTTTAGGGGCTTGGCTCATCGAGCCTTTACAGGAGCCCGCAGTCGAGGGATACGTTACCGACGCCTCAAGTTTCCACAAGGCCGGAGGTCCCCTCATGCCCGAGCGTGAAGTGCAGATCCACCCATCCTGGCTCGCCGTCGTCGGCGAGGAGTTCGACAAGCCCTATATGACGCAGCTGCGCGCCTTCCTTGAGCAGGAGCAGGCCCAGCATCAGGTCTTCCCGCCCAACAAGGAGATCTTCAGCGCCTTTGAGCACACGCCCTTCGATGAGGTGCGTGTCGTCATCCTCGGCCAAGATCCCTACCACGGGCCGGGTCAAGCCAACGGCCTTTGCTTCTCGGTGAAGCGCGGCGTCAAGGTGCCCCCCTCCCTGGTCAACATCTTCAAGGAGATCGAGTCGGAGATGGGCTACCCCCGGCCCAAGCACGGCGATCTCACCAGCTGGGCTCAGCAAGGCGTGCTCCTGCTCAACGCCGTGCTGACCGTGCGGGCGCGCAACGCCAACTCACACCGCGATCAGGGCTGGGAGACGTTCACGGACCAGGTGATCCGCGCGCTGAGCGCGCAGAAGGAGGGGCTGATCTTCCTGCTGTGGGGTGGCCCCGCCAAGAAGAAGGCGCGCATGATCGACGCCAATAAGCACCTGATCCTCACCGCCTCGCATCCCTCGCCGCTGTCGGCCCATAACGGCTGGTTTGGCTGCGGGCACTTCGCCCAGGTCAATGAGCACCTCAAGGCGCGCGGCGACAGCCCGATCAACTGGCGTTTGCCGGAGTAGCGCCTCCCCCGCCTGTGCTATAAGGCCCGCCTCATAACCGCCCCCCGCCGCCCTATGCTCCAACGCCTCTCCCCCATCGCCTCGGCCCTGGCGCCGACGGCCGTCGGCGTGACGCTCGTCGCGCTCCTCGACGCCCTGACCCTGCTCAGCCGAGGCGCGCCGCCGCGCGCGTTGCTCTACGCGGCGCTGATCACCGCGCCCTTGGCCCTGCTCGCCGCCGCGCTCTTATGGGGCGTCCTCTGGATCAGCCTCGCCTCAAGCCGCCAGCTGGCCCGCGCCCTGCGCCGCGCCCCGCCGCCGCCTGAGCGCCTCGTCGCCGCGCTGGCCGGCCTGCTCATCGCCCTGGCGCTGCACCCCGCGCATCAGACCTTCGCCAAGCACGCGCTGGGCGCCTATATCACTACGGGCTACGCGCTCTTCGTCAGCCTCAGCCTCAGCGCCTGGCTGGCGCGGCTGTGGCGACGCGCCCCGGATCTGAGCCCTCGATGGCTCAGGGCGCTGGCCCTCGTCGCCGCGCAGGGCCTGATCGCCGTTCACCAGATCAACACGCAGCTCTACGCGGGGCTCTACACGCCCCTCCACCACGGCTTGACCGGCCTCAGCGTGGGGCTGGGCGTCACCGCCGCGCTGCTGCTGCTGCGCGCCCGGCCTCGCCTGGCGCCACACCTCCTGGCGGGGGTCTTGGCCTTGGGGCTCATCGGCCTCGGCGCGCTCTATGACGCCGCCGCCGCCCGCGCCCACGTCTTCTTCTCAGGGACAGAGCTGCAGCACCTCGCCGCGCTCGTGGATCGCGCCTTGGACTGGGACCGGGACGGCGTCTCGGGCGCCTTGGGCGGGGGGGACTGCCGCGATGATGATCCGCAGATCAGCCCCCTGCGCTACGAGATCAAGGGCAATGACGTCGATGAGAACTGCCGAGGGGGCGCCTGGGATGGGCAGCGCGGGCTTGCGCTGCGCCCCGCGCCGCTCACCCCCGGCGTGGCCGCGTGGCGGGCGGCGCGGGGGCCGCTCAACGTCGTCGTCGTCTTCATCGACACGCTGCGGGCAGACGCCGTGGGCGCCTATGGGGCAACAGAGGGCGTCACCCCCCACCTCGACGCCTTCCTCGCCACCGCCGCCCGCTTCACCCAGGCCCGCACCACCGCCCCGCGCACCCCCCACGCCTGGATGTCGATCATCCGCGCCCGCTTCAATGGCCGTAACCTCACCTGCCGCCAAGCCCTGCGCAGCCCCGGCGCCCGCGCCCTGCCCCACGTCCTCCAGCGCGCGGGCTACTTCACCGCCGCCCACCTGGTGGGCCAGTCCTGGCCTAAGTTTCACCTCAAGGGGGGCTGGGATCGCCTGATGATGAAGGGCCACGCCAACAACATCACGGGGGGGATCATCACCCGCGACGCCCTGGCGACGCTCAAGGCCCATGACTTCGCCCACAAGCCCCTCTTCTTGGTCGCGCACTACGCCGATCCGCACGCCCCCTACCTCGCCCACGGCGCGCCAGGGCGGGGGCTGGCGGCGCGCTATCGAGGGGAGGTCGCCTACGCCGACGCGCAGCTCGGCCAGCTCCTCGCCGCCCTCAAGGCCCAAGGCCGCCTCGATGACACGATCATCATCGTCTTCTCCGATCACGGCGAGAACCTCGGCGATCACGGCGACGCGGGCGGGCACCACGGCGTGTCGCTCTATGATGAGGTGCTGCGCGTGCCCTTGGGCGTCTATGCCCCGGGCGTCGCGCCGAGGGTCGTCGAGGCGCCCGTCTCCGTGGTGGACATCGCCCCGACGATCTTGGAGCTGGTGGGCGCCCGCCCCCTCAAGGGCGCTGATGGGCGCAGCTTGGCGGGCTACCTCTTTGACGCGCCGCCGCCGCCCGCGCCGACGATCAGCGAGTTTTATGACTTTGATCATCGCCTCCAGGCCATCGTTGATGGCCGCCATAAGCTCATCCTCGACGCGCGCCACAACGCCCGCCTCCTCTTTGATGTCATCGCCGATCCCCAAGAGCGTAAGGATCTCTTGACCCAGGCCCCGGAGGTGGCGCGGCGCCTCAACGCCCTGCTGGATCGCTGGGTCGATGAGCGCAGCGATCCCACGCAGCCGCGCCCCCGGGAATGTCTGGATTAAGGCTTGACAAAGCCCGCCACGGGGGATAGCGTGCCCGCGATCTCCCAACCCCCCTCAGCCCACTCCTGTTTGAGGAACTGACCGTCCCGCCCGCCCTGATCAAACCCCAAAAATAGTGCTTTCGGGTTCGTTATTTCTGGTGGACGCTGGTCGGCCATGAAGGAAGACAGATGAATCTAAAAGAGTTGAAGCAACTCAAGATCGGCGAGCTCGCGGCGATGGCCCGCGAGATGGACATCGAGAACTCCTCAGGCCTGCGCAAGCAAGAGCTGATCTTCGCCCTCCTCAGCGAGCAGACCAAGAAGAACGAGCCCATCTTCGGAGAGGGCGTCCTCGAGATCCTGCCCGACGGCTTCGGCTTCCTCCGCGCCCCGGACTACAACTACCTGCCCGGGCCAGATGACATCTACGTCTCTCCTTCTCAGATTCGCCGCTTTGGTCTGCGCACAGGCGACACGATCAGCGGTCAGATTCGGCCCCCCAAGGATAACGAGCGTTACTTTGCCCTCTTAAAGGTTGAGACGATCAACTTCCAAGAGCCCGAGGCCACGAAGTCCAAGATCCTCTTCGACAACCTCACCCCGCTCTATCCCGAGACCAAGCTCGAGATGGAGTACCACCCCAAGAACTACAGCACCCGCATCATCGACCTGCTTTGCCCCATCGGCAAAGGCCAGCGCGCGCTGATCGTCTCCCCGCCCCGCGCGGGTAAGACGGTGCTGATGCAGAACATCGCCAACGCCATCGTGCACAACCACCCCGAGGTCTACCTCATCGTGCTGCTCATCGACGAGCGCCCGGAGGAGGTCACGGACATGGAGCGCTCGGTGGAGGGTGAGGTGGTCAGCTCCACCTTCGATGAGCCCGCACAGCGCCACGTCCAGGTCGCGGAGATGGTGATCGAGAAGGCCAAGCGCCTCGTCGAGCACAAGAAGGACGTCGTTATCCTGCTCGACTCGATCACGCGCCTCGCCCGCGCCTACAACACCGTCGTGCCCCCCAGCGGCAAGATCCTCTCCGGTGGTGTGGACTCCAACGCCTTGCACAAGCCCAAGCGCTTCTTCGGCGCGGCGCGCAACATCGAAGAGGGCGGCAGCCTGACCATCATCGCCACCGCGCTGATCGACACCGGCAGCCGCATGGATGAGGTCATCTTCGAGGAGTTCAAGGGCACGGGTAACAGCGAACTGCACCTTGATCGCAAGCTGATGGAGAAGCGGATCTTCCCCTGCCTCGACATCAACCGCTCCGGCACGCGCAAGGAGGAGCTGCTCATCGATCAGGTCAACCTCAACCGTGTTTGGATCCTGCGCCAGCTGCTGCACCCCCTCAACGTGGTTGACTCCATGGAGTTCGTCCTCGACAAGGTGGCCCGCACCGACAGCAACGCCGAGTTCCTGGAGTCCATGTCCGGCTAGCGCTACCCTGCCTCGGATCATTGATCGTCCATCAACCCTCTTTAAGGAGAAGCCCAATGAAAGAAGGCATCCACCCCAACTACCAAGCCGCGCAAATCCAGTGTGCCTGCGGCGCCGTGATCGAGACCCGCTCCACCAAGGGCTCCTATCACGTCGAGATCTGCTCCAGCTGCCACCCGTTCTTCACGGGCAAGGCCAAGCTGGTGGACACCGCAGGCCGCGTCGAGCGCTTCAACCGTAAGTATCGCCGCAGCTGAGGCGCCACGGCGGTCTATGAGAGAGAAGCTCCTCGATATTTGTCGCCGCTTTGACGAGCTGACGGCGCGCATGAGCGCCCCTGAGATCTACGAGATCCCGGGGGAGTATCAACGCGTCGCCAAGGAGGTCGGGCACCTTGAGCCCCTCGTGGAGACCTGGCGTAGCCTCGAAGAGGTCACGGCGGGGATCGCCGAGGCGCGCGAGATGCTCGCGGACGCTGAGCTGGCGGAGCTGGCTCGGGGTGAGCTTGAGGCGCTGACAAAGGAAGAGGAGCGGCTCTCTGAGGCGCTCAAGCGCCTGCTCTTGCCCAAGGACCCCAACGACGACAAGGACGTCGTCTTGGAGATCCGCGCCGGCACGGGCGGCGAGGAGGCGGCGCTCTTCGCCGCCGATCTCTTCCGCATGTACAGCCGCTACGCCGAGAAGCGGGGCTGGAAGATCGAGACGCTCAGCGCCTCCTACAGCGACACCAGCGGCTTTAAGGAGGTCATCGCCTCCATCCACGGCGATCGCGTCTACAGCGGGCTGAAGTTCGAGGTCGGCGTCCACCGTGTCCAGCGCGTGCCCACCACCGAGAGCCAAGGGCGCATCCACACCTCCGCCTGCACGGTGGCGGTGCTGCCCGAGGCCGAGGAGGTGGAGCTGGACATCCCCGAGAGCGATCTGCGCATCGATCGCTTCCGCGCCAGCGGCCCTGGCGGCCAGTCGGTCAACACCACCGACAGCGCCATCCGCGTCACCCACAAGCCCACGGGCCTGGTCGTCTCGTGCCAGGATGAAAAAAGCCAGCACAAGAACAAGGCCAAGGCCCTGCGGGTGCTGCGCGCGCGGCTGATGGACATGCGCGAGGCCGAGGCCCACGCCGAGCGCGCCGACGCCCGCCGGGCGATGGTCGGCTCAGGGGATCGCTCAGAGCGCATCCGCACCTACAACTTCCCCCAAAACCGCGTCAGCGATCACCGCATCGGGCTGACGCTCTACCGACTCGACGAGATCATCGAGGGCCACCTCAACCCGATCATCGAGCCCGTCCGCGCGCACTTCCAGGCTGAGCTGGTCAAGCAGCAGAGCCGCGCCTAGCGCGCCCTCGCGCTTCCCTTATTCCGGCGCGATCACTATGATTCGCCGGATTTTCACTCCCATCATACATTTCCATGATCACGCAGATCAGAAGGAGCCCCATGAGGACGCTGATGCCCTTGCTGAGCCTCGCCCTCTTCCTCGTCGCCTGTGACGACGGCGAGGACGGCGACGCCACGCCCAGCCCCACGCAGGACGCGACGATCCCCACAGACAACGGCGTCGCCCCCGACGTGGCCCCTGTCGAGCCAGACGCGACCCCCATTGAGCCGGACGCGGCCCCTGTCGAGCCGGACGCGGCCCCTGGCCCCGTGGCCGTTTGCAGCGAGCCGAGCTTCGTCACCTGCGAAGACCAGATGATCTTGGAGATGGCGTTACAGCCCGATCCTGCGCCGGGGCGCATCAGCAATGACGCCAGCGACAGCCAGCAGGGCGTGTGGTTATCGGAGATCGACGCCACCGCAGGCGGCGCCTTCGCCAACCCACCTCACGCCTTCGTCTATGGCCGCTTCACCGATGAGGGCATGGAGAAGGTGGACATCGACGACGAGGCCGCCTTGGAGTCCATGGACTGGGACATCGCCTTCCGCCGCTACATGATCCGCCTCAACGGCGGCGAGTCTGGCCCTGCTTGTGTGAGCGCCTGGCGCGCGGATCGCGGCGCGGCCTTTGAGGATCAAGGCATCCCCGCCGACGACGCCTACCAGATGGACCAGCACTACACCCCCGAGTGTGTCTTCGTCGATGACGGCTCAGGGCTGGAGACCTCCCCGCGCACGGCGCTGTCGAGCTACTACAGCTATGAGGGCTGCGTGAAGATGACCGAGCGGGTCTATGTGCTGCGCCTCGCCTCGGGGCGGCTGCTCAAGCTCCAGGTCTTGGGCTACTACACCCTCGATGTCCAAGCGCAGTGTCAGACGACGGGCCAGACCCCGATGCCCTCGGGCTCGGGCAACATGACCGTCAAGTGGGCCTTCTTGAACTAAGATGCGCCACGCCCTCCCCGCCTCGCTCCTCCTCCTCCTCGCCTGCGCGGCCCCCCACGCCCCCCCCGCGCCGACGCTCAGCCAAGCGCAGCGTGAGATCCGCCCCACCGGCGCCCACCCGCTGTGGCGCTTCGAGCCGGATGAGATCATCGAGCAGCTCGACTCTGAGCGGTTCCGCGTACACTTCACCCGCCAAGGCCCCAACGCCGTGCCGGATGAAGACATCGACGGCGATCAGATCCCCGACTATGTGGCGCTCGTCGCTGCGGTCTACGAGGACGTGCTTGATGTCTACCTGGGCCTTGGGTTCCGCGCCCCGCTCAGCGACGCCGATCTCAGCGGCGACAACGGCGGCGATGGCCGCATGGACATCTACCTCATCGACTTCGCGTTACAGTCTGACGGCGCCTTCAGCGTGGAGAGCTGCCAGCGAGAAGATCACAACCTCTGCTTGGGCTTCATCCTCCAAGAGAATGACTTTACGGGCTACCACTACCCCAACCTGGACATCGCCACGCGGATCCTCGCCAGCCATGAGTTCTTCCACGCCATCCAAGCCGCCTACCACAACGATCAAGGCGTGGTGTACTCCGAGGGCATGGCGGTATGGGCCAGCGACGTCTACGACCCTGACCTTGGGGATCTCGCGGGCTTCGTCGGCGCCTACCTCAAAGATCCGGGCCGCACGCTCGACGTCCCCCCGCCGGGGCCGGTGCCCAGCTTCGCCTATGGCGCCTCGCTCTTCTTCCGCTTCCTCCACGAGCGCTTTGAGCCTGAGCTGCTGCGTGTCCTCTTGGAGCACCTGGAGTCTGGCGCGGGCCTGCCCGGCGGCGTTGACAGCCCCCAAGCGCCGTACTGGATAAGCCAGCTCGATCTGATCCTCCAGGCGGACTATGACAGCAGCTTCGCCGAGGCCTTCTATGAGTTTGGCGTGTGGAACCTCTACACGAGCAGCCGCGCCAACGCCGCGCGGGCCTACGCGGACGGCGCGCGCTACCCCAAGGTGCAGATGGAGCGCGTGGCGACGCCCTACTTTGAGGCGCGGCTGCGGATCTACGCCGCCTCCACGCAGTACTTTGACCTTGATCCGGGCCCGCGAGGGGAGATGACCGCCGCCTTGACGCCCAACCTCGCCCGCGAGGGCCAGCTTGAGGGGCTGAGGCTGCTGATCGCCACCGTGGACAACCTGCGTGGGTTAGAGATCAAAGAGATCGATCCAGTGGGCATGGAGACGCTGAGCACGGCGGGCAAGTCGAGCTTCTTTGTGATGATCAGCAACCCTGCCATAACGGGTGACAGCCGCAAACCGGGGCTGTGCGTCGGTGACGCGGCGGAGGTCGCCGCCTGCGTCGCTGCTGCGGGCGTGGTGGATGACGCGGGGATCGAGGCGGATGCTGGCGTGGATGTGGGCGTGGATGTGGGCGTGGATGTGGGCGTCGCGCCTGACGCGGCGCGGCCTCTCCCAGACGCGGGCGCGCCATCCCCGGACATGGGGGCGGCCTTGGAGGCAGACGGCGGTGTGTCTGACGAGGGCGAGGATCAAGGCGGCTGCCAGGTCGGGCTGGGCGCAAGCGGGGGGCGCGCGCTTTGGCTGTGGCTGCTGCTCCTCTTGGCGCTGCGGGCGCCTCGACGCCGCTGAGCGCGCGGCGAAGATCATTTCTTAAGATAAGAACCTAAAAAAATACATATCGATTGATCTAAAAACACATATCGCCACCACGAGATTGATTCGTGACGATATTACCCAGAGGCGTGATATTAAAGCTCGGATATTCAATATCAACGACCTCCCAAACATCATTGACGCGGTTCATCAAAGTTGGGCCATAAGTCGCCACGGTTACACCAAAATTAAGAACATTTACGGTGACACGAGGCGCATTTCCATCATGCGCGTCATAATAATGAATGACAACTCGATAAGTCCCCGCCGCAGGCTCCTCAATATTGATATTTTCAGGGCCATATCCATCAACATCATCTACATCAAGGAATGGATCATCTAAATAATGGCCTTGCTGCGCCCAATCTGGCGTCATATTACTAAAATAGCAGTCCCCCTCACAGGTCCACATGACACCATTCGGGCCTAAGAGGTGTAAATCTACGTCTGTGAGGTCGGTGTCCCACTCGATGTTGACGTGCAGCGCCACATCTTGGAGGGGCGGCGGCACCGCGAAGGCCCCCACATTGAGCTGCTGATTTGGGTTCTGCACATCATCGCTGAGCACATCAAAGTAGCCCCCCTCGATCTGGGAGAGCATGGGCGTATAGGCCACGTTGAGGCGATAGCGCTGCCCCGGATCGATGACGATGGGGAAGCTGGGCTGCGGATCAAGGGCGAAGGTGGTGGGCAGGCTGCCGAAGATGCTCTGTCCTCGATTGATGGCGCGCACAACAACCGGTTGATTGCCGCAAGACACTAAGTCTGAGTGCTTAACAAGGGTGTCACCGCGTGGCACTTGACCAAAATCCAATCGGGCGGGCTCCAGCGAAAGGCAGGGGCCATTGATGCCGGTCTTGGCTTGGCTCAAAAGCTCCACGTCCACGCCCGCCTCGGGGGGGTTGGTCAGCACATGCAAGATCCCGCTGTCATTGTGCTCATCGTCGGCGCGGAAGTTGACCACCAGATCGAGGGTGTCGCCAGGGGCGAGGCGATGGGGGAGGGCCAGATCACCTGGGGTGAAGGTCGGCGAGCCTTCGACCTCGAAGCCGACGATCTCCACGGCGGCGCTGCTCTGATTGCCCACCCGGCTCGTCAACGTGCGCTCATCGCCGCCCACGGCGAAGAGGAAGATGAGCATATCGGGATCGACGACCAGGCCCGTCGCCGCGCTGGGATCTTCGAGGCAGAGCCCGCCGACGCAGAGGCGCCCCGCGGGGCAGCCTGGATCGCAGCGAATCCCATCCAAGCAGCGCTGTTGGAAGCAGATCAGCAGGCCCGTACAGTCCTCATCGATCTCGCACTCAGGGGGAGCGGCGTCCACCTCGGGCGGCGCGGCGTCGATGACAGGAGAGGCGGCGTCCACCACGGGCGGCGTGGCGCGATCTGCGCGGGGGGCGGCGTCGAGCGGGATCTGCGCGTCCGTGATGATGATCGGCGCGCCGCCCTCGGCGTCCTCGGCGACCTCGTCGGAGCAAGCAAGAGAGAGGAGTGGCAAGAGCAGCGTGAGCCCTCTACGTGACAACATGAGGTTCCCCTTGGGTGATGATTCGCGCTGATTAGAGCCAAAACCGGATAAAGAGACAATCAGGATGCTTTTTCGCGCGACCCCCTCAGCCTTTGTCCGTTGCAGCACGATAGAAATCCAACCGATCAACCCAGCCAACTGGAGGCTTCAATGCGTTGGGGGCTCTTATCTCTCACCCTATGCCTTTATGCGTGCGATGACAGCGGCGGCTCTTTGGAGGGAGGCGACGTGGAGCTGAGCGAGGCGCGCGGGCGGCGCTCCTGACGCGCTTCGTCGAGAGCCTGGAGCGGGATCTCAACGCCGCGCTCTATGAAGCGCTGGCCTCATCGGGCGTGCTCTCTTACTTCGAGGGCGTCGAGATCAACATCGAGTTTGAGCAAGACCCCTTCGAGCGCGGCGACGGCCCGCCGCCCTCCGAGGCCATGATCCACCTCAGCGTGCTGATCAAGCGGGTCCACTTCGCGCTCTCCTGCTTTGACGTTGAGCTGTCTGAGCTGGAGCTGTTTGGGCGCCTGGGCCTCATCGCCCCGCCGCCTGGGGGCGACACCGTGACCTCACGGCCCGCGACCTGGGGGGGATCGAGCTGGGGGCCTTTGAGACGCACTACTGGACGCGCTTTAACGGGCGTGAGCGCCTGATGGTCTACCCCAGCGTCGCCTGCGATGATCCCGACGACGCGGGCTGCAACCCGCGCCAAGATTGGCGGACTGAGCCTGGGGATCTGGCGTTGGTGCTCGACACGCTGGCGCTGCGCAGCGGCGGCGAGGTGATCGACATGGCCCACCCCGAGCGCCTGCGCGCCAGCTTTAGCATCAGCGGGCGTAATGGCGTCTGCGAGGCCATCGAGTTCTTCGTGCCCATGGAGGCCTTCGTCGAGGACGCGCTGCTGACCTTGGGGGAGCGCCTCTCCCAGCAAGACCTGCTCTCGCGCATCCGCGCCAGCGCCTTTATCCAGGACGCCTGGCTCGATCTCATCGACATCCTGCGGCCCCAGCGCGTCGAGTACGTCAACGAGGCGGTCAACTTTGTCCACGCCGTCACGACCTGCTTCACGGAGGCGGGCTGCTGTGGGATCGGCGAGCTCAAGATCGCCTTGGAGTACACGCTCAACGTCGGTGACAGGGGCCTCGATCTGCGCTTGGCGGAGGTGATCAACAACGCCGCCAACGGCGCTCTCAACCTCACGTCAGCGCTGCTCAACCCCGAGGGGCAGGCGGGCCGCTACCTGCTGGGCGACGTGGTCAACCACAACCAGACACATGGCCCCAGCGAGGCCATCTTTGATCTGGCCCTCAGCGAAGGCCTGCTCAACCAGCTCTTCTTCGCGCTGGCCTCAAGCGGGCTCATCGAGGTGGAGACGGACAGCCTCAGCCTCACCGCGCCGATCGTGCCCACGGTGGACACTGCCCCATCGCTATCCCCCATTGCCATCCATGCCCTCGGCTCGCATCCTGAGGGCGGACGCATCACCCTTGGAGCCCCTTATGCGCGCCCTTCTCCTCACGCTGCTGGCCCTCCCCGCGCTGGCCGCCCCCCCTGCGCTGACGCCCCAGACCGTCGAGGGCGTCACGATCCAGACGCCTACGGGCTGGACCCTCAGCGTGCAAAAACAGCCGATCTTTATGCTCCAAATGGAGGCGCGCCCTGGCGCCGCTGACAGCCCCAGCCTGCTGGCTGCGGTGATGCCGTTGAGCGAAGGCGTGGGCACGACGCGGGCCTTCATCGACGAGCTGCTCAAGCAAGCGATGCCCTCGCATGTGGCGCTCTCAGACGAGGCTGGCCCCCATGGAGAGCGCCTCCAGATCCTCAGCGGTCGTGTCCATGACATCCCCGCCAAGATCGCCGTCTTCGAGATGAACCAGGCGAGCCAGGGGATCGGCTTCGTCGGCCTCTTCGTCGCCCCTGACGCGGAGTTCGACGCTTTGGGCGGCGCCCAGCTCCTCTTTACGGTCCTGGGGGGGATGAATCAGCAGGGCGCCGCGCCCCCGCAGGCCACCGCGCCCCCTCAAGCCTCCGCGCCCATCACCGCCAGCGGCGGCCCCTTTACGCCCCCCGCCGCCTACGCCCGCGCTCAGTCACCGGCGCTGAGCTACCTCGCCGTCGAGGGCGACGCCCTTGGCCCCAAGGAGATCGAGTCGGCCTTGAGCGCCTTAAACAAGGATGAGCGGCTGCTGCTCTCGCTCAACCCGGCCTTCGCCCAGCACCTCCACCGCCAAGCGTGCCAGCTCAACCCGCAGTATGTGCTCAACCTCAGCGAGTACAGCCCGCCGATCTCCTGCGCGCAGAACCTCAAGATGTTTATGGAGACGCTCCAGTTCGTGGGCAATGACCCAAACAAGGCGCTGGAACAAGCCATCAACGAGCGTAATCAGCTTCAAATGAGCTGGAAGTGTGAGGTCGGGCAGATCGATGCGCAGACTTGCCAAACGTACTACCGCACGATGATGCAGATGAACGACGCCCACCACCGGTCGATGATGCGCGTCATCACCAACATGGGCGGCAACAGCTGCATCGTCGGCGATCCAGGCTGTCAGCCGAACTGAGAAATCGCTCCTGGGCGCGCGCGCATCCCCAAAAATGAGGATTGACCGCGCGATCCGGTCAGGGTACGCCCTGCCTACAGGAGCGCGAAGATGCCCAACCTCCCCCAAGATCTCACCGTCGTCGCCATGGGCGGCCACTCCCTGCTCGATCCCCAAAAGGCGCCCAGCGTCGAGAGCCAATTCCAGGTCACGGCGGCGGCGCTCGCTCCCGTGGTGACGCTGATCAACCGGGGCGTCCCGGTGGTCCTCACGCACGGCAATGGCCCCCAGGTCGGCTTCCTTAAGCGCCGGGTGGAGTTGGCGATGGCGGAGCTGCATGACGTCCCCCTCGACGCCCTCGTCGCCGACACACAAGGCGCGCTGGGCTACATGATCCAGCGCGAGCTGCGGCTCTTGCTCAAGGATCCCACGCACCCCGTCGCCACCCTCGTCACCGAGGTGGAGGTGGACCCTGAAGACCCCGCCTTCAGCCAGCCCACCAAGGGCATTGGCAGCTTCTACAGCCACGAGGAGGGCCAGCGCCTCCAGGCCGAGTACGGCTGGGTGATGGTCGAGGACTCGGGGCGTGGCTGGCGGCGGGTGGTCCCCTCACCGCGCCCGCAGCGGATCATCCAGCTTGAGACCATCAAGGCGCTGCTCGACGCCGGCGTGGCCGTCATCGCCTGCGGCGGCGGCGGCATCCCCGTCGCGCCCGACGCCAAGGGCGATCTGATGGGCCTTGAGGCGGTCATCGACAAGGATCTCAGCAGCGCGCTGCTCGCCAACGACCTCGGCGCGCGCACGCTGCTGATCACCACCGGCGTGCGCACGGTCTTCAAGGGCTTCCGTGGTGGCCAGCCGACCCCGCTGCATCACATCGGCGTCGATGAGGCGCGTGCGCTGCTCGACGCTGGCGAGTTCCCCGCCGGGAGCATGGGGCCCAAGATCCAGGCCGCCATCGAGTTCCTTGATCGTGGCGGCGAGCGCGTCATCATCTGCCACCCCAGCGACCTCGCCGCGGCCTTCGACGGCCAGGCGGGGACCACCATCACAAAGGAACCTGTATGAACCTCGATCGCGATGCTTTAAAGAGCCTCTACGGCTTCAGCCTGCTGACCACCCAGCACGCCAACGACGCCCAGATCAAGGCCATCGCCGACCTCGCCGACCACCTCCAGGCGCTGGACAAGCAGGGCAAGAAGACCAACCTGCTGCCCAATGAGCTGGCCTACGCCCTCTTCTTTGATAACTCCACGCGCACCAAGTCGGCCTGGGCGGGCGCGGCCAGCCGCCTGGGGATGCAGCCGGTGATCGTGGACGGCAGCTCCACGCAGGTCAGCCACGGCGAGACGGCGGTGGAGACGGGCGCCATGTTGGGCATGAACGCCCACGCCATGGGCGTCCGCCATGATCTGATCCTGGGCCAAGGCCAGACGTTCATCAACGACGTCAAGAAGGGCATCGACGACTACCTTCAGGCCACCGACGATGGCCGCCAGGTGCCCATCGTCAACCTCCAGTGCGACGTAGACCACCCCACGCAGTCCATGGCCGACTACCTGTGGATGCGCGAAAACCTCGGCGATCTGCGGGGCAAGAAGATCACCATGTCCTGGGCCTACTCGCCCTCCTACGCCAAGCCGCTGAGCGTCCCCCAGGGCATCATCACGCTGATGAGCCGCTTTGGCGCCGAGCTGACGCTGGCCCACCCCGAGGGCTACGACCTGATCCCCGAGCAGGTGGCCTTGGCCGCGCAGAACGCCGAGGCCTCAGGCGGCAGCTTCCGCGTCACCCACGACATGGACGACGCCTTCAAGGGCGCCGACGTGGTCTACCCCAAGAGCTGGGGGCCGTATGAGCTGATGCTCAAGCGCGTGGGCGCCGACGCGGCGGGCCTCAAGGCCGTCGAGGCGGAGATGCTGGCCCAGAACGCCCAGCACAAGGGCTGGATCTGCGATGAGCGGCGCATGGCGTTGACCCACGACGCGCTCTACATGCACTGCCTCCCCGCCGACATCGGCGACGAGGTCACGCCCGGCGTGATGGAGAAGTTCCGCGTCGCGCTGGCCCAAGAGGCCAACAAGAAGGTCTATGTGATCATGGCGTTGCTGGCCGCCGCCAAGATCCCCGACCTCGCCGACAAGCTGGGGGCGCTATGAGCCTCGCCGCCCGCGTCGCCGAGCTGGCCGCGCGTGATCTGCCCCTCGCCCGCGCGCTGCTGGCCGCCGTCATCCGCGTCCCCGCCGACTATGTGGACGGTGAAGATCCGCTCTGCGGGCTGAGCAACCACGAGGGCCCTCGCTTCGCCCTCTTACAAGACTGGCTGATCGCCCATCAGGGCGTCCGTCACCCCGATGACGTGGGCCTCGACGCCTTCGGCAACCTGGTGTGGACGGTCATGGACCCCGACGACGGGATCCCCATGGCCGACAAGAAGGTCATCTACTTCGACGGCCACGGCGACACCGTCGCGGCGCTGTGCGATCAGTGGGGCAAGCTCGGCGGCGGCGTGGACGCCTACGACGGGCTGACGGACCCCGACAAGCTCAACGCCGAGGCCCTCAAGGCGGGGATGGGCTACCTCCCGCCTCAAGCCCAATGGGACCACCTGCTCTTTGGCCGTGGATCAGCCGACCAGCTCGGCGGCGTCGTCGCCCAAGCGGTGGCCACGCGCATCCTCTTGGAGTTGGCCCCCGAAGGCGCGCTCAAGGGCGTGATCATCCGCGCCTACGCCACCGCCGCCGAGGAGGACAACGACGGCGGCGGCCCCATGTACATCGTCAACGAGGTGTTGCCGGGCGCCGCGCCGGAGCTGATCCCGGACGTGGTGGTGCTCACCGAGGGCACCGGCGACGCCCGCGAGGGCGGCTTGGGGATCTACCGAGGCCAGCGTGGGCGGATGCAGATCGAGGTCGAGGTGGTGGGCCGCTCTTGTCATGGCTCGATGCCTTGGGAGGGGCTCAACCCCTTGGAGTTCGGCGCGGGGATCTTGGTCGAGGCCGCCGCCGCCTACGACGCCCGTGAGGGCTTCCTGGATGACGCCTTCCTGGGCCACGGCACGCGCACGGCCTCTTGGGCCAAGCTGGATACGCCCAGCGACTGCGCCGTGCCTCAGCGCTTTGTCTTCCGCTTTGATCGCCGCCTGACCATCGGCGAGACGGCGGAGGGGGCCGTCGCCGACGTTGACGCGCTGCCCGCCGTGGCGCGCGCCCGTGAGGCGGGCCTTGAGGTCAAGGTCACCATCCCCACCTACGATCAGCTGACGCACACGGGCTACCGTCCGGGCAACCCCGCCGTCTACCCCAGCTGGCAGACCCCCGTCGAGCACGCCAGCATCCGGGCGGCGGTGGAGACGTACCGCCAGGTGATCACGCCGCACGTCAGCGAGGCCGAGGAGGCCGAGGGCAAGGGCGCGCTGCGGCGTGAGCCTCGCGTGGCGCGGTGGATCTTCTCCACCGACGGCGTCGGCTTCCCCGTGCCCAAGGACGACACGCGGATCCCGGTCACGCCTGCCAAGCGCTGGGTCACCTCGGGGGCGGTCAAGCACCCGGCGATGTTTGGGATTGGGCCGGGCCAGGAGCAGAACACGCATAAGATCGGCGAGTGTGTGGACACGCGCGAGCTGCGCCACGCCATCGCCTTCTTGGCGCGGTTCCCCTCTGTCTTCCAAGGGATGTGAGCGATGAGGGCAGGTGGGCTGGGGGGGATGACTGGGGGCTGATCAGAGGGGCACGCCGTAGTGCTTGGCGAGGGGCAACATCCCGCCCGCGAAGCCTTGGCCGACGGCCTTGAACTGCCACTCGTTGTTGTACTTATACAGCTCGGCGAAGACCATGGCCGTCTCGGAGGACATCTCCTCAGAGAGGTTATAGCGGGCCAGCTCCTTACCATCCGCGGCGTTAACCACGCGCACGAAGGCGTTGCTGACCATGCCGAAGTTTTGGCGGCGGGCCTCGGCCTCATGGATGGTCACGCAGATGGCCACGCGCGTGGCGTCGGCGCCCATCTTGGAGAAGTCGATGGTGACCTGCTCATCATCGCCATCGCCTTGACCCGTGCGGTTATCCCCCAGGTGCTGCACCGCGCCGTCGGCGGAGGTCAGCTGATTATAGAAGACAAAATCGCCGACGCTGCGCACGCGCTTTTGATCATTGAGGATGAAGGCGCAGGCGTCGAGATCGAACTCTTGACCGTCGCTGGCGCGCTCATCCCAGCCCAACCCCACGAGCACCTTCTTGAGCCCCGGAGATTGCTTGGACAGAGAGATGTTGCCGCCTTTGGTGAGCAGGATCATGTCACACTCCCTTGCTCTATCAGCAGAGCTTTTTAACCGCGTGGAGCACTGATAAGAGCAGCGAGATCGGGCGCTGTCAAGCGTCTGATAGATCCATCGTTGGAGATTCGCAGGGGGGAGGATCTGGGCGTCGCGCTTTGCATCACAGCGCGCCGACATATTTTTTTAAAAAAATCATTGACCAGTGAGTGACACAAACACCACATTGACAGCCGGGTGGGGCGACGCCGAGGCGGTGCCACGCCAGGAAACCGGGTAACGCTTTTAAATATAAAGCGATTTTGGCGACAGCAGACAACGCAAAGGGGACAGTGTTGAGGCACGCAGGTATCACAAGCATGGGAGGCTATCTCCCCGCGAAGACGATCTCCAAGGAGAAAAGCCAAGCGCTCGTGCGCTTCTTGAGAGAGGCGACGACGCTCCCTCAAGAGTACATCGACGTCATCGAAAAAACGGGGACGCTGCCAGGCTACATTGAGACGAATGATGATGGGTGGTCCAGCCAGCCTTGGTTTGAGGCCTGGCTTGAGCGAATGCCGCCTAAAAAACGCGCCAATCCATTCCAAGGGGCCAAAGAGCGCCGAAGAGTCCCCCTCGATCCAGACTCTAAGAAGAAGTCGATCAATCCTCATTGGATGAAGCCCTCTGACGCCGAAACAATCGCGGGTGCGATGGCAATTCTCAATGGAAATGTCGAACGAGACAGCATTGATCTTGTACTATCACACTCTCAAGTACCCGATTTTTCATTGCCGCAGAACGCATCATTAATCCAAGATAAACTTGGGCTTAAAAACGCGGGAGCATACGCGATTGATACTTGCTGCTCATCATTCGTAACGATGATTGAGATTGCAGCGAGCCTCGTGACAATGGGTGTCAAATCAAAAGTGCTTATCGTAAGCAGCTATCTTGACTCTCATGTTGTTGATAAATCGGATTATTTTAGCGTAAATACAGGTGACGCTGCGATCGCTGCGATTGTAAGTCAAGTTGAGCCTGGATTTGGCTATGTTTCATCGCATTCAACCAGTCATGGTAGCCGTCATGATGGGATCATCTATGAAAGACGCTCCCCAAGGCTACATAAACAAATCGGCGTTGGATCATCCTACTCAAAAGAGTTCACGACCTTTTACAACCAAGAAGCGTGTAAAGAGATCGCGGTGAACGCGGAAGAGGACATGGTCTACGTCGTTCAGCGCGCCTTAGAGAAGGCCAAGGCCGAGGTCAGCGACGTGGATCTGTTGGTGACTCACCAGCCCGTGGCTTGGGCGGGGGAGGCTTGGCGGCGCGCCATTGGTGTGCCGCCAGAGCGCTTCTATGAGACCTATGAGGCTTATGGCAACATCGCGACCTGCGCGGCGGCGACCAACCTCCTTGAGGCGCTTGAGGCGGATCGCGTCAAGGCGGGTGATCTGCTCCTCATCGCCTCGTCTGGGGCGGGAGAGAACCACATCGCGGTCTTGGAGCGGGCCTCTCCTCAGCTGATCCAGAGCTGCCGAGGCGCTTGAATGACGACGACACATCAGGGCGACGAGGCGGCGATCTGCTTTGAGGGTGTGGCGCATATCGGCGTCAAGGTGCGCGACATCGCCGCGCTGCGGGGGACGCTGACGCGCCTTGGGTTTACGCCAGGGCGCGTTACGGCGCGGCCGGAGGTGGGGCTCAAGCTCAGCCTCTGCGGCGTCGGGGGCGCCGCCTCCTTGGAGCTGCTTGAGGATCTCCACGCCGACAGCGCCCTCATCAACGCGCCGCTGGGCCTGCATCACATCGCGCTGCGCGCGCCTGATATTGAGGGCGCGTATCGAGCGCTTCAGCGAGATCCAGCCATTGCGCTTGAGGGGCCGATTCGCCAAGGCGCCCATGGGCGGATCTGCTTCTTCAGGATCAAAGACAGCGACGAGATCCTCTTCGAGTGTGTTGAGGCGCCGCGCGCCCAAGGTGAGGTGAGATGATCTGCCCTGTGAACATCATCGGCGTGGGGGCCTACTTCCCTCAGCGCGTCAAGACCAATGAGGCCTTTGATGGCGCGGCGGTGGGGGTGGGCGCGCGCTGGTTTGAAGCGCTTGGCGTCCAGGCTCGACGAGTGGCGGGCGAGGACGAGACGATCATCGATCTGGCCTACGAGGCGGCGCGGCGCGCCATCGAGGCCGCCGGCGTTGATCCTCAACAGATTGATCGCATCATCGGCGTGTCCGCCACGCCTGATCCGCAGCGCGTCGCCCCCAGCGGCTTCGCTGAGCTACAGCGCCGCCTCGGCATCGACGAGTGCGCGACCTTCTCGCTGATCGACACCTGCGCGGGGGCGCTGATGGCCACGGAGTTGGCGACCCAGGCCATCCAACTGGGGATCGCCAAGGTCGTCTTGGTGGTGGCGGCGGAGGCCTTCTCCAAGGTCTTTGATGGCGGCTCTGAGAGCGGCTTTAAGTTTGGGGTGGGCATGGGGGATGGGGCGGGGGCGATCATCCTCTCGGGAGATCCAGCTCAACCCAACGGCTTTATGGGGGCGCACCTCCAGACCCATACGGTGTTCAGCAGCGGTTTAGGCGTGCGCGTCGCTGAAGGTGGAGGGCGCTTCACCTTTGGGTTGGGCGCAGCACCGCCCATGCTCAACGGCGCGCCGCTCGATCCGAGGGAGGCCGCGCGAGAGATCAAAGCCTACACCTCCGCGACGATCCCAAGCGCGATTGAAGCGCTCTTCAAGAAAATCAATATCACGAATGATGATATTGATTTTTATTTCCTGCATCAGCCTAATCGGGCCTTCATTGATGAATGGAAACGAAGAGCGCAGATCCCTGACCATAAAGCGATTGATACATTAAGTAAGTATGGGAATTTATCTACGGTATCTGTGCTTGCAAATCTCAACGAAGCCTATCAAAATAATTTATTAAAACATAATGATTTAATTGTATTTGCCTCTATTGGAGAAGGTGTAAATGTATGCGCAATGGCCTGGAGATGGCATCTCAATTTGTAATAATTGGTTAATTAAGAACAAATCTTATTATCTGTTAAAAAAACACAATCAATTTAAAATTAAACAATGTTAAAAATGTGATTTTGTGTGTTTTATGCACACTCAGTGATATTAAGTTTGACACCTATACTAGAATTCACGAACATAACCGAGCTTAAGGCGGTCTTCAATTATCACCACGATGCGTTGGGATTTCACCGTGAATTACCCCTCAAACTACCAGGATCATATTCAGTTTTTAGAAAATTTAAACCGTATTGATAACGCAATTCGCAAAGAAATCTCACTGCACTCCACTTTGATCGCTGTACTTGATCAAATTCTACTTATTTTAGGGTGCGACCGAGCTTGGCTGCTTCATCCCTGTGATCCAAACGCCAAGAGCTGGACCGTACACGCAGAGCGAACGACTCCGGACTACCCTGGTGCTTATCAGACCGGGAGCGAGCAGCCGATGAAAGACGCTGATCGCCATAATCTACAAGCAGTGCTTAATGCGCACGGCCCACTTTGCTTCTCCAAAGATGATTTGCCCACAGAAGACGCGACCGCCCACAAATTCTCCATCCAAGCGATTATGTTGGTCGCGATCTACCCAAAGAATGGCGGCGCTTGGGCCCTTGGCGTTCACCACTGCGCAAAAAATCATATTTGGACAGATCAAGAGCGAGCGTTTTTTCAAGAAGCAGGTCGAAGACTCGGTGATGGCCTTAATAGTCTGCTCCTTCAGCGAGATTTATTGGAGCGTGAGCGTGAGCTGCATCAATCTCAAAAAATGGAGTCTATTGGACAATTAGCGAGCGGTGTTGCACATGACTTTAATAATATACTCACAACAATCTTGCTTAATACAGATATAGCGAAATTTTTATTTGATGATCAAACAGATAAAGAATTTATCGAAATCATTAGCGAAATTGAAAAAGCAGGGAAAAATGCTGCTTCTTTAATCAATCAATTGCTCACTTTTGCGAAAAAAGACATTTTATCTCCTGAAATTTTAGATGTAAATCTTCAAATCGAGGATTTTAAAGAAATTATATCGAGATCAGTTAGAGAAAATATAAAAATAGAATATAATCTGGGTGGAAATTTGCCAAATATTTTAATGGACAAATCAAAATTAAATCAAATCATCCTTAATCTCGTTATAAATGCAAGGGATGCGATCGAAAAAAATAATGGCAATATTATTATTAAGACATCAAGCTGTTTTATTAAAAGCAAGGGTAGTTCTGATAATATGCCTGCGGTTTGTCTTTCTGTTGAAGACAATGGCGAAGGAATTAATCCAAACTTAAAAGACTTGATATTTGACCCATTTTTTACAACCAAAAAAAAGAGTCACGAATATGGATCAGGTTCAGGTCTTGGCCTTGCTAATATAAAGCGAATTGTCCAAGAAGATATGGGTGGTATTATTGAGGTGGATAGTAAATTAGGTCATGGTTCTTGTTTCAGAGTATACTTGCCGATAAAAAGTGAATATACACATTCAAGATTAACACATATCGAAATTGAACAAGATTTATCTTTAAAAGACAGCCTGGTTGGTACAGAAAAAATTATTGTTTGTGAAGATGAACCCTCTGTCCTTAAAATGGTGTCTCGCTTATTAAAAAACGCTGGATATCATGTAATTGAAGCAAATGATCCGCTCATTGCGCTGTCGTTCTGGCGGTCTGATCCCATAAAAGCAGACCTTTTACTTACAGATTTAATCATGCCTGCAATGAATGGTCGTGAGTTATTAGAGGAGATGAGGCGAGATGTTCCATCACTGAAGTCTGTTTTTATGTCTGGATATACATCCAACATTCTTGATCAAGATAATGGTCATAATATGATCGAAAATTATAAGTTGATACCGAAACCATTTAGTCAGGGTCAGCTTCTTAGGGCCATTCGCCAAATTTTGGATCAGTGATAGCGATTAAGGCACGAGTGTACGCCAAGGCAGGTTGATCGATTCACCAAGGATGACGCTCCCCTCAAGCGGCTGGCCGCTGATAAAGGTGCGATCTTGGGTGTCTTCATCGGGGATGCAGTCAAAGTCGCTGGCGTTATAGCCGCCCGTCATGCTCAGCGCGATGTGCTGATAGAGGGCCTCCAGCTCCGCAGGCTCTGCGGCTGAAGCGTAGTAGCCGCCCGACTCCTGAGCCACGCGTTGTAGCAGCTTGATCGTCTCGGTGGAGGGCTCAGCGTAGGGGCAAGAGGCCGAGGCCGAGGCGAGGCCCACAGCGTGGATGATGGTGTCTCGCTCCTTGGCTAAGCGGATCACGCTCTCGGGGGAGTGTGTCCAAGACTCCGTGTCCTCGCCGTCGCTGAGCACGATGACATAGCGCTTCATCTCGCTGATCTTGTTCGACGCGTCCTGGCGCGCCTTGGCCTCGTCGCTGGTGGCCTGGATGGACTCCGCCAGCGCGTCCCAGAGGGGCGTGCCGCCCACCGCCATGATCTGATTGACGTTGTCCTTGATGAGATCCGGATCGCCGCTGAAGTCGCTGATCTGGCGGATGGTCTGGTAGTCGCCGCTGGTGCCGACGCCGAAGTCGGAGAGGCTCAACACGCTGTCGGGGGCTTGCTCAAGGATGATCGAGGCCAAGCGGCTCGCCGCCTCGGCGCGCTGCGTGGTGGGATCGCTGTCCTCCATGCTGCCGGAGTCGTCGATGAGCAGCATCACCGCGTTGTACGGGCTGCCCTCAAGCTCGCGCTCGTCGATAAAGGTGCAGTCGGTGGTGCTGCCGTCCTCGTTCTTGAGCTGGACGCCTAAGCCCGCGCTGGCGAGGCCCTGGCGGAGCACGCCGGCGGTGAAGGGATCCTCTTCATCGTCGATGGGCAGCAGGTTGAAGGTGATCTTGCCGGTGTCGCGGTAGTCCTCGGAGGGCGTCACGCCCAGCAGCTCAAGGCCCAGATCGCCGAGGAGGCCGCTGAGGACTTGGCAGCCCGAGAGGGGCAGCGTGAGGGAGAGGAGCAAGAGCGCGAGGCGTGTCATCTTCATGGGATCTCCGCTGTGGGTCGGTGGGCGGCCCTGTAACGCGGAGGTCAGCGTAACATTCATCCCATTGGAGGAGCGCGATGCGCACCTCGTAAAAAAATAAAGATTAGTAATTTTAAGTATTTACTAGTTTTCAAAGGGCAGCTGGGCCTCCTCGACGCCCAGGGGATCTTGGTGTACCAAGACCTCCACCTCTTCATGGAGGCCCTTGATCGCCCTGATCACCGCGTCGGCGATGTGGTGGGCCTTGCGCAGGCTGATCTCCGGTTGCATCTCAACGTGGATCTCGACGAAGACGCATAGGCCCGCGCGGCGCGTACGCAGATCATGGATGCCCTCGACCCCCGCGCAGGCCAAGGCGACCTCACGCACCGCTTGGCGCTCCAACTCCGGCAGCTCACGGTCCATCAAGACGTCCAAGGAGAGGCGCGCGATCTCGGCGACGCTCTTGAGGATGATCCCCGCGATGAGCACCGCCGCGATGGGATCGATGATCGTCCAACCCCAGCGATCAACGATCAAGATCGAGATGAGCACGGAGGCGTTCATTAAGAGATCGCCTTGGTAGTGCAGGGAGTCGGCTTGGATCGCCGTAGAGCCCGTTCGACGCACCACAAAGCGTTGAAAGAGCACCAAACCCAGCGTCATTACGATAGAGAGAGACATCACCCAGATGCCCACGCCCGGCTGATTGAGCGGCCGAGGGTGTATGAGCCGCTCAGCCGCTTGGAGGAGCAAGAAGACCGCTGAGCCGGTGATAAAAGCGGCCTGCGCCAGCCCCGCCAAGGCCTCGGCCTTGCCGTGGCCGAAGCGGTGCTCCTCATCCGCCGGCTGGAGGGCGTGGCGGATGGCGAAGAAGTTGATCAGCGAGGCGCTGGCGTCGAGGACAGAGTCCCCCAGCGTCGCCAGCAGGCTCACGGAGTCGGTCAAGGCCCAGGCCGTCAGCTTGGCGAAGATCAGCGCCACGGCGACGAGGATTGAGGTGAGGCTGGCGAGGTGCAGCAGCCGCCGCTGGGCTTGCCCGCTGAGAGGCGCGGTGGAGGTGGGGGGCGCGCTCAAGGGGCCTCGCCAGGCTCCTCGTCGTCGCTGGGCGTCACCGGGGTGAAGGGCTCAAGCGCGACGCTGAGGATCACGCTGGTCTGCGCGCCGCTGATGAGGATCTGCGCCTGGCCGTCCTCCGCCGCGCGCAGCTCAGCCACCCAGGCGCCATCCTCATCCTGCTCGCCTTGGACCTCGTCCTCGCCGCTGTAGACGTGCAGCGCGATCTCGGCCTCAGCGCTGGCCTTCACCGTGAGGCGATCCCCCGCCCGCGTCTCCACCCAGAAGCGATCCGCCTCATCGCAGAGCTGAAGCTCATAGAGGCCCGCCTCCAGCGTCGCGTCATCGTCATAGGCGTCATCCTCACAGGCGTTGAGGCTGGCTTGATACAGCGCCACGGGGTCTTGATCGGGGGGTGTGACGTCCACGATGTCGCCCTCGGGGGTGTAGCGCGCCTCGGTCTGAACACGCACGGGCGTGGAGGGGTGGCCCTTGACCATGTAGAAGATCTCCACGATGTCCTCGCCGCGCATCCGCATACAGCCATGGCTGACGAAGCCGCGGATCAGCTCGCTGGTGATCGGGCCATGAAGGCCATAGGTGTTGTAGCCCTTGTGGTTGGTGGCCGTCAGCCGCAGGAAGGGGAAGCCGCCGAAGTACTCGGGCGTGTAGCGGCGCGGGTAATACCACCACGTGTCATCGGGATCGGGGCCGGTGGTGAACTCGCCGACGGGCGTAAAGGAGACACCCTGGCTGTCCTTGGCGCCGACGCCCGTGGGGTAGACCTTGTAGAAGCCCGTCTCGACGTCGATCAGCTCCACGGTCAGCCCCTCCAAGCTGACGATGATCTGCGGATCGCTCAGCGTCGGCAGCGCGGGGATCTCATAGCGAAAGCCATCCGCCTTGTCCGTCGTCGGCGGCGCCTCATTGGGGTTGAGCTGATCGTAAGGGTTACCGCCGCCCTCCGTGGCCACACCGCCGGTGACATTGACGTCCTTGGGCGTGGCCTCATCGGCGGCGCAGGCCCACAGGCTCGTGGCGAGGATAAAGGAGAGGGTCATGCGCATATCAGCCTCCACGGGTCGCAAAATTCTTGGGCCTTGGATAGCGGTAAACGACCAGAAAATAAAGGTGAAGCGCGCGATTGTTTGGCATGGATGCGCAAAGCCTGCCCCCTTTTAGACAGTTGTTGAATTGTCAACCCCTAGCTGGTAGACAGCGAGACTCGTGTTCTGGAGGAGAATGGTTGGCATGAGTAAGCGAAATCTCGCCTTCTATGACACCACGATCGGTAAGAAGGCGGTGATGGCCGTCTCTGGTCTTATCCTGATCGGGTTCATCATCGGTCATATGCTGGGCAACTTGCAGATCTTTATGGGCGCTGACAAGCTCAACGCCTACGCCCACCTGCTGCACTCAATGCAGGGGCCGCTGTGGGGCGCGCGGCTGGTGATCATCGCCGCGCTGATCGCCCACTTCTGGTCGGCCATCAGCCTCACGCTGCGCAACCGCGCCGCGCGGCCGGTTCAATACCAGCGCAAGGCCGATCTGGCCACGACCTATGCGGCCAAGACCATGATCTTTGGTGGGATCATCCTGGCGTTGTTTATCGTCTTCCACCTCGCCCACCTCACGCTCGGTGAGATCGGCGAGTTTGATCCGGCGAACGTCTACGCCAACGTGGTGGCGGGCTTCCAGGTGCAGTGGATCGCGGGCTTCTACATCCTGGCGCAAGCGGCCTTGGCGCTGCACCTCTATCACGGCGCGTGGAGCTTCCTCCAGACGCTGGGGGCCAACCACGCCAAGTACAACCACCTCCGCAAGGCCTTCTCCATCGCCCTCGCCCTGGCCGTCGCCGTGGGCAACATCTCCATCCCCGTCGCCGTGCTCAGCGGCTTCTTGAAGTAGGAGGACGACATGGAGCTGAAATCCAACGCCCCGCTGATCGACGCTCAGCACCCCATCGCCACCGCCTGGGAGCGCCACCGCTTCAACATGAAGCTGGTCAACCCCGCCAATAAGCGTAAGTACTCGGTCATCGTCGTCGGCACCGGCCTGGCGGGCGCCTCCGCCGCCGCCACGCTGGCGGAGCTGGGCTACAACATCAAGGCGTTCTGCTTCCAAGACAGCCCCCGCCGCGCCCACAGCATCGCCGCTCAGGGCGGGATCAACGCCGCCAAGGACTACCCCGGCGACGGCGACAGCGTCTTTCGGCTGTTCTACGACACGGTCAAGGGCGGCGACTATCGCTCCCGCGAGGCCAACGTCTACCGGCTGGCCCAGCTCAGCCTCAACATCATCGACCAAGCCGTTGGTCAAGGCGTCCCCCTGGCCCGCGAGTACGGCGGGCTCTTATCCAACCGCTCCTTCGGCGGCGCCCAGGTCTCACGCACCTTCTACGCCCGCGGCCAGACCGGCCAGCAGCTCCTCCTCGGCGCCTACCAAGCCCTGGCGCGCCAGATCGAGGCCAACAAGGTCGAGATGCACGTGCGCACGGAGATGATGGACCTCATCGTCATCGATGGCCGCGCGCGGGGGATCGTCAGCCGCAACCTGGTGACAGGCGCGCTTGAGGCGCACATCGCCGACGCGGTGGTCTTGGCCTCCGGCGGCTACGGCAACGTCTACTTCCTCTCCACCAACGCCATGGCCTCCAATGGCTCCGCCGCTTGGCGGGCTTATCGGCGCGGCGCCTTGTTCGCCAACCCCTGTTACACGCAGATTCACCCCACGTGTATCCCCGTTCATGGCGAGCATCAGTCCAAGTTGACGCTGATGAGCGAGTCTCTGCGCAATGACGGGCGGGTTTGGGTGCCCAAGAAGGCCGAAGACTGCGGCAAGAACCCGAATACGATCCCCGAGGAAGACCGCGACTACTACCTGGAGCGCAAGTACCCCTCGTTTGGCAACCTGGTGCCCCGCGACGTGGCCTCCCGCAACGCCAAGATGGTCTGCGATGAGGGCCGGGGCGTCGGCGCCACCAAGCTGGGCGTCTACCTGGACTTCTCCGACGCCATCAACCGCCTGGGCAAGCACGTCGTCGAGGAGCGCTACGGCAACCTCTTTGAGATGTACGAGCGCATCACCGACGAGGACCCCTACAAGACGCCCATGCGCATCTTCCCTGCGGTGCACTACACCATGGGCGGGCTGTGGGTGGACTACAACCTCCAAAGCAACATCCCCGGCCTGTTCGTGCTCGGCGAGGCCAACTTCAGCGATCACGGGGCCAACCGCCTGGGCGCCAGCGCGCTGATGCAGGGCTTGGCCGACGGCTACTTTGTCATCCCCTACACCCTCGGCCACTACCTCGCCACGGCCACGGTGGACAAGGCGCTGCCCAAGATCGCCGAGGATCATGAGGCGGTCGTGGCCACGCTCGACGAGGTCAAGGCCCGCGTCGATCAGCTCATGAGCATCGGCGGCAGCCGCACGCCCGACTCCTTCCACAAAGAGCTGGGCAAGATCATGTGGGAGCACGTGGGCATGGGCCGCACCGAGGCGGGCCTCAAGACCGCCCTGGAGCTGATCCCCAAGCTGCGCGCCGAGTTTTACAAGGATCTCAAGGTCGTCGGCGCCGCCGAGAGCCTCAACATCACGCTGGAGAAGGCGGCCCGCGTCGCCGACTTCCTGGAACTGGCCGAGCTGATGGCCCGCGACGCCCTCAACCGCGCCGAGTCCTGCGGCGGCCACTTCCGCGAGGAGAGCCAGACCGAAGAGGGCGAGGCCAAGCGCGATGATGAGCAGTTCTCCTACGTCGCCGCCTGGGCGTTCAAGGGGGCCGATGAGGCGCCCGAGCTGCACAAGGAGGCTCTGACCTTTGACCACGTTAAGCTGACCCAGCGGAGCTATAAGTAATGAAGATTACGCTGCACGTGTGGCGTCAGAGCGACGCCAAAGATAAAGGGCACTTCGAGAAGTACGTTCACCCCAACGTCAGCCCCGACAGCTCCTTTTTGGAGATGCTCGACGAGGTCAATGAAGACCTCCTGAGCCAAAACAAGGAGCCGATCGCCTTTGACAACGACTGCCGCGAGGGCATCTGCGGCGCGTGTGGCATGGTCATCAACGGCGCGCCCCACGGCCCGCAGCGGCTGACGACGACCTGCCAGCTGCACATGCGCAAGTTCAAGGACGGCGATGAGGTCTGGATTGAGCCCTGGCGGGCCAAGGCCTTCCCCGTCATCCGCGATCTGATCGTCGATCGTGGCGCCATGGATCGGATCATCGAGGCGGGCGGCTACATCTCGATCAACACGCAGAACGCCCAAGACGCCAACGCCCTGCCGATCCCCAAGCCCGTCGCCGACAAGGCCATGGACGCGGCGACCTGCATCGGCTGCGGCGCCTGCGTCGCCGCCTGCCCCAACGCGGCGGCCATGCTGTTCACCTCCGCCAAGGTCAGCCACCTCGGGCTCTTGCCCCAAGGCCAGCCCGAGCGGGCCAGGCGCGTGGGCAACATGGTGGCGCAGATGGAGGCCGAGGGCTTCGGCGGCTGCACCAACCACGGCGACTGCGCCGAGGCCTGCCCCAAGGGCATCGGCCTGGAGTTCATCGCGCGCATGAACCGCGACTTCTTCGGCGCCATGCTCAAGAGCCCCGATCACATCCCCGCCCGTTGGAAGCGCCGCTGAGCGCTTCTCTCACGGCCCACCTTTTTCGATAAAAAGCTTGCTCGCCGAGCCAGACAATGCTTGAATGCCAAGTCAAGTTAAAAGATAAAACCGATCAATGTTTTATCAATAAGATCACCCATCTAAAGCGTACTTCATCCAAAAGCTGTTGATTTTACTTTAAAAAAATCATGTTAGTTAAGTTTGACCATACCCGATTAAGTTTCTCCTGAAAAAATAAATTTTGTCTGAATAAAGCGCGATATCCCCGCGTATCCCGCGCCGTCTGCTCCAGCGTCAATGAGCAGGCTTCACAGCAAAGGAATACACGATGCGCGTGCTGCTCCCAATCCTCCTTATATGCCTCAGCGTCCCGGCCTTCGCCGAAGAGCCCACTCAAGAGAAGCCACAAGAGGCCCCTGAGAAGGCAAACTCAGTCAACCTCAACCCCATGGGGATCGCCACCGGCAACTACAACCTCAACTATGAGCGGCTCTTTGACGGGACGCACGGCGTCTTGCTCGAAGGCGGCCTCTCCATGACCGATGACGGCGACACCAAGAGCAGCAGCATGGGCGCGGGTGTCGGCTACCGCTGGCATTGGCGGGGCAAGCAAAACTCCGGCTTCTTGGGGGTGCAGGGGAGCTACTACGCCGGAACCGGTGAGGCCAAGGTCTCCTCGGGCGGCAATGAGATGATGAAGTTCGACGTGGACACCACGGCCGTCTCCGTCGTGCCCAACATCGGTAAGCGCTGGGCCTGGGACTTTGGCCTCAACATCACCTTCCGGCTGGGCGTCGGCTGGGCCAGCTACAGCGTCTCCACCGACAGCAAAGATCCGCTGGCGAAGGACGCCGTCAAGCTGGTGCAGGATCTCTTAGAGTTATTCCCCGTCGCCCTCGACGGTGAGCTTTCCGTCGGCTGGATATTCTAAGCCCGCCCCGACGCCCGCCCCGATCAACACGCCGTCCGTAGGCAGATCCAGCGCCGCGCGCTGAAAATAGGCGCGCGCCGCCGCCTCATCCCCGACGATCGCCGCCACCCGCGCGCACTCGATGGCCGCCCTGGGGTTGCGCGGGTCCAGCGCCAACGCCTGGTGACAGCGCGCCATCGCCGTGGTGGGCCGCGCCGCCTCGCCTCCCCGCGAAAGCGCCGCGCGCTCCAGGCTCAGCGCCGCTCGGGCCACCTCCGAGCGCGCGCGCGGCCACAGCGCCGCCAGGCTTAAGAGCGCCAAGGCCAAGTAAGGCGCCGCGCCGCCGCGCCGC
>JAHJCH010000280.1 GCA_018813065.1 Myxococcota bacterium
GCCCGCCACGCCGCCGCCGCCCGCCGTGCCGCCCATATCCGCCTCACCACCCGCAGCACCGCCCACGTCATATGACGCGGGGATTGGATCGGCCTCATCAGCGCAGCCCCAAGCCATCGCGGCCAGGGCCAGTACGCGCAACCACTTCATGGAGTCTCTCCCCTCGAAAAAAACCGCTCGATCCTGGCCCAATGGGGTGGTCGCTGGCAACACTCAAGCGCGCGGAGGGGGTGAGGGCTCAGGCCTTCTCGGCGATGGCCTGGATTTTCTCGGCGAGCACCTGCTTGCTGAACGGCTTGACCACATAGTTGGTCACGCCCGCTTGGATGGCAGAGAGGATGTTTTGGCGCTTGGCCTCGGCGGTGACCATCAGGAACGGGACGTCCTTAAAGCTGTCGGTGGCGCGCACCCACTTCAGCAGGTCGAGGCCGCTCATCCCCGGCATATTCCAGTCGCAGATGATCAGATCGATCTGATCGTCCTTGATGATCTTCTGGGCCTCTTCTCCGCCCTCGGCCTCGACGATGCGCTCGTAGCCCAGCTGCTTGAGGGTCGCCTTGACGATGCGCCGCATCGTCGAGAAGTCATCAACGACGAGGATCTTGGAGTCTGTGCTCAGCATATTTTTTCTCTCGACCTCCCTCTGGATTAACCCGCAGAGCCCCGCCACAGCGTCGCTTCGGCGATAAAGCCCCCCTTCTCCGTTTGAAAGGGGATGACCACGACAGGCGCCTTGGTGACCTGCGTGATCGTGTGCTCCTTCTTACAGACGACGGTGGGGATCGCCATATCAAAGTGGTAGCCCATGTCCGCCAGCTTGGCCCGCGCGGCGCCCGAGATCATGTTGGTGATCTCGCCCACCGCGTCGCGGATCTCATCGTTCAGCTCCGTAAAGTCCTCGCCGAGCATCTCTGAGACGACGTAGAGGATGCAGGACTCGCTGAAGCTGATGGCGAAGGTGCCTTGCAGCCCCTTCTCCCCGGCCATACCGATGATCCCAGTGACGTCACCGACGGAGATGCGCTTCTTTTTGATAAAAGGCCGCCCCGGCTTAGGCGTGACCATCGCCATGGTCTCAAGCACCGTGACGGTCGCGTTGAGCAGCTCATTGATAAACTCCGCGCGCATGGGCGAAGCCTGGGCCGAGCTTTCGGCCTGACTCATTCGACGCTCCCTTTCTCCGTGCGGTGACGAAAACCTGGTGTGTAGACCAAGGGCATCTTCGGAGTTTGCCCCTCCACGATTTAGCCTTTTCGATCAACTCGCCGCTGTTTTTGCCCGATAGGCGTCAGCATGGGAGAGGCTAAATGTCTGAGAACCTGCCACAAATCCTCATTTTGCAGCCCGAGGACGCGCTGATCGAGCACTGGACGCGGATCCTCAGCGCGGGGGATCACCTTGAGGTCCTCGTCGCCCGTAACCCCGAGGATGTCTTCAGCGCCCTGGGGGCGCGTGAGGCCCGCGTCGCCGCCTTCTTGCTGCCCTGGCCCGGCCCTGAGTTTGATCCCTCCGACTTCTTTATGGCGCTGCGCTCGGCCAACCTGCCGCAGTCCCCCTGCGTGATGGCCCTCTCGCGTGAGTGGACCGGTGAGATCGCCGCGCGGGCGTCGCGGATCGGCGTCCACTCCTTCTTGAACGTGCCGCTGAAGCTTGAGGAGGTGATCACGGAGCTGATCGCGATCCGTAAGGTGGGCAGCAGCCCCTCGGCGGCGCGGCTCTTTGGCGAGGAGGGCGGCGTCGATCCCACTTGGCGCAAGCGGATGCTGTGGCTGGCCTCCAACATCAAGCGCGAGGGCGTCTCGGCCTGGGAGCGGCGCGTGCGCAAGATGCTGGTCCGCCTTGATCGCGCGTGCAACGGCGAGATCCCCTCCCAGACCGCAGAGATGTTGCTCCTCT
Organism: Myxococcota bacterium; assembly: GCA_018813065.1. Classification (GTDB taxonomy): domain Bacteria; phylum Myxococcota_A; class Bradymonadia; order UBA7976; family UBA1532; genus JAHJCH01. Next base: position 1,897 of record JAHJCH010000280.1, read on the forward strand.
TCGCCCAGCGCGATCACCGCCAGCTCGATATGATGCTCGGCGATCTGGAGTATGAGCTGACCTTTGATGATCTCAAGCGGCTCTACACCATCGCCGAGTCCATCGCGGGCAAGGGCACGGCCATCGCGGGCAACGAGGTGCGCCTCGTGCGGCTCTTGGAGGGCGTTGTTGCCTTTATCCAGCGCCGCTCACAGCAGCGTCAGTTCAGCGAGCGCTTCAACCGCCTGCGTGAGCTGGCCTCCATCTTCCTCAGCCAGACGCGCCACGTCCCGGATGGCTCAGAGCCCCCCGAGCGCAAGAGCTTTCGGCTTCAGCTCGCCGAGACGCTGGAGATGGACCCTGACTTCCTCGGCTTCCTTGAGCCCGAGCGCGTCAAGCGCATCGCCGCGCAGATCATCCGATCAAGCCAGGAGCAGAAGGCCCTCGATCTGGCGCGGCTGACCATCTTGGCCTTCATCCTCAAGTACAAGGACAACCCCGAGGCGGCGCAGGCCGCCGCCGAGGCCATGGGTACGCGCGCGCGCAGCGCCGCCGAGGGGGACGCCGCGCAGCATGGGATTACGGGCCTGGAGCACCTCAAGGCCCTCTCCGATGTGTTGGGCGGGCGTACCCAGAGCGAGATGGAGATCGCCCAGCGCCTCCAAGGGCTGGGCATGGAGATCGCGCGGGAGAACCCCGGCCTCTCTGAGACGCCCGATCTGGAGGTGTTTCAGGATCTCTTCGATGAATATCGACGGCGTGGCGGGGCGGCGGGAGAGGAGGGGACAGGGGAGGAGGGGGTCGTCGATGAGGCGGGCCTGGACTCTCGGGCCATCAGCCGAGGCTTGACGGCCCTCAAGGTGGCTGAGGCGCAGGCCGCAGAGGGCGCCTTCGACGCGCCAGCCCCTGACGCCCCGTCCAAGCGCGCCTCCTCCCTGCTGGGGCGCCTCGCCGATGAGCTGGGCTTACCCGAGTCGGCCCTCAGCGTCTATGACGCGCCCGATCTCCTCGATCGGCTCCCCGAGGTGGATCTCGATATTGATCTGGGGGCGGGCGCGCAGGCGCGGGTGCGGCTGACGGCCTTGCTGATCGGCGAGGCGCAGGATGAGGCCAGCGCCGATCAGCTGATAGAGGCCTTCGCGCGGCGACACCGCGAGGAGAAGGGGATGCTGGCGGCCATGCTCCAGACGCTGTCGCGCAGCGGATGGACGGAGGCGGCGACCCGCTTCAAGGCGCACCTCAGCGCCCGTTGACCCGCGAGGCGAGAGGCGGGCGCTATAGGAATGTAAAGGGTCTGCCGAAGAGGGGAGCGAGGAGGCGCTAGATGAACGCACTGGTGATTGATGATTCCACCGCTATGCGCTTGATTTTGCGAGGTATTTTGCAAGATCTGGGCTTCGAGGTGTCGGTGGCGAGTGATGGCCTGGAGGGCTTTGAGATGCTCCCTCAGCTCGCCGCCAAGCTCAACGTCATCTTGGTGGACTGGAACATGCCCAACATGGACGGCTACGCCTTCCTCCGCCAGGTGCGCAAGGACAAGGCCTATCGCAAGATCCCTGTGTTGATGGTCACCAGCGAGTCGGACATCAAGAAGATCCAAAAGGCCTTCGCGGTGGGCGCCAGCGAGTACCTGATGAAGCCGTTTACGGCCGAGGCGCTGCGGGAGAAGCTGGAGCTGGTGGGGGTCTTGGGATGAGCCTCGCCCCGCCCAATAACAGCGTCACCAAGATGGAGTTTGACTTCATCCGACAGTTTATCTTGGAGCGCTCCGGCATCGCCCTCGACGCCAACCGCATGTACCTCGTCGAGAGCCGGCTCGGCCCGCTGGCGCGCCGCCGTCAGCTCAACGGGATCAGCGAGGTGGTGGCGCGCCTGCGCGCCCAGCGCAGCGGCGATCTGGCCTTGGCCGTCGTCGAGGCGATGACCACCAACGAGACCTCCTTTTTTCGCGACGTTCACCCCTTTGAGAGCCTGCGCACCACCCTCTTTCCTGAGATCATCCAGCAAAAGGGGCGCGTCGATCTCTGGTGCGCGGCCTGCTCGACGGGCCAAGAGCCCTACAGCATCGCCATGGTCGCCAGCGAGAGCTTCCCCCAGCTCCTCTCCCAAAAGAAGCTCAAGATCTTGGCGACGGATCTCTCCACGGAGGTCTTGGAGAAGGCCCGCAGCGGCCGCTACTCCCAGCTGGAGGTCAACCGTGGCTTGCCCGCGCAGCTGCTGGTGAAGTACTTCAAGCGCCAAGGCCGTGACTGGCACATCTCAGATCGCCTCAAAGACGCCATTGAGTTTCAGCAAACCAACCTCCTGACTGTCCGCGTCGCGCAGAAGATGGACATTATCTTCCTGCGTAACGTGCTGATTTACTTCAAGGAGGACAACAAGCGGCGCGTCTTGACCAACATCCGTCAAGCGCTGAGGCCCGGCGGCTACCTCTTCCTGGGGGGCGCGGAGACGATCCTGGGCCTCGACGCCGCCTTTGAGACCGTCCGCATCGGGAGGACGCTGTGTTATCGACTCAAGTAGAAGCGCGCTGGGGGCTCAGCGAAGCCGATCTCCTCGCCATGACCCAAGAGGCCTGGCAGGCCTTCGGGGTGGATCTGGAGTTCGCCGCCGCGCGCTCCTTGGATCAGCCCGTCGGCAGCCAGATCGAGATCAACGGCCCGCGCGCGGGCGTCCTCCAGCTGTGGGGGGAGCGCGTCGTCGTCGAGGAGGCCGCCAGGCGCATCCTGCGAGACGCCGCGGAGGTGCCCGAGGCGCTCCTCGCCGACGTCCTCGGCGAGATCGCCAACATCCTGGGGGGCATGATCAAGGGCTGCTTGGAGGAGGAGCACACCCTCTCCCTGCCGCGCCCCCTTGAGGCGGTGGCCTTCGAGGAGGGCGGCGCGCTGCGGCTGGGGCTCGAAGGCCACGCTGGCGGCGCCGCGCTGTGGGTGCGGGTCTAAGGGAAAAGCGCCGTAGGGCTTGCCCAACGCCGCCGCGCTCGTCATCATCCGCGCCCTGAACGAAGAACCTGATAAGCGGCGCACCATGATCACCCTCAACCCGCTCTCCCTCACCGGCGCCCAACGCCGCGCGCTGCGCGGCCTCGGCCACGGGATCAAGCCGACCGTCCAGATCGGGCAACACGGCATCACCCAAGGCGTCATCGACGCCACCATCGCCGCGCTCCTCCAGCACGAGCTGATCAAGATCTCCATCGGCGGGGAGGCCCCCGTGGCGCGCAAGGAGGCCCCAGGGGCCTTGGCCCAGGCCACCGGCAGCCACGTCGCGCAGATCATCGGCCGCACGGCGCTGCTCTACCGTCGGCGGTTTAAAGACCCTGAGATCAAGCTGCCGGGGACCATCGAGGAGGCCCCGCGCCCCAAGGGTGAGGGCCAGGCGTGATCCTCCAGCTCGACGCGAACCATCCTTCGCCCCACCGGATCAACCGCGTCGTCACTTGGCTCAACGAAGGCGCGGTGATCGCCACCCCGACGGACACCACCTATGCCTTGGCTTGCCTGCCGGACAACAAGGCGGCGGTCAAGCAGCTGCGCGCGCTGCGGCGCCTCGATGATCAGAAGCGCTTCTCGCTCATCTTTCGGGATCTCAAGCACGTCAGCGAGTACGCGCTCGTTGAAGATCAAGCCTTTCGGCTGATCCGCCGCCACCTCCCGGGGCCTTACACCTTTATCTTGGAGGCCAACCGCAACCTCCCGCGCTTTATCGGTGACAAGCGCAAGCGCATCGGCGTGCGTGTCCCCGCGCTGGGGATGCTCCAGGCGCTGATCGAGGCGGTGGGCAAGCCGCTGATCGTCACCTCCGCCATTGATCCAGAGACGGGCTTTATGCTCAACGACCCCTGGTCTGTGGACGCCAGCTTCGGCCATGGGATCGCCGTCGTGCTGGACGCCGGTGATGTCCCGGGCGACTTCTCCAGCATCGTCGATCTCACCACCGACCCCGTCGAGGTGCTCCGCGTGGGCCTCGGCGACACGACCATCTTCGCCTAAAAATCAGCCCTCGATCGAGGCCATCATCCGCTTGACCTCTGTGGGATCACGCCAGCGCGCTTGGGCGTCCTCGCTGAGGAGATCGATGGGATCGAAGTAGAAGAAGGACTGCCCGGCCTTAACCGAGGGGGCCGTGAAGCGGGAGATGCCCGAGGCGCGATCATAGGCCTCGAAGCTATGAGCGTCGCGTTTACCGCCGCCGCCGGGGGCATCGACGACAAAGGTCGGCGTGTTAAAGCCCGCCGTGATGCCTCGCACCTGCTTCTCCAGATCGATGGCCGTCTGCAAAGTGGTGCGCATCTCCTCGCCGCCCTGCACCAGATCATGAATGTAAACGTAATAGGGATGCGCGTTGATATAGCTCAGACGCTTTACTAAAAGCCCCATCTTCTCAAAAGTATCATTTACGCCACGCAGAAGCACTGATTGATTGCGCACAACCAAGCCTGCTCCGTGCAGACGATTAAGGGCGCGCTGCGAGTGCTCGGTGATCTCCCGCGCGGTGTTAAAGTGCGTGTGGAGGGCCACATCCTTGCCTTCGGCGCGGGCGCGATCATTGACCCCGACGATGGCCTTAAACCACTCATCATCGGTCAAGATCTTCTGAGGCATCACCGCCAAGCCTTTGGTGGCGAAGCGGATACGGCGGATGTGATCGATGTCCAATAAGCGATGCCCCAGCTGGCTCAGCCAGTCGGCGCGCATCTGATAGACATCGCCGCCGCTGATGACGATATCCTCCAGCTCTGGGCGCGAGGCGATATAGGCCAAGGCGCGCTCCCAGCGATCAGGCGTGGGTTTTAAGCTGACCTTATCGACGCTCTCAGTGTCACTGCCCACCGCGTAGGAGCGCGTGCAGAAGCGACAATAGACCGGACAGGTGTCGATCACTAAGAAGAGGGCTTTGTCAATGTAGCGATGCGTTAAGCCGGGCGTGGGCGCGTCGGCTTGCTCACCCAGGGAGTCAAGACCCAGCTTGGGATGATCGGGCAGAAAGCGAGAGGCCATAGGCAAGAACTGGATGCGCAGCGGGTCTGTCTCAGGGGCGCTCCAGTCGATAAGGCTCATCAGATACGGGCTGATCCGCACCTGCATCGGGGCCTTCTTAAAGCCCGCAGACACGTCCTCTAAGAAGGCCTCATTGACCAGCCCTTGCAGCGCCTCAAGGAGCTTCTTGGTGTTGGTGATGGTGTTCTTGGCTTGCCAGCGATGATCCAAGAAGGTCGCCTCATCCACGTCCGCGTAGCGAGGGATCTGGCGCCAAAAGTCACCGCTGAGGAGATCGCGATGCTTGAGCGTGCTGGGATCAACGGGGGGCTTCTTCGCTTCAAAGAGGGCGAGGCTCATGGAGGCTCCTCTCCTGTCGTCGGGGTTGAGGTCACGGCTTAGGGGGTGATGTGGTGATGGCGATCCGCGGCGTCGGGATCAGGCGTGCGCCTAGACGTCAGGCTGGTGCAGGATGTTGATCGCGAACCACATGGGCGGGGAGTGTAGCGCGCCGCGCGCCGTTTGAGAATTTGAGAATTTGACAGCGCACCAGATCGAGACCAGGGCACTGTGGAGGGCTTCATTCACTGGAAGACGAGGGTCTCGTAGGCGGCTTCCTGCAAATCGCTCCCGAGGGGACGCCCTCCCTCGAATTGAGATCGGTATAGTTTATTATTTTCATACACTTAGATGCTTGCTACTCGACCTCTGACGCGCGCAGCGCGCGAGCGCGGCGCAGGCCGTCTTCATCCAACATCAGGTGCTCGATGAGGTCGCGGGTGCTCGTCTCCTCCTTGCCCTTATCGTTGACCGTGACGGTGACGGCCTTGAGGCTCAGCGTGCCCACGCGCTGACAGCGCGGGCAGTGGTGCAGCGTCAAGGCCAGCGGGGCGCCCTCGCCGTCGCTGTCCTCGACGGCCTCCAGCGCCCCCGCCTTGATCCGGGCGATGAGCGCGGGCTCATCGGAGGTCCCCGCCCACGCCTGGCTATCCAGCTCGGTCATCCACGCCGCGCAGCGCTCGCAGAAGGGCGCGTAGACCTGGTTAAGCCCGACGATGAAGATAAAGCCGATGAGCAAGAGGGCCTCGGCGCCCCAAAAGATGTAGAGGACGATCCCCGTCGGCGTGTAGCTGCTGAGGCTCCAGGCGCCTTGCTGCGCGACCAGCTGGATCACGCCCCACAGCTCAGCAGGCCCCCAGATCCACACATCGAGATCGCCCCGGCCCAGGAAGGCGTGTACCCAGACGACCCAGGTCAAGTAGAGCGAGGCGGCGCCGGCGAGGAGGAGCGCCAGGCCCACCAGCTTCGGCGCGCGGATCTTGCCCCAGCGCGCCGCCAGGTTCATCGACAGGCCCACGCCCGCGCCGAAGGCCATCGTGCCCAGCGCGGTGACATAGATAAATGGGTTGTAGACAGAGAGGTAGGCGTAGAGGGCGGCGAGGAGCGCGGCGGTGGGCAAGACGATGATGGGGATCGTCAAGAGCGCGGCGATGGAGAAGCCCCCCGAGGGGGCGTAGTGGCTTGCCTTCATGGTGACTCCTGGGTGGATAAGGACAACCTAACACGCCGCGCTTGACGCCGCTCCAATCTCAACACGGGGGCGAAGCACGCCACAAGGTCGAGGCGGGCGCCTTTTCCGCTTTACAACGCGGCAGGCCCGCCTGATCCCTGAGGGACGCGCAACCACAAGGGGCGATGATGAGCCGCTTTGATGAGCTTGAAGACCTCGCCGCGATCCAGCGACGCCCGCGCTGGCCGGGGCTCCTCCTCCTCCTCGCCCTCCTCGGCGGCCTGGGCTACTTCGCCTGGGGCCTCGCCCACCCCATCTCGCCGCTCAAGGCCCTGGTCCTCGTGGAGATGGAGGGGGCGTGGCTGGGGGGCTCAAAGCCCGCCGCGATCCTCACCGATGAGATCAACGCCGGGCTCAAGGCGCTGGGCTTTGAGCCGATCCTGCCCGGCGCGCCTGGCGCCTTGGCGATCTTCGAGTCGGGGCTCGCCCCCGAGGCCGCCGCGCGGCGGCTGGGCGCGCGCTTCTTCATCACCGGCGAGATCAAGCTGAGCCAAGAGGCCCTTGAGATCGGCGAGGGCTATAGCCAGACCCACTACATCGGACGCATCCGAGTCCAGGGGCATGATCGGGCGGCGGAGGAGGGCGAGATCAGCGGCTGGGTGGGCGCCAAGGCCGCCGCACGGGCGGCCTCCCTGGCGGCGGACGCGGCGGCGGTGGACGCCTTGGCGGTGATCGTCCCCTACCTCACGCATGATCCGGCGCTCAGCGCCGCCGTCGAGGGTGATCCTGAGGTCTACAAGCAGCTCAAGGGCGCGCGCGCTTTTATGGATCTCAAGGCGACGGCCCTGCGTGTCCGCGCGGAGGCGTTCACCGCGCGCGCCGAGCGCTGGCGCCGACGCATCCCCAAGCTCCAAATCCACGGGATTGGCGATGAGCACGACGGGCTGAGCGGGATCGGCGTCGGCGGCCTGCTCTTTAAGGCGGCGGGGATCAGGATCAAGGTGCCGGTGGAGGGCGACGCGCTGCGCTATGAAGACGATCGAGAGGCGGCGGGCTGGCTCAAGGCCGATGGCGGGCGCGCCGTGGCCTGGTCGGGCTACAACCTCCTCGGCTGGCCCAGCCCCGCCCGCGAGGCCGACGCCCTGGCGCTCACCGAGGATCTCTACGGCTACGCCCGCGCGCTCACCCTTATCCAAGGCGGCGCGCGCCGCGAGATCCGCCGCGATGAGGCCGCCTACTTTGAGTGGGCCAAGCCCTCCCCCAGCGCCGCCAAGGTCGCCGCGCTGGAGCGCCGCTGCCGTCGTTGCGATCCTGACCTCGTGATCTGGGCGGCGACAGGCGAGGAGCTGGCCCGCCGCCCGGCGGGCGCGGTGGAGGGCTTTGAGTGGTGGGATGACGCGCGGCTCTTATTCTTGGAGCCCACGCGCGCGCTGCCCGAGCAGGCCGACGCGGAGCGCGCGCCCAGCGGCGGGCTGTGGGTCTGGGCGGCGGGCGAGGCGCCCAAGCTGTGGGCCGTCAGCGCCGAGGGTGGGGTCTGGGGCTGGATCAGCTGCGATGGCGCCCGCGTGGCCTTGACGACCCGTGATGAGGCGGGCGATGGCCTGACAGTGTTGGACCTCGCCGACGGCGCGGCGCGGCGTCTCCCTGCCGATCGGCGGCTCAAGACGCCCCACATCGCGGGGGACGCGGTGGTCTTTACCGTCCACCAGGGCCGCTCAGATCAGGTGGGCTACCTCAACCTCAACGATGAGGCGCCGATCGTGCTCACCGACGATGATCTCAAGGCGCAGCACCCCTATTTAATGGGGGGGCGTGTCTACTTTGAGCTGATCGATCGCGATCCAACCTTCACCCGCCGCCTGACCTCTACCCTCGTCTCCCTGCCGGTGCCGCCATGAAGTACACACCAGACGCCGTCCATGAGCCCCAGCCCGAGGGCGAGGCGGCCACGCTTGATGATTTTGAGCCGCACGGCCTGCGCCTGCGCAGCCGCAGCCTCTGGGCGGGGCTGGGCGTCGCGCTCTTGAGCCTGATCCCCTACGAGATCATCGACGATCAGCCCCAGCTCATCTGGGATCTCTTCGGGGAGCTGCCCCCTGCGGCGATCCTCGCCACATTGACGCCGTTTTTGATGGGGATCATCGCCTCCTTGGCGGGGCGATGGACGCGATATGAGGCCAACCTGGGCCTGATCATCGCGGCGACGCTGCTGGGCGGGGCGGCGATCATGGGTTTGGGCGTCGAAGCGGGGGGATGGTCGGCGTTGCCGCTGCCTGAGGGGCTCAATCTTAGCCCCGGCTTCGCGCTCTTGGCCTTGGCCCTGCCCGCTGCGGGGGCCAGCCTCACCGCAGATCCAGATCGAGGCTGGTCTCTGAGATGGGGGCGGCTTTTACTGCTCTTGGCGCTCCCCGCGGCGGCGGCTTTTTATCTGATTCCACGCGGCGGTGAGGCCCTCGGCGCGCAGATCTACCACTTCCTCGTCTTCCAGCTCAGCTGGACGACGGGCGTCGCCTACTTCAGCACCTTCACCTTCGCCATCGCGCTCTATTGGCCGGCCGTCATCGCCCTCTTCGGGCTGCTTTACGTCTTTAAACCGGCCCGTGACGAGATGCCGATCTTCAGCCTGGCGGCGACCTTTGGTTTGCCTCTCTTTTGGGGCCTTTGGACCCTGCGCGGCTTGCTGACGGGTCAAGGCGCATGGGCGGTTTTTACGAGCCTGGGCATGGCCTGCGTGCTGGCCTCGGCGGTGGCGCTGATCGCCTCGACGCTGGCGACGCTGGCGGCGCGCCGCCCTCAGCTCAAAACGACCTTGGGGGCTGCGGGTGCGCTGCTGATCATCATCGCGATCCAAGCGCGCTTGTCCACGCCGCCGCCCAAGGGGGTGGATTGGCAGCTCAAACCCCGAGATGAGGCCACCGATGCGCTCTACATGGGGGCCTTGCCCACTTGGAATCGCGCCCGAATGCGCTGGGTGCAAGGCGAGATGGCGGGGACCGCGCAGGCCTATGTGGCGCTCAAGGCGGCCGAGGCGACCCTCATGGCGCGCGCCGAGGCGCTGGATGAGGGGCTCAGCGCGGCGATCCGCGCCCTGAGCCGCGACTCCATGGACGCGGGCGTGGCCGGGCGGCGCTGGACGCGGGCGATCCAAGGCGTCAACGACGCCGCGCAAGCCGCCAGCCTGCCCTACTACCTCGATCCGACGGTCTACTTCTTCAAGCGCGGCGAGGGGATGCGTCGCCTCTTCCAACTCAAGGTCTACGCGGTGGAGCGGGTGGACGCCGTGGAGGTCGAGGGCCGCGCCTTCGCCGCGCTGCACGTCGCGCGGCTGGATCGAGGGGGTGGCAGCGGCGCGCTCTTGGGCTTCTCCCGCGACGCCCAGCCCTTCGCCGTGGTCCAGCGCGCCGAGATCGACGCCTTCGAGGAGGCGCTCAAGGCGCTGGCCGCCCAGACGCCCGCCCGCTGCCTGGAGTCGCCCATCGAGGGCAACTTTGAGTGTGGTCAGTGGCTGATCAAGCTCATCGACGACGGCGCCCTCAAGGGCCTCGACGCGGCCGTCTCACGCCATGAGCTGCAACACCAGATCGACGGGCCGGGCTTGCCCATCAGCGGGGTCTTTCGGCGGCTCAACCGTGATCTCAGCGCCCAAAGCCTGGGGCGGCTCAACCGTGAGCTGTCGGCCTACACCGCCGAGCTGGTCTCAGAGGAGGCCGATCCGCGCTTGAGCTTGATCTTGACCTTGCGGGCCGCCGCTGGGGGGGGGCTGTCGCGGGTCGGGCGGCTGATCCTCCATGGGCTGTGGCGGCCCGAGGTCCTGGACGCCGAGGCGCTGCCTGAGGGCGAGGTGGCCTTAGCCGAGGCTCACCTGGGCTTGATGGCGCTGACGCCAGCGGAGATCCGCGCCCGCGCCGCCGCCTTGTGGGCGCGGCTCTACAGCGAGCAGCTGCGCCTCACGCGCTGACCGTTAAGGGGGCCACGTCGCCGCGCGTGGGGGCCGTGATGCTTTCCAATACACCTGTCAAACAAGGGGAGCGATCCACTCGCAAATCGGCTAACTTACCTTGCCATGAACAGCAGCCGTTTTCCTGGAGCAGCCGTCGGGCTCGTCACCAACCTCAACGACCCCGAGCAGCAGGGGCGCGTCAAGGTGCGGTTCCCTTGGCTGGATGACACGCAAGAGTCTTTTTGGTGCCGCGTCAGCGCCACCCAAGCGGGCAAGAGCCGGGGGAACTTTATCCGGCCTGAGCTGGGCGATGAGGTCCTCGTGCTCTTTGAGCGCGGCGACCTCCACCAGCCCTTCATCATCGGCAGCCTCTGGAACGGCCAGGACGCGCCGCCGGGCCCGGGCAACCCCGATGGCAAGAACGACGACAAGTTCTTCCAGTCTCGCAGCGGCCACCAGCTGGTCTTCAACGACAACAGCGGCGGCGGGTCCATCCAGATCCACGACAGCAAGGCCAAGCTCCACACCGAGCTGGACGTGCCAGGCCAGCACATCCGGCTCACGGCTGACAGCGGCACGATCAACCTCCGCGCGCCTGCGGGCGCGGTCAAGATGGAGTGCGTGGATCTGCTCATCCACAGCACCAAGGACACCACGATCCAGGCGGGCGGCGGCAACAGCGTGGAGGTCAAGGGCTCGCGCAGCTACACCGCCCCGAGCTTGACGCAGTCGGCGGGCGAGACGCTGAGCATCACCACGCCCAACCTCAACGTCTCCTGCGCCGTCTACAGCCAGGTCAGCGGTGGGACGGGCGTCAGCTTCGGCAGCGCCAGCGCCGAGCTGAGCGGCGGCGTGGAGATGGAGTACAACGCGCCGGTCACGCGCACGGTCACGGGCAAGTCTACGGTCAAGGCCAAGAGCTTCCGCACCGAGCAGGGGGGGCCGTCAGGGCCGCTGAACCTCAACTGCGGTGAGCTGAGCCTCACCTCGCGGGGCGCCACGGCCATGAACGCGGGCGGCCCCATCGCCCTCCAGGCCGCCAAGGTCGCCATCAAAGCCGGCACGATGCTGCTGGGCAAAGATAAAGACAAAGGCCAGTCATCCGATCCCATGGAGCTGCTGGAGCTGGTGGGCGGCCTGGTCATGCTCAACCCGGGGATGAGCACGTTCTCGGTGACGCGCAGCCTGGACTTGATCGTGGGCGCGGACTTCCACAACGCCGCGCCCACGCCAGCGACGGGGGGGGCGCCCTTCCCCTACATGCCGCATATGTTCACCAACCCCATCATCGTTGACACCAAGCCCACGGTCTTGGTGGCGGGCGCGCCGCTGGCGTGTATCGGCTCAGCGGCGGTGGGCGTGCATATGCCCGTCACCCCCGCGCCCTGGGCGCCGATCCCCATCACCTTCCGTGGGCTGCTCACCCAAGCCATCACCGCCGCCACGCTGCCCTCGGTGATGTCCGCAGGCGAGCAAGTGTTGGCCTTGGTGCGCCCCAACATGGCCAAGGCGGATCGCGAGGCGCTGGTCACCAAGGGGGTGGAGAAGCTGGCGGGCCTGGCCGTCGATGAGGGCATCGAGGCCGCCGAGCGCTACTTTACGCGCGCCTTCCCCGAGTTCCAGAACTACGGCGCCTTCATCGGCATCCTCATGCAGCTGATGCCCTACCCCGTGGCCAACGGCTCCATGTCCATCGGCGCCCACAACGTGCTGGCCGAGGACGCGCCGATGAGCATGGGCACCATGCCCTTCGCCAACAGCTGCTCTGACGTGCCCATCGTGCCCAACGCCGCGGCGATCTCCATCGCCCCGGTGCAGGTGGGCATCGACATGAGCTCGATCCTGGAGCAGATGGTGACCCAAGCGGTCGTCGGCGCGGTGAGCATGGGGGTGGGCAAGGCCGCCGACAAGCTCTCTGAGAAGCTGCCGGTGCGGATCGAGGCGGGGGTCACCCCCAAGTTCAACAACAACCGCTTTGAGCTGGACTTCGAGCTGGGCCTCAGCGTGCCGCGCGTGCGCCAAGCGGACTGCGACGCCGAGGGCCACCCTGTTGATCCGGTCACGGGCGTCCTCTTTGACAAGCAGCTCGATCTGGAGCTGCCTGGCCTCCTCCCGCTGCGGATCGAGCGCAACCACAACTCGATGGCCTTGCTGGAGCGATGGGGCGGCGTCTGTGGCCTGGGCTGGCGGCTCAACATCGAGCCCTACATGACCCTGCACCTCGACGGCGAGGGGCGCAAGGCCAAGGCCTACTGGCTGCTGCACGACGACGAGCTGCGGATGCAGCGGCTGCCCTGGCTTGAGGCGCTGGGCGCCTGGCATGAGCTGCCCAAGGACCGCCTGGAGTTCTGCCGCGCCGACGAGCGCCTCTGGGATCTGCGAGATCGCCACGGCGTGACTTGGCGCTTTGAGCAGCCCACCGAGGATCACGCCGAGGCCCGCCTCCAGCGCTACTTCGACCGCCACGACAACGCCATCGTGCTCCACTACGACGGCGACGACGCGCGTCACCCCAGCGGCCTGACCGACACCCTGGGGCGGCGGATCAAGCTGCGCTACGAAGGGCGGGGGCTGCTGACGACCCTCAGCCTTATGGACGGCGAGCGTGAGGTCCAGGTCCTGCGGCGCTACCGCTATGACGCCGTGGGGCGGCTCATCGAGTCCGAGGGCATGAGCGGCCACGTCCGCGCCTTCAGCTATGACGAGGCGGATCGGATCATCACCGAGCGTGAGGAGGGCGGCTACCTCTGGCGCTTCCACTACGACGCCCTCAACCGGGTGACGTGTACCTACGGCGAGGATCTCCACGCCTGGGTGGAGCTGGACTACCGCCCGGCGGCCAAGAGCACGCGCGTCAAGCTCTGGGATGGCCAATCGCGCGTCTACGTCCACGACAAGGCGGGCCGCCGGGTCCAGCTGATCGACGCCAACGGTGGCGTCAGCGAGCGGGCGTATGACGATCATGGCTGGCTGGTCAAGGAGACGGACGGCGAGGGCAACGCCATCACCTACGAGCGCGACGAGGCGGGGCGGCTGATCAAGGAGCAGCGCCCGGGCGGCGCGGTCTACACCTGGCGACGGGATCACCGAGGCGACATCATCGAGGCCGTCGATCCCTGCGGCGCCACCACGCGCTACACCCGCGACGGGCGCGGCAACGCCATCCGCGTCAAGCACCCTGATGGCCGCGAGACGCGCCAGCGCTTCAACGCCCAGGGCCAGCTGATCGCCCGGCTCGATCCAGACGGCGCGGAGCACCGCTACCGCTACGAAGGCGGGCTGCTCGTCGAGGAGATCCACGACGAGCGCCGCGAGATCCTCCGCTATGACGCGCTGAAGCGGCTGATGGCGCGCGAGGTGGACGAGGCCATCACCCGCTACACCTACGATCCTGCGTGGCGGATCAAGGGGCTGGAGGGGCCGGGGGGCGCGCACCAGTGGCGCTACACGCCCAAGGGGGAGATCGCCGCCTACACGGACCCGCGTGGGCGTACTTGGCGGCGCGAAGTGGACGACATGGATCGCATCGTGGCGCGGATCACCCCCGAGGGGCGGCAGATCAAGACCACGCGAGGGCTCAACCAACACTACAGCGCCCACCTCGACGCCGAAGGGCGGGGTTGGCGCTATGACTACGACGGCCATGACCGGCTGATCCGCCAACGGGGGCCGCTTGGTGCGGTGACGCGCTATGAACGTGACCGCGCGGGGCACCTCATCGCGGTCCACACCGACGATGGCGGGGGGCGTCGCTTTAAAAATGACGCGGCGGGGCGTCCGACGACGATCTCGCTCAAGCGGGGCGGCCAGATTCTCTACAAGCGCGACCCGTTGGGGCGGATCACCGAGGCCATCGAGCACCCGGAGGGCGGCGCGACGCGCCAGCGTGAGGGCGAGCCGGCCATGGGTGAGCGCCGCGCGGTCATGATCCGCGACGCCCTGGGCCGTGTGACCGCCGAATATGGCCCTCATGGGCTGATCAAGCAGCGCTTTGGCCATGACCAGCTCATCAGCGTCCAGCGCGGCGCGCTCCAACTCCAGATCAAGCACGATCCGCGCGGCGAGATCGTGGCGATCCAAGGCCCGACGGGCCAATGGCGGCGGCAGGCGGGCGCGCTGATCTCCCCTGAGGGGGCGCTGCGGGCGCCGGTGGGCGAGGGCTGGCGGCTCCACGACGCGCGGGGCCGGGCGGGGCTCTACTACGGCTGCCTCCGCGACGCCGACGGCCTGGTGATCGAGGAGGGGCTGGCCGACGGCGAGCGCGCGCTGTGGCACCACGCCTACCAGCGCGACGAGGACGGGCGGCTGCGCGATCAATATGACGCGGCCAACAACCGGCTGATCGACGCGGCGATCTTCAGCGACGGCCAGCGGCTCACCCGCGACGCCTATGGGCGGGTCGAGCATGACGCCCAAGGCCGGGTGACCCTGCGCCACAGCGCCCAGGGGCCGCAGCGCCTGCGCTGGGACGATCTTGATCGGCTCATCGAGGTCGAGCAGCCCAACGGCGACGTGATCCGCTACACCTACGACGGGCTCTCCAGGCTCACCGACCGCGTGGAGGACCCGGTGCTTGGCCCGGTCACGCGGTGGCGCTTCCTTTGGCTGGAGAACCGGCTGGCGGGGGAGATCCGCCCTGACGGCACGGCGCTGACCTACATCTACCTCAGCATCGAGGACTTCACGCCCTGGGCGGTCCACGTCGAGGAGCTGACGGGCGGCGCGCTCTACGCGCTCCACGCCGACGCGCGAGGGGCGATCATCGCCGCCAGCGATGAGGCGGGGCGTGCCCGCTTCCTCGCCGAGTACAGCCCCTACGGCGAGGCCAAGATCCGCGATCGCGGCCTGGACGTGCGGCTGCGGCTCCAGGGCATGTGGGCCGATCCCACGACGGGCCTCTACCTCAACCGCTTCCGCTGGTACGCCCCGGAGTGGGGGCGCTACCTCACGCCCGATCCGCTGGGGATCAGTGGCGGCTTTAACGCCTTCACCTACGCGGGCAACGACCCCGTCAGCCGGGTCGATCCGCTGGGCCTCTCCCATAACCCCAAAGGATCGGGGGGCGATGAAGCCACCAACAACGTCGAGCCGCGCCACGCGGTGGGCACGGAGCCGTTGGCTGAGAGTGATGGGCTAAACAAAGGTCACCTCAAGCGCCTTGGGGCGGGGCCGGAGTCGGTAGAGAAGCTGGCGACGAAGGCCGCCGAGGCGGAGGCCCACGGCTTCCCTCACGGCGTCTCAGTGCGCCTCAGCCACCGCCCCGAGTCGCCGCGCAGCCCGCACCGCTCAGCGCCCTACCGCCAGGTCAGCGAGGCCTTTAAGGTCGAGCAGACCGGCGCTGATCCCAAGCACCACACGGTTCACCTGCCCAAGCCCGTCGATGAAGACGCCGCCGCGCTCTTTAACCGAATTTTCCATCCGAAATGATCTCACCTGCGCTCAAATTTGAGACAAACGCCATGCGGTTTCCTATTAATAATTTTGATCAGATTAACTTTGATCAATGGATCATCTTTGATTGGTATGACGGCATTGTACATGGAATTGCCAAAAGCCAACACGACCAAGCCTGGTACCGCCTGGCGCTCACGGCGTGGGACATCGAACAAGATGTTAAATTTTATGTAATCATACCTATTGACATCTCATATATTGAATCCCTTAAATCGCTCGTTAGTCCCATTGGAGAGGAGAAAAACTGGATTTTACCATCAGATGATCGCGCCCGAGCGCTGATAAAGTCGCTTGATCAAAACCTCTTAAAAAATGAGCCTCATCATATAGTTATATTAAAGACAAGGAGCCTGGACGAGCAGGCCATCGCGATAAAACAGGTTGAGATAAAGACCATCATAAATAACATAGACTTGAATAAAGACATTGAAATGATACTGGAACATTCCGTTCGCGATTTTGATATCATTTTTACTTGAAAAATCGATATTAAATCGATAATATCGCGCAGATGAAAATGAAAGGAGCCTGCCTTGAATGAGAATGGGTTCGAGCTTTATCCTATTGAGATAAAAACACAAGAAAACAGCTACTACTTAATACTTCAAGGCAACCACGACGAGATGAGTGACCTCTATCTCGTAGAAGATGATCATTTAAAGGTATTTGACAGCTTAGATGCGCTCCTTGAATTTGCGGAAGAGGAAGAAATCGAGTTCGATGTTGAAGACCCCATCCTGATCGATCTCGAGATCAGCCAGCGTTGGGCGCGGCGCCTTGACGCCACGATGGACCACCCGGCGCTGCTCAACGCTTGGACCCTGTTTGGGGACATCACGCGGAGCTTAGAGGGCCGCGCGGAGCTTGAGCTGCTGCGCCAAGCCCAAGCCAAGCACCAGGCGCTGTATGACTACCTCTTCACCCAAGCCATGCCAAAGAGCCTCGCCCATGCCAGCGTGGAGCCGGTTGAGGCGCTCAGCCCCACGCAGCGCCTCAACCTCAGCCGGCTGATGCAGCTTGGCGTCAAGATCATCGAAGGCGTGCTCAAGTCGCGTTGAGGAGCCCACGCAGGACCACCGAGGCGGCGGCCAAGCCAAAGGCGCCCGTCACCGTGGCGAAGGTGCCCCGCACAGCCTCGCCGCCCTCCTCCGCCAAGACCACCGGATCGGGCAGCTGCGCCCGCTCATCGCTGAAGACCGCCGGGATATGCCAGCGCCGGTTACCAGGGAAGCCATGATCTCGCCGCAGCCGCCTACGCAGCACCGCCCCGAGGCGATCATCATGGGTTTGAGTGAGATCCGTCACCCGCACTCGCGTCGGATCAAGGCGCCCGCCGGCCCCCATTGAGGACACCAGGGGCAAGCCCAGCGCCTTACAGGTGGCGATGAGGTGACACTTCTCGGCCACGCTGTCGATGGCGTCGATGACATAATCCACCTCGCCTTCAAGCAGGCTCGGCCCCTCGGTGAGCGTGTAGCGCGCGGCGTGCGGCTCGACGAGCATCGTGGGGTTGATGTCGTGGAAGCGCTCGGCGAGCACCGCCACCTTGGCGCGCCCCACGGTCGAGTACAGGGCGGGCAGCTGTCGGTTGATATTGGTGGGGCAGACCACATCGAAGTCCACCAAGCTGAGGCGCCCGATCCCCGCGCGGGCCAGGGCCTCTGCGGCGAAGCCACCGACCCCCCCCACGCCGAAGATCACCACCCGCGCGCCTTGAAGGCGGCGGAGGCCATCATCACCCACTAAGCGGCGTACGCGGCTGAGGGATCTCATCTCATCTCCTGTGGCAGCTCAAAGAGCGCCTTGATATGCGCGGTGCTGCGATCCAAGACCGCGCGGGTCTGCTCCGCGCGCAGGGTGGCCACCGCCGCCGCGATCCAGACCAGCGCGCTGGGCGAGTTGGGCTGATCTGGCAGCCACGCTGGGGGCTGATCGGGGCTATCCGTCTCGATCATCAGGCGATCGGCGGGGATCGCCACGGCGGCGCGGCGCAGCTTGCGGGCCTGCGGATAGGTCACCGCGCCGGAGAGGCTGAGGTAGAGGCCGATCTTGGCGTAATAAGCGGCCTCATCGACGCTCCCGGAGAAGGCGTGGACCACGCCACGGCGTGGAGGGCCGTCTTGCTTAAAGATCGCCATCACCTCCGCGTGGGCGCGCACGACGTGGAGGATCACGGGCAGGTCCAGCGCGCGGGCCAGGTCGAGTTGACGGCGAAATACGGGCCGCTGAGGCCCTAAATCCCAGCGCTTATCCAAGCCGATCTCACCGATGGCGATGGGCTTGACTGAATATTCTTTCACCTGCCGCTCCAGCCAGGCCTCTAGGCCGGGCTCAGCCTCGGCGGCGTGGCCGGGGTAGAGGCCCACGGCGCGATAACAGTTGGGCGTCGCCTTACAGATTTTGCTCTGACGTCGGGGATATCGGCTGGTCACGTCAGGGATGATAAAGCCGCTGACGCCCATCCCCTGGGCGGCCTTAACCACGCGCATGGCCTCATCAAACCACGCACGACCTTGCCTTGATAAGGGGGACGATTCGGGCAGCAAGCGATCCAAATGGGCGTGCGGATCAATCCACATCTGGCCTCGCATCGGAGCGCGCCGCGTCATGGCCGGGCTGAGGGGCGGTCACGGCGATGATCTGATAGCGCCCGAGGGGGGTTGAGGCGGGTATCTTGGCCATAATGTGGTATCTGCCCTGTGCGTTTGTCGAGGAAGATGCACCCAAGGGCAGCGGCGGCAGCTCAGGGGCCATCAAGAAGACCTGGACGCGGACCCCTTCGAGGGGGATTTGGCTGTCGGCGTCGCGGACGACGCCCGTCAGCGGCGCGTCGAGGGCAGCGCCGCGCAGCGCGCTCGTCGCCAGGCTGGGGAGATCGAGCGTGACGACCACGGCGCGGGCGCGCTCCCCGCTCGTGCGGTGGCCGCGCGCGGGGATCTCCACCTCAGCGGCGGCGCCGAAGGGCCCCGACTCGGGCTGGAGCGTGACCGCGCCGCCCCCTGTGGGCGAGGCGGTGGGCGAGGCGGTGGGTGAGGCGGTGGGTGAGGTCGTGGGTGAGGCGGTGGGCGAGGCAGGAGAGGGCGCCTCACCGCCGTGGATCTCCAGGTTGAGCGGCGCGCCGCCCAGATCGACGCGCCGCCAGCGGTGATCTGGGGCCAGGACCTCGACGAAGGCGTGTACCTCGTTATAGACAACGCGGGTGGGCACGCCCGCCGCGCGGGCGGTCAAGGCGAAGGCGAAGGCGCGGTGACGGCAGACCCCGCGCTGATTGAGGGCCAAGGCCCGATAGCGCGCCCCCACCTCCGCCTCCGATGAGGGCGCCACCTCAAAGGCGCCGAACCACGCCGTCAAGCGCGCCAGGCCACGATCAAAAGGATCATCGGGGCGCACTTCGAGGGCATCGAGGACCTCAACGGCGGCGACGGCGATCTCTGGGGGGAGCTGAGCGGCGGGGTGCGCGGCGTTGATCGACAAGGCCACGTTGCCCGCCAACGGCGGCTCAAAGTAAGCGCGATCCGCGTCCACGAGCAGCCGCAGCGTGATCAGCCCCGTGTGATCAGCGTAGACCGAGAAGTTATCATCGCCATCCCGCGTGAAGCGCAGCCGCGTGGGGGGATCGGCCTCGGCGATGAGCACGCGCATATCTGGGCTGACGGACGGCAGCGGCTGAGGACGATGGCGTTGAAAGCGCAGCGTCAAGCGCGCCCGAAAGCGCGCGCGGCCACGCTCTTCGGTGGCTGTCGGGGGCGGCCCGACGGGCACAGCCACCTCCCCCCCGCTGAGGATCAGGCGCTCATCGGCCAAGACCACCCCAAAGGCCGTGTCCCGCCGCAGCGGGGCGATGGAGGGCTCAAAGATCACCCCATAGCGCGGGCTGTCGCTCTGATCCGTGGCCATATCGGGTTGAGCCTCATCGAGGCGGTTGATCCGAGGCGGCGTTGAGGGGGCGTCCATGGGCGAGCTTGTCGGCGAACCCGGCGGCGAACCCGGCGGCGAACCCGGCGGTGAACCCGTGGCGGAGCCCGTCGGCGCTGATCGCGCCTCAGCGCGGACCTGGGCGCTGATCTCAGCCAAGAGGCTGGGCGGGATGAACTCATGTTGAGGGGCCTCAGCGTGGGCCCAGGCGGGGGCGAGGAGCGCCCACAGGCCGATCTCTTTGGCGAAGCGCAGGGCGTTACTTGGGATCTGCGTGGAAGACGATCCGCGTCACCGCGCCTTCGTGGCTGATGCGACAATGCTGGAAGAACTCGGAGACGGTGAGCCCCAGGCTCTCGCGGTGGGTGTACCAGAAGTTCAGCGCGCGGCGCTTGGCGAGGTGCGGGCTCAGACCGTTAAAGACCAGGTTATGAGACGGCATCACATCCTCCTGTTGGGTGAGGGTGGACGCGCGCCGGGGTTCAGATCGCGGACACCCTCTTAGTCTGTTTGAGGGCGCGAGTGCGCCCCGCTCGACGAACCAAATTGGCTCTTGGCGCGGGCCTGACCAGGGTCAGGCTCGGCATAACCAGACGCCATGAAAGTCCTTTTGAGGCGGTCACCTCAGGTTTCAGCACGGGCGAAAAGTAGCCCTCGCCGTGGCGAATGTCAAGGGGTGATCAGGGCGCTTTTATGGCGCTCTGATCGCGCTGGCCTTACGAGGCGCGGCGGGTCGCGCTCATCACCAAGGTTAAGCCAGCAGGGAGACGAACCCGGTTTTCAACATGCCTAAACCAAACATTTAACCCGCGATTTAGCGCCCTCCTCGATAATGTTTGCTCTCCAAAGCGAAATGACTCATCAATTGACCGTTTTAAAACTTTTGAACTCAATAAAGTGGGTAACACACCAAGACCATTCCAATAACGTAGCTCTTTAAGCTCTAATTGATCAGGATTAACTAATTTTAACAATGACTCCTTGGTGTATCGCCTAAAATGACCCAATGCGAGATCACGAGGTCCAAATACAATGGGCATCGCGGGCACAGTAATGATTAAATTTTTACCTGGTCGAACGAGCGCGACGAGATCATCAAAGAGCGCTTGATCATCTGGCACATGCTCAAGGCAGTCCATGGAGATCACGTTGTCATAGCGCGCGCCCGCTTGGCGCAGCTCTGACGTGCTGTTTTTGCAAATGAGCCCCTCTGAGAGCCCCTCTCGGCGCAAGAACGCGCGCGCGGCGTCAACGATGGGCTGGCTGACGTCGATCCCGAGGACCTCTCGCTCTTGACGCGCCAGGAAGCCGACCAGCCCGCCCGATCCACAGCCCACGTCGAGGGCCGAGCCGGGGACCATCAGCTGCGAGACCAAGCGAAAGAGGTTGCGGGCGCGAAAGTCACCGCGCTGAGCCTGGGCGAGGTGAACCTCATGCCCCTCAAGGTGTGAGAGGCCCGCGCCGCCGAGATGCGTCTTATCTTCTTGATTTTTATGCATTTTCTTAATTTCGATACAGATCGATTGTTCTTCTCTTGAGGTTGGTCCAGCGCATCGAGGGGCCGGGCGGATCAGGGGGGCGGGTCAAGCTCAAAGACGCGGCTTTGTCGCGGCGCGCAGGGCCGCGTCGGCGCGCCCTGGGTGGCGTCCCCACGCCAGGAGAAGCGCGCGCTGGGGACCACGCGCAGCGAGGCGATCGGCGAGACGCGCAGGGCGTCATCGTCGCGCGCGCCGATGATCTCATCGGTCAGGGTCAAGCGCGCCGCCTTGAAGTCAAAGTCCAGCTCGCGGATAAGCGTCACCCCAGGCAGCGCGGCGGGGTGCTGTATCAAGCGCCGCTTAAAGTATTGGTTGAGCTGAGCGCCCAGCGGCTTGAGCAGGCGCAAAGCCACGGTCTTGAGGGGCGAGGCCACCAAGCTCTTATAGCGCCAAAATCGCGCCTCGACGTACACCCGCAGCCCGCCCTCGCGGGGCTCGATGCGCAGCGCCAAGGGGGCTTGGATCACGCAGGTGGCGTAGACGAGGCCCCCGCGCGTGAGCCGATAGCCGCAATCTGGGCGGCAGCGGCGCTGATCGACCACTTGCAGCGCGCCGCCCTTATGCACGCCGATAAAGCAGGCGACGCCTGGGCCGGTGACCGCCATCAAGCCCAGGGCGCTGTCATCATGGATCTGCCACGCCAGCGGGGGGGGCGGGGCGATCTCGGGGCGCCCCGCCGCCAGCTCCAAGGCCGCCCGCGCCAGGGAGGGCAAGCAGTAATGGAGGAGGTAGCGATCATCCAGCCGCGCGAAGATCGCCCGAGGGTCTAGGGGCGCAAAGCGCCGCGCCAGCTCGGGATCATGCTTGGCGGCGACGATCAACCCCAAGGGCAGGGCGTAGGTGGTGCTGCGCGAGGCGTACTCACCGCCCAGCTCGCCATCAGGGGAGACATAGCGTGAGACGCGCTCGGCGAGGCGGGCGATGTCGGGGGTGGCGTTGAAGCCGCCATCGCGCGTCATCGCCGCCAAGTAATGCAGCGAGACGGTGGCGTAGCCCAGATCAACGCCGCCGTACTCCAAGAAGCGCCCCTGACCATCCGGCCCGCGCAGGAGCCCCTCGACGACGCGGCGCGCCTCAGGGAGCCGCCAACTGCGTGCTTGGGCATAGAGCGCCAAAAAAGCCGCTGCGGCGACATCTTGATTGGCCGCCTGTGAGGGTTGACGCTTGAGGAGCTGCTGCGCGGTTCGCCGCAGCCCATCAGAGGCCAGGATATCCGCTTGATCCAGGACGTGCGCGGACCAAAGCGTGGCGTAAGCGATAAAAACGGTGCCGGGATACGACTTTTCGCCGGGATAATACTCATCGGCGAAGCCCGTGCTGGACAAAAGCGTAATATTACGCCGATTGATCGCGTATGCGAGGCTCGACCAGGTGGTTACGTCCTCATCTGAGAACCGTGATCCCATCAACGCGCGATGATCGCGCATGAGCAAGACCATCGCCGCCAACGTCGCGCTGGTCTGCTGAACGACGCTTGAATCAAAATCATGGAGTCGATACATCCAAAATTGACGATCACATGATCCAAACGTGGGTGAGTCTGGGTCACGATCAATCGCAGACATTAAGCGTGGATAGAGCGACTCCAGCAGCGCGATGATCTCCTCTAGGTTGAAGAGCGCGCTCGCTTCAATCGAAGGTTTCATAATAAAACTTCTTTTCATGGGGCACAGTCATATGCCTCATGCGCTTCCTTAACGCGGGTGGGATTTTGTAATAGATAAAACGACCGACAGTGCGCACAGTGGTGCGTCTAATCGATTTTTTAAAGTTTAAGCCCTCTTGTCTAAACTCATTTTCCATCAAAACACGCTCAACGTCGTGCTTGCGCGGCAGCATATTTACCTTAGAACGATAATATCCATAAGTGACCAGCGCGATCGGCTCATAAGCGCGATGAATCTTGAGCATACGCTGAAGCTCGCGCTTATTCGGCAGGTGACCAACCCAACAACTACCCACACCCACGGTATGAGCGAGGAGCTGAAAGGTCGTGATAAACGCGGCGCCGCTCTGGATATGATCATCCCACTCTAAGTTATCGCTTTGACGGTTGTAACAGACTAAAAAGCAATGCTGAACTTTCTTTAAGAAAGCCGCGCCGCCGCGCTCATAGATCTCCTTGATGATGGCTGCATCATCAATATGAACGACCTTCCATTGCTGTTCATTACACGCTGTAGGCGCGTGCATCGCGTACTTGATCAGCCACTCAAAGACGTGCTTAGGGACACGCTCTTTCGCGTACGCTCGCGATGTGCGGCGGGTACACACCGCGTGCAATAATGGCATCTCAGGGTTGGGCGCCGTTGAGAGCGCGCTGGGTCGAAGAAATTTGCCATCAAATGGCACACTTTTTTGAGATTCTAAGTCAAACTCGGGCAAATCAACGGACATTAAGGCTCCAGAATTTGGGGGCAAGGGATGGCGACGCCGGACTATGGCGAGAAGGAGAATGAAGTGTCAACATCGCTGGGCGCGCCAGCGGCGCTCAGCGCGCGGCGGCCAGATCCGCGCGGCAGGCCTCATCAAAGGTCGTCGGTGGCGCGCCAGCGCGCCGCTGCTTGAGCAGCTCAAAGACCCCCTGGCGCTCATAGGCCCAATACATCACGCAGTCGGGGTTATCGCAGTGGGCGTCGTGATCGGGATCGACGTGATCGCGGGTCGGCGGCGCCCCTCGGTTGACCAGGCCGACGATATGCCCCAGCTCATGCAGCCACACGGCCCGCTCGGCCTCCTCACACAGCGGCGTGATCGCGATCCCGCCCGGCGTCATGCACTGGGCGCGCAGGACATCGGCGAAGAGGACGAGGTGCGTGTTGGACCAGGCCAAGCCCAGCACCTGACCCTCGGCGCTGTCCTCCGCGGAGTGACCATCGAGCACCATGACGTGGATCTTGACCGCGCCGGTCTCAGCCACCAGGTTGTAATGGGCCTCGGCCAACGCGAAGAGGGCCTCATCGGTCCAGGCGTGATCGGCGCCGACGGCGGGCAGCGCCTCATCCTCCACGAAGCTGATCCCATCGGGCTTGTCCAAGAGCCCCGCCAGCGCCTCGCCGATCTGCGCTTGGACCGCGTTGGAGGGCGTCAGGCCCGGGACGGCGTCGATCTCCAAGATCAGGCGGCTGTAGGGGCTGGGTTGATGCAACGCAGCCATCCGATCTGCCTGCGCTTCAGCGGGCGCAGACGATTCTTTATCTTGACATGAGAGCAGCATAAGTGGCGCGGCGAGACAGAGCGCGGCGTGGGGGAAGATAAATCGGCTCATTTCTCCCCCTTGAATGGGAAGCGTACCTCTAAAACATGGGCATTGGGGCTATGGATCGTGGTGGCGCCAAGCCCAGCAGGACAAAGAATCGTATCATAGGGGCCAAAACACATGGATTGATCTCTCCAGCGCACATCAAGACCGCCTTCAAGGATCATCAGCGCTGTTGGGCCTGGTCGTAAGGGTATGAAATCATTGATTTTAATTGTTGAAATCTCAAAATGAGGGCAGGACACCCGTCCTTGGCGTTCAAAGCCTGCTTGAGCCTCATATTGATCGAAAATTCCGTGATCGATTGGCCCGAAAGTGGCGCAGGCGAGGGCCTCTTCGATATGTAAGGGGCGTGGAGGGTGTCGCCCCCAGTCATAAAGGCGAAATGTGGTATCGCTGGGGGTCTGAATCTCAGCGACAAGGCAACCTGCGCCCAATGCGTGAGGGGCACCAGAGGGCAAAAAGTAGATTTCACCCGGTTTCACCTGTACGCGAGTCAAGAAGTCAACCAGGGCCCCCGACTCGATCCCGCGCCGCAGGGCCGCCGCGTCCACGCCGGGACGCAAACCCAGGTAGATGCAGGCGTCTTCAGCGGCGTCGAGGATATACCATGCCTCGGATTTCAGCGCCGCGCCGGGGTGATGGGCGACAAACTCGGCATCTGGATGAACTTGGACGGAGAGATCCTGGCGTGCATCAAGGTATTTGATCAGCAACGGAAAGCCCCCCGCGACGGTGCGGGGGTGATCTCCCAAGATTGCGGCTTGATCTTCATCCAGGAGATCGCGCAGAGCACGCCCTCTGAGCGGACCACGCGCCACCACAGAGTGAGCGGCCTCCCCCCCGCCTCCGCTGGGCGCCGTTATGTCCAGATCCACCAGCTCCCAGGACTCTCCGCAACGAAGAGACGCCCCCCCACGCCCCAATGTGACGCGCACGGCATCACCGCCCCAGACCTTGTCCTTGTAGATGGGCTCAAAAACCAATGGATGTAGCTTCATGGCGCGATGCTAGCGCGCCGCTGCGGCTCAGGCCAGGCGCTTGCGCAGGGCGACGGCGGCGGCGGTGAACACGGTGAGGCCCATCCCCGCCAGCCAGAGGAGCTGAGGGGCCAGATCGGCGAGGCTGGCGCCCTTGAGCAGCACCCCGCGCAGGATCTCGACCATGTGGCGCATGGGATCGAGCAGGGTCAGCGGCTGAAGCCAGGCGGGCATATTGGAGATGGGGCTCATAAAGCCCGACAGCAGGGTCATGGGCAGGATCAGGAAGAAGGCGCCCATGAACGCCTGCTGCTGGGTGCGCGCGGCGCTGGCGACGAAGAGGCCCAGGCCCAGGGTGGTCAACATATATAACGCCCCGCCCAGCCCCACGATGGGCAACGCCCCGCGCAGCGGCACCCCGAAGATCGCCGCCCCCAAGGTCACCGCCAGGGCCAGATCAAAGAGGCCGATGAGCCCATAGGGCAGCACCTTGCCCAACATCAGCGCCTCGCTGGAGATGGGCGTCACCAGGATCTGCTCCAGCGTGCCATCCTCCTTCTCGCGGGCCAGGCCCATGGCCGTGACCACCAGCGTGACCACCAGCAGGAGCGTGGCGGCGACGCCGGGGACGAAGAAGACGCGGCTGTTGAGGGTGGGGTTATAGAGCACGCGGGGGCGGATCTCCACGGGGGCCTGGGTGAAGCGCGGCGCTTGTCCGGTCGCCGCGCTGTAGGCCAAGGACCAGCGCGCGGCGAAGGCCGTCAGGGTGTTTTGAGCCACCACCGCCCGCTGGGCGTCGCTGCCGTCGGCGAGGGCCTGGACATCGACGGCCCGCCCCGCCCGCAGCGCGGCGGCGAAGCCCGGCGGGATGATCAAGGCGATGGCCGCCCGCCCCGCGATCACCTCCGCCGCCGCCGCCTCGGGATCGGGCAGGGCGGCGACGGCCTCGAACGTCTCCCCGGCCAATAACGCCTCGGCGAAGGCGCGGCTCTCGGCGGTCTGGTCCGCGTCGGCGAGGACCACGGGCACGTGGGTCACGTCGAGGTTGACGGCGAAGCCCAGCAGGATCAGCTGCATCAGCGGCGCGACGACCAGCACCGCCAGCGTGCGCGGATCGCGGCGCGTCTGGCGGATCTCCTTGAGGGCCACGGCCAGGATCTCGGTGGTCATCAGCGCACCTCACGTTGGAAGCGGCGCGTGGCCACCCCCAGCATCACCAAAAAGAAGCCGCCGATGGCGGCCAGATCGCCCCAAAGCGCCTCAAAGCCATTGCCCCGCAAGAGCACCGCGCGCAGCGCATCGACGAGGTGGCTGGCGGGGAAGATCCGCGCCACGATCTGCAAGAAGATCGGCATGTTATCGATGGGAAAGACAAACCCCGACAGCAGCAGCGCCGGCAGGAGCGTCGTCAGCACCGCCGCCTGGCTGGCGATCATCTGATTGCGCGTGATGACGCTGATGACCAGCCCTTGGGCGAGGTTGGCCAGCAAGAAGAGGCTGGTGATGACCCCCACCGTGGGCAGCGCGCCGCGCACGGGCAGATCAAAGAGGGTCACGCCCGCCGTCAGCACCAAGAGCACCTGGAGGAGCCCCAAACCGAAGTACGGCAAGAGCTTGCCGAGGATGATCTCCAGGCGCTGGATCGGCGTGGCGAACAGCTGCTCCATGGAGCCGCGCTCAAACTCACGCGCCACGGTCAGCGCCGTCAACATCACCGCGATCATCACCAACAAAAAGACGATGAGGCCGGGGAGGATGAACACGGCGCTGCGCAGGCCGGGGTTAAAGAGGGCGCGCGGGCGCAGGGTGACGGGGAGGCCCGGCGGCGGCGGGCTGGCGAGGGCGGTGGCGTAGCCGAGGGCCACGCTGGCGGTGCTGTTATCCGCCCCGTCGAGCAGCAGCTGCGCCGCGCTGGGCTCGCCTCGGGCTTGACGGCGCGCGTAGCCCTCGTCGATGACCAACACCGCCCGCGCCTCGCCCCGACGCAGATGGGGCTCCATCGCCGCCACGTCGGTGGATCGGGCCACCTCCACGAACAGATCGCCGGTGGTGAAGGACTGGATCAGCGCGCGGCTGGCGGGGCTCTGATCGCGATCGACGACGGCGAGGGGGATGTGATCGACATCAAAGGAGATGGCGTAGCCAAAGAGGAGCAGGAGCAAGAGCGGCAAGAGCAGCGCGAAGGCCAGCATCTGCGGATCGCGGCGGATATGGGCCAGCTCTTTATGGGCCATGGCGCCGATGCGTATCAGGGCGGCGCGATGACGCGCGAGGGCGGGCTTCATCACAGCACCTCCACGCCCACGAGGGCCAAGAACACGTCCTCCAAGGTGGCCTCGGCGCGCTCGACCCGCGCCGCGATCCCCTGATCGGCCAGCCAGGCGGCGCAGCGGGCCGGATCGGCGAGGGGCGCGGCGGCCTCGAAGCGGGCGCGCAGCCGCAGACCGAAGGGCTCGACGGCCATCAAGCCCGGCGCCGCCCTCATCGCCGCCTTGGGCGCCCCCTCGATGGTCAAAAAACGCCCCGGCGCGTGCGTGGCCTTGAGCCCGGCGGGGGTGTCGAGGGCCTTGAGGCGCCCGTCCACCATCAAGCCCACCCGCGCGCAGTACTCGGCCTCGTCGAGGTGGTGTGTGGTGACAAAGACGGTGGTCCCTTGGGCGGCCACGGCGCGGATCTCCCGCCAGAACTCGCGGCGCGCGTCGGGGGCCACGCCCGCCGTGGGCTCATCGAGGAACAACACCGAGGGGGCGTGCAGCCGCGCCGAGGCCAGCGCCAGCCTTTGACGCAGTCCGCCGGGCAGATCCCCCGCGCGTTGCCCTGATCGATCCCGCAGATCCGCGCGATTTAAGGCCGCCTCCACGGCGATCTTGCGGGCGCGCCCGCGCAGCCCCTGGGCGCCGGCGAAGAACTCCAGATTTTCACGCGGGCTGAGGTCCATGTAGAGGGAGAATTTTTGGGACATATAGCCGATGACGCGCTTGATCCCGCGCGGATCTCGGGCGATGTCACGGCCCGCCACGGTGGCGCGGCCCTCGCTGGGGGTCAAGAGCCCGCAAAGCATCTTGATTGTTGTGCTTTTTCCGGCACCATTGGCGCCGAGATAACCAAAAATTTCGCCCTGTTTCACCTGAAAATGGACATCATTGACGGCGATAAATGCGCCAAAACGGCGGGTGAGCCCTTCAACCTCGACGGCATAGGCGCTCATGAGGCCTCCACGCTGCGTGGATCATTGAGGAGCGCCAAAAATACATCCTCGAAGTCGGGTCGAATGACCTCTAAAGTGCCCCACGCCTCGATCCTCGCCCGTGTCGCCGCCTGATCCTCGGCGCGCAGCACCAAACGCAGGCCTTCGCCCTCGGGGGAGAGCGCCAAGATCGCCGGGTCTGTCGCCAAAGCGCGCTCGGCGGCGTCGCGCTGGGCGGTCTGTAAGCGCAATGTGGGGTGTTTAAGCTGGGCGACGAGCGCCGCAGGCGCGCCCTCGGCCAAGCGCCGCCCGTGGTGCAAAAGCCCCACGCGGTGACAGCGCGCCGCCTCGTCCATATAGGGCGTACACAGCACCACGGCCATGCCCTCATCGACGAACTCATAGAGCAGATCCCACAGCTCGCGGCGGCTGACGGGATCGACGCCGTTGCTGGGCTCGTCGAGCAAGAGCACGGCGGGGCGGTGGAGGAGCGCGCAGGCCAGGGCGAGCTTCTTGTACATGCCCCCCGAGAGGGCGTCGGCGCGGCGATCGTGAAAGCGGGCCAGCCGGGTGATGCGCAGGAGCCTTTGGGCGCGCTCCGTCCGCTCGGCGCGGCTCAATCCAAAGAGGCGGCCAAAGAAAGTGAGGTTCTCGGCGATGGTCAGATCGCCATAGAGGCTGTAGCGCTGCGGCATATAGCCCAATGCGCCGCGATCCAGCGCGATGATCCCCGCGTCGGGCCGCAGGAGCCCCGCCAAGAGGCGCACCGTGGTGGTCTTGCCCGCCCCGTCAGGCCCGACGAGCCCGTACAGCTCACCCGGCGCCACCCGCAAATCCAGGCCATCGACGGCCAGGAGATCGCCGAAGCGGCGGGTGAGGCCCTGGGCGCGTAAGCCGCTCATGATCCGCCCTTGATGATGCTCACTTCCACGGGCATCCCTGGCCGCAAGGCCCCATCTTCGTTCTTGAGGCGCACCTCAACGGGGTAGACGAGGCGGTCGCGGTCCGTTCGGGTTTGGACATTGCGCGGCGTAAACGCGGCCTCGGCGCCCACGGCGCTGATTTGGCCGCGCCAGGTTCGATCAGGCCAGGCATCGGCGCGCACCTCGACGGCGCGGCCAGGGCGGGCCTCGGCCAGCTCGGCGTTGGGCAAGTAGAAGGTGGCCTTGACCTCGCGGGCGTCCACCAAGACGAGGAGGGGAAAGCCAGGACGGGCCAGCTCGCCGGGCTCCCCCGCGCGGGTCTGGATCACGCCATCGCGGGGGGCCGTCAACGTACACTCATTGACCAAGACCGCGGCCCGCCGCCGCGCCGCTTGGGCGCGCGTGATGCCCTCTGCGGCGGCTTGGGCCTGGGCGACGGCGGCCTGGGCCTGCGCCTGAGCGGCTTGGGCTTGGGCTTGGGCGGCGTGGTGGGCAGCGCGCGCGGCTTGA
>JAHJCH010000281.1 GCA_018813065.1 Myxococcota bacterium
CTCCGCGCCGCAGAGAAGGCGGCGGCGGAGGCCGCCGAGCAGGCCAAGGCCGAGGCGCAGGCCAAGGCGGCGGCGAGGGCCGCTGAGCGGGCCGCCTCGGCGCTCGTGGAGGCCGCTGAGATCACGGCGCCGACGGAGAGCATGTCCAGCGACGCTGCCCCAGACGCCCCAAGCGCCGACAAGCCCAAGGCCGACAAGCCCAAGGCCGACAAGCCCAGCGCGGGCCTCAAGCTGGGGGCGCGCGTGTGCTTGGAGCGCGGCCTCTTGGCGGGCAAAGAGGGTGAGATCAGCGCGCTGAATGGGGCGTATATCAAGGTCCGCGTCGGCCCCCTTGAGGTGAACGTCAAGGCGGAGGATCTGCGCCTCTTATGATGATTCAGCTCACCCCACGCGGGGTTAAGCGGCTGGCGCGTCACCCGTGGATCTTTAAGTCGGACATCGCCTCGGTGCCCGAGGGCGTCATCGGCGGCGATCTGGTCCAGGTGGGCGCTGGGCGGCCCTTGGGCGTGGCCGCCTACTCTGAGGCCTCGCAGATCACGCTGCGGATGATGCCCATCTCCCATAAGACACAGGACCTTGAGGCGGCCTTTATGGGCCTGCTCTCAGCCGCCTGTGATCGCCGCGAGGGGCGGGAGGTGACGCGGCTCGTCAACGGCGACGCCGATGGCTTGCCGGGCCTGGTCGTGGATCGCTATGGCCCAGGGCTCAGCCTCCAGCTCTTAACCCAGGCCGCCGCGCGCCGAGAGGCGGAGATCGTCGCCGCGCTGACGGCGCGCTACACCCCCACGGTCATCGCGCTGCGCAATGACGTGCGCGTGCGGGAGATGGAGGGGTTGGCGCGCGATAAGCGGCTCCTCTTGGGTGAGGCGCCGACGGTGACCGTGCGCGTCGGCGGCGTGCTGCGGGTCTTTGATCTCTTAGAGGGGCAGAAGACCGGGGGCTTCTTAGATCAGATCGAGAACCATCAGGCCGCGGGGCGCTTCGCGCAGGGCGACTGCCTGGACTGCTTCTCCTATGACGGGGGCTTCTCCTTGGCCTTGGCGGCGGCGGGGCGATCTGTGACAGCCATGGACACCAGCGCGCGGGCCTTGGAGAAGCTGACGGAGAACGCGGCGCTCAACGGCCTCGATGTGGGTGTCCTTGAGGCCAATGTCTTTGAGCAGCTGCGGGTGTTTGAGCGTGAGGGGCGCCGCTTTCAGACGATCGTGCTCGATCCGCCGCCCTTCGCCCGCGCCAAGCGCGATCTGGCCGCAGGGCGGCGAGCGTACAAGGAGATCAACCTCCGCGCGCTGAAGCTGCTCAAGCCCGGCGGGCGGCTGATCACCTGCACATGCAGCGCGCACCTGAGCCGCGATGAGTTTGAGCGGGTGGTGGCCGAGGCGGCGGCGGACGCGCGTCGCTGGGCGCGCATCATCGAGCGGCGGGGCGCGCCGTCAGATCATCCGATCTTGCTCTCTACACCCGAGACAGACTATCTCAAGGTGCTCTTTATCGAGGTTGATTGAGGTAGAAGACCTTGGTTGTGTAGTGCGCTGAACGATAGCATTAAAAAAGCCGATGAAGCTGCTGCCCCATCGGCTTTTATCGTTTTAAGCCTGCTAAACTAATTAAAATTAGAGCAGACCCACCGCGTCGAGATCGGACTCAGGTACACCCACACTGATGAGGATCTCGCGGGTGAGGTTGTTGCGCGCCGCGTAGTCGGGGAGCATCGCCAGGAACTCCTTGTGCAGCTCATCCGGGGCGCTGCGGGTGAGGTTGGCCTCAAGCTTTTGCTTGCGGGCCATCCACATCGCGCGCTCGGAGGGCAGCAGGGGGAGCGCCTTCTCGATGGTGCCGACGCGATGACCATCGCGGAACACCGGGGCCTTCTTGATCCGCGTGCCGCTCTCGAGCATGCGCGCGATCTCTTCGATCTTGAGGCGATTGCGCTCCACCGCGCGCCCCTGGAGGGACTTGATGTAGCGGTTGAAGACGCCCCGCTGGGACTTGGAGACGGCGCCCTTCTCACGGGCCGCAGCGGTGATGTTTCCGCGACGCTTCTTGGTCTTTGTGTTCTTGGCTGCCATACTTGCCTCCTTTTAGTTGGTGGATTTGCGTTGAAGTGTCACGACGTTGGGGGAACGGTGACGCTCAATTCCGGATGACTTTAGCCCTCGGTTTGTTTCAGATCAACACTCATTGTGTTCATTTTTTTTAATTTTATGCGCGGCCCTCCGCCGGGCGTCACGCGCGCGCTGACCATAGACCCCTTATCACCGCCCTGCGCATGAGAACAATGTGACTTTAAGCTCAAGCGCGCGACACCATGAATCCAGCCGCGTGGACGAGCGCCGCCGCCACCTTAACCATAAACACGCCCCAATAAGGCGCATGAAGCGCGTAAACAAGGGTATGGAATATGTGTATTTTTATTGTTTAGATGAAATGTTGAGGCGTAGTGACCACTTCGCCTCGCGCCACAGGCGTTAGGCGAGCATGTAGATGTTATCGAGGAGCCTAAAGTCGCCCAGCTCGTTCATCTTGGAGATCAGGCGGGGGTAGCGCTGGGCGAGACGCTGGAAGCCTTCACGGCTCAGTATCATCAACATGCTGCGCCTCATGGCGGTGCAGGTCGCCGTCGCAGGGGTGTTCCTCAATAGGGAGATCTCGCCGAATATCTCGCCCTCGCGGAGTCGATTCAGGACATGACGCTGCCCCTTCTTCTTAAGAGAGACCTCAACCAGCCCGTCGAGGATGACGAACAGCCCTCGCCCCAGCTGCCCTTCGATGATGATCTCCTCGTGGGCGTTAAAGAGCCGCGTCTCAAAGTGGGCGATCAGCGCGCCACGATCTGCGGCGGGGATCACCTGGAAGACAGGGGAGATCTCCATCAAGTTACGGATCATTCGACCACAAACCTGCTGTGAGAGCGCTTGTTGGAGTTGAATGGCCGAGTCTCCAAGCTCCCCCAAGATCGAGCCTGACAGCTCCAAGACCTCCAGCCACGGCCCCGCCAACACCGTCGCGACCCGAGGCGAGGCGGTGACGAGGGCCATCTCTCCGAGGACCTCCCCCTCTTCGAGATCAGCGAGCTTGATGTCCTCGTCATCGAGGTTGCGCTTGTAGACCTCCGCGCGGCCGTTGAGCACGATGTAGACGGACTGCCCAACCTGCCCCTCACGCAAGAGCGCCTCGCCCTGCCTCAGCTGCTTGAGCTTGAGGTTGCGCACCACGGCCTCAAAGAGCGCGGGCGGCAGCTGCGACAGCAAGGGCAGCGGCGGCAGCTGCGGGGGGAAGTTGACCCCCTTAAAGCGCTGGGTCGCCCGCTCCTCGACCTCATTGATGATGTCCTCAAAGGGCGTCCCCGGCAGCGGCGGCGGCGCGGGCTTGGGGGTGCTGGGCATCTCAAAGATGGGCTCGCCCCAGAGGCGCCCTTCTACATTGGCGTAGTTGCCCGAGAGCAGCTTGACCCCTCGCAGGAACAGCGGGTCATTGGGGGAGATCTGCTCCAGGCGCTTGAGCGCCCACAGCGCCCTCAGCGGGAAGCCGGCGAGGGTGAAGTAGTCCGCGCAGCTCTTGAGGATCTTGATGGCGCGGGGGTGCTCACCGAGGCCACGCAGGACATCGGCGGCGTGGACCCGCAGCCGAAAGTCCATGGGCGCTTGCCTCATGCCCAAGAGCGCCCGGATGAGGGCCTCTTCAAGCGCAGCGCGGGGGGGGGCGGGTGTCTGCTGCATACATGACTCCATGTCAGCCGCTCAGCGTTGTTGACCTATTTCAAATCTGTCGTCCGTCGCAGGACAGGGGAGGGGGGAGCGCTTGAAGGCCGCACTATTGGCCGAACTCGCGGGGCTCGGGGGCGGTGAAGACGACGTAGAGCGCCGCGCCGAGGACGGCGGCGAAGCCAGAGGTGACGAGCAGCGTCGTGCGCGTGCCGCTGACCACCTTGACGTTGCCCGTCTCGATCTCGCCTCGGTTGAGCAGGAGATCCTCATCCGGGGCGACGAGCTGGTTGCGCGTG
This sequence comes from Myxococcota bacterium, assembly GCA_018813065.1. Classification (GTDB taxonomy): domain Bacteria; phylum Myxococcota_A; class Bradymonadia; order UBA7976; family UBA1532; genus JAHJCH01. Next base: position 4,004 of record JAHJCH010000281.1, read on the forward strand.
AGCGTGAAGTTAAAGGGCGAGACGGGGTGATATACCCCGCCTTTGTCTGTGACGCCGATCTTGGCGTCTTCGGTGATCTGGACCTTGCACTCATCGGTCGCGCAATCATCGGGGGTGATTGTGACGACAGCGCTGCGCCCACCCTCTTGAGCCTTACCCAGCTCATCGAGGCTGACATTGAATGTGTTATAGCAACCAAACTGGCCGGCGAGGAGGAGCGCCGAGGCGGCCGCGAGGGACTTGCGCAGCATTCAGTTTCACCTTTGAATCAACGATCTTGACGGCGCACCATAGCCGAGGCATCGCGCCCTGAAAAGGGTAATACGCTGCCCTCTTATGCCCTCCCATCTCGCCGCCGAGGGCCGCCGCGCGCAATATCATCCACAGCGGTTGCGGCTGGGGGGGGGCTTTGCTATCGTCCTTGGCGCTTTTACTCTGATGTCGAAACGAAGGGGTCCAGTACGTGCACGCGTGTCCAAAATGCGCTCACAGTATGTCCACCCATCCCAACTTCTGTCCCGCGTGTGGCGCCTCCCTCGTAGACGCTTTTCAGGGTGAGGATACCCTTATCGGACGGACGCTGGCGGGAGACTATTATATCGAGTCCCTGCTCGGCGAAGGGGCAATGGGGCGGGTCTATCAAGCTCAGCACATCAAGCTTAAGAAGAAGGTGGCGCTGAAGATCCTCCACTCCAACTTGGTGGCGGATAAGACCGTCTCCAAGCGCTTTGAGCGTGAGGCGCACGCCGCCAGTCGGCTCAACCACCCAAACTGCATCACCATGTTTGGCTTCGGCGAGGAGGACAACGGCGCGATCCTCTGGATGGCGATGGAGTTTGTCCAAGGCCGCGATCTGGGCACCATCATCGCCGAGGACGCGCCCCTCGACGTGCGGCGGATCATCCGCATCGTCGGTCAGGTCTGCGAGGCCCTCGACGAGGCCCACTCCGCCAAGGTCGTTCACCGCGATCTCAAGCCCGCCAACATCGTCTGCTTTGATCACCGCAACAAGCTCGACATCGTCAAGGTGCTCGACTTTGGCATCGCCAAGATCATCGACCCCGACGAGGACTATCAGCCCCTCACCCGCGAGGGCATCGTCTGCGGCACGCCAGCGTATATGAGCCCTGAGCAGGTCCAGGGGCTTGAGCTTGACGCCCGCTCTGATCTCTTCAGCCTGGGGATCATCCTCTACCAGACCCTCACGGGGCAGCTGCCCTTCTTCGCGGAGTCCGCCGTCGAGGTGGCGACCAAGATCGTCATCGAGACGCCCAAGCCCCCCTCCTCCGTGCGCTCGGACTGGTCGTACCCCCCCGAGCTTGAGCAGATCACCCTCCGGCTGCTGGCCAAGAAGAAAGAGGATCGCTTTCACAACGCGATGGCGGTCAAGGAGGCGCTCGATCAGTGCCTCTACGTCATGCAGATGCGCCAAGACGCCTCCTTGGATATGCGCCCCGATGAGGTCGCGGAGCTGCTCAGCGATGTGGACGCGCCCATCGATGGCGCCGAGACGCTGCGGTTCACCAGCAAGGACGTCTCGCGGGCCATGAACGCCGAGGCCAAGGCCCAGGGCCTCTCAGGGCAGCCGCGCGCCCCGCATCACCCGGACATGACCCAGCCTGTCCAGCGCCAAGGCCAGCGGGCCGCGCCGCGCAAGAAGAGCAACGCCAGCAGCCTGATCATCCTCCTGCTCTTGGCGATCTTGGCGGGCGGCGGCTACTACGCCTACATCAACAATCTCCTGCCCTGACGCGCCCTGGCCCTCCTGCCCTGATCCGCCCTCAGCCTCCTCAGCTCACCTTGGCCGTGGCCACTCAGCGGAGTAGACCTCAAAGGCGGCCCAGCTGCGCGCGGGGATCCCTCGATTGATGGCCTCGCGGCGGGCTTGGCCGACGGCGACGAACAAGCCCTTGGAGTCGGTGACATTCGCCAGCTTGGAGAGGAGATGGGCGGGCAGCGGATCATCATCCTTAGAGGGCCATCGCTCCACGATCGCGCCCGCGGAGAGGCCCGGCAAGAGGCTCCACAGCGTCGCCTCGACCGCCTCGATCTGCGCGCCGGAGAAGACCGCCGTCGCCGCGCCCGCCTCGGCGCAGGCCTCGGCCAGCCGCGCCGCAGAGAGGGGCGCGGCGCTGGCTGAGAGCGCCAGCCGATCCCCTCGCAGCGCGCCGACGAGGTGAAGGAGCCGGGCGCCGCGCAGGGCGTCGTTGAGCTGCGCGGGCGAGAGGGCGTCGTGGAGCCGCGTCTCGACGCGCTCAAAGCCCCCCGCCTCGCCGCGCTCGCCCAGCTGTAGCTCCTTGAGCGTGGCGTGATCGCCGACGATGTAGGCCACGGGCGGCGGGGTATCCCGAGCGGGCAGCGGCGCGTCCACCGCCGCCAGCATCCCGATGTACACCTTACTGGCGAGGAAGAAGGTGTCGCCGATCAAGGCGAAGGGCAGCCGCCGCAGGGGGCCGTCGGGGGCGATGAGCACCAGCTCAGCCTTAAGCACCTGCGCCTCGATGGGCTTGAGCAGCTCCCGCCACAGCGCCTGACCGTGACGAAACAGCGCGGCGCTGTCACCGCGCCGCGTCGCCGCCAAGAGCCCCTCGATCTCCGCCTCCAGCCACTCCTCGGTGCGCTGCAATGGGCGGACGAGCAGGCCCTGGGGCGACTCACAGAAGATCAGCCCGCCGCGCGCAGAGAGGTGATAGGTGACGCGCAGCTGCCCTGGCTTGAGGTGGCGGGTGGGCCAGAGATCATGATGAGGCCGCAGCCCCGCGCGCAGGACCTCTAGGCCCCCGTGATCGCCGATAAGAAAGCGCCCCTTGAGCCACGCCTCGATCCGCTGATGGGTCTGCGTCGCCGTGGTCGTCTCTGGGGGGGGCAGCGGGCTGAGGCCGCCGCGATAAGCCAGGGCCAAGCGATAAGCCATCTCCTCTTGATCCTGATCCATAAAGGACTGGATGAGGCCCTCAACGGAGTCATCCCCCTCTGGGAGCAAGGCGTCGAGGGGCCGCGCGTGATCGGGCAGCGCGCCGCTCATGGCGTCTACGGCGCGGCGCAGGTGGAGCTGGGCGCGGTCGAGGTCTTGCTGATCGAGGTAGATCTGCGCGGTGAAGATCTCCACCGTGCGGCGGATTTGGCCCGCGCTCAGCTTGAGGGCCGCCTTACACGCCTCCTCGGCGCGGGCGATGGCCTCGCTGATCCGCCCCGCGTGGCGCGCGCTGAGCGTGAGGTAGAGATGCGCCAGGGCCAAGCCCTCTGGATCATCCAAGCTCAGCGCCGCCTCCAAGGCCCGGCCTGCGGCCACGTCATTGGGGCGCGCGCGGGCGCTGGTCAGCTCCAGGAGCAAGGTCAGCCGCGCGATCTCGTCGATGTGGAAGCGCTCCTGGCTCAAGGCCAAGAGCCCCCGCGCCCACTCCAGATCGAGGCCCTCAAGCCGCGCGAGGGCCACGCTGATCTGCACGCCTAAGCTCTGAGAGCGCGCGCAGCGCTCGGCGAGGTGCTCATCGAGGCCCAGCGCCAGCGCCTCCAGCCGCGCGCCGTGCTTGATGCCGGGCAGCGCGATGCGAAACGCCGTGCGGTGCAGCTCGATGGCCTCTCGGGGGCGCCCCTGACGCTCACGCAGATCCCCCGCCTCCTTTAAGACGCGCGCCGAGAGCGCGCGAGAATTAAAGGCCTCTCGGCGCGCGCGGCGGAGGCTGACATCGAGGGCAGCGAAGGCCCCCTCAGCGTCCCCCTCGGCCTGCAACGCCGCCGCGCGCCAGATCGCCAACTCGGCCTCATACTCCACGTCCTCGGGGCGCCGACCGCCGCGCGCCGCGCGGCCCTGCATCCGCGACATCCAGCCCTCGATGGCGACGCGCGCCGCGCGCCACTGGGCGCGGCTGAGCGCCTCAAAGCCCGCCAGGGGCGCGGTGGCCTGCGCCAGCTCGCCGTGGACGCGCGCGCAGAGGATGAGGCGCTGCTCCTCGGGCAAGGCCACCTCATAGCTGAGGGTGTGCGGCAAGCCCTCACGCTCAAGGTGTTGCAGCGCGAGGGTCAAGGCGGCGCTGATCATCGGCGCCTCATCGATGTAATCGCGCGCCAGCTCGACGGCGTAGAGGTAGGCCTCGGTGAGCGTCCCCGCCTGAAGCTGCCTGTGGAGGTGCGTCAACGACGGCCCCAGCGCCTCGCCGAGCCCCTCCGGCTCGGAGAAGCGCCGCGCCGC
>JAHJCH010000282.1 GCA_018813065.1 Myxococcota bacterium
CGCCCGCCGCGCCGCCCGCCTCCCAACCCACGCCGCCCGCCTCTGCGCGCGCCGCCATCCAAGAGCGCGCCCCAGGCGGGGACAGCCTGATCGGCTGGGATGGCGCTTGGTCGGCGGACCCAGGCCCGCTCAAGACCTTCCGGGCGCGGATCGGCATGGAGCTGTCCTCCAACGACGACTTCCCCATCCAAGGCGCGCACAACGAGTCCACCCGCCTGCGCGTCGGCTTCGCCTGGACGCCCTTGCCGTACCTGGAGGCCGGGCTCAACGTCCTCAGCAGCAGCAACGTCAACGATCAAGGGCGCCCCAACCTCTTACAGACCCAAGGGGACACGCGGCTCAACCTCAAGATCGGCCGCTTCCTCACGGAGCGCTTCGCGGTGGGGACGGGGCTGACGCTGGCGATGCTCAGCGGCATGGGCACGGGGGGCTTTGAGGCGTTTAACTTCACCCTGCGCGGGCTGATGCTCTTCGACGTGCATCGAGGTGGGCGGCTGCCTCTGCGCCTCTTCCTCGACTCTGGCTACACCTTCGAAAACTCCGATGAGATCTACGGCGCGCGCGAGGCGCCGCCCTCGCTGATCGAGGAGCACGGCCTGGGGACCGCCCGCTATGACCGCTTGGCGACGCACATCGGCGTGGAGGTGCCGGCCTCTCACTGGCTCGTGCCCTATCTGGAGTACAGCCTGAGCTTGCCCTTCCTCGTGGAGCTGACCCACCGCAGCGAGGACAGCCATGACTTCGACTTCGGCTCGCTGCCCCACGCCCTGACCCTGGGCCTGCGCAGCTTCCCGCTGCCCGAGCTGGCGTTGGAGGCGGCGCTGCGGCTGGGCTTCACCGACGCGGCGTACACCGGCGTGCCGGCCACGCCGCCGTGGGCGAGCGTCCTGGCGCTGAGCTACACGCTCGATCCTCAGCCCAAGATCGAGATCCGCGAGGTGGCCCCGGCCACGCCGCCGCCGCCGCCCTTGGTGGAGATGGCGGGGCAGATCCTCGACGCCCAAGGGGCGCCGCTGGAGGGGGCGCGGATCATCTACCCCGAGGCGAGCATCCAGCTGACCGACGCGCGCGGCCGCTTTGGCGGCTATCACCTCAAGCCAGGCCCCCTGGCCCTGCGGGTGGAGGCCGAGGGGCATAAGCCCGCGGAGGTCAAGCTGACGTTGGCGCTGGGGCAGCGCCCCCAAGTCAAGGTGCAGCTTGAGGTGGACCCGGCCAAGCTCAAGGCGAAGGTGGAGGTCTATGTCGCCGATGAGCAGGGCCGCCCGCTGGAGGCGGAGATCGCCTTGGCGGGCGAGGGGGGGTCGCATACGGCCCTCAAGCCCTACCGTGGCGAGCACACGCCGGGTGAGCACACGCTGGTCGTCTCGGCCAAGGGCTACGAGACGCTGGAGAGGCCCATCAGCCTCAAGGGCGGCGCCAGCCACCCGCTGCGCGTCCAGCTCAAGCGCGCCAAGAAGGGCGGCCAGCGGAGCGCCAGCCCGGGCGGGGGGGCTGGGCTCGTCAGCTTGAGCGGCAAGCAGCTGCGCTTCCGCCGGGCGATCAGCTTCGCCGAGGGGCAGGCCAGCCTCTCAGGGGCCACCAAGCAGGTGCTCAACGATCTGGCCTCGGTGCTCCAAGCCCACCCCGAGATCAAGAAGATCCGCGTCGGCGCGCACACGGACAACCGAGGCGGTCGGGCCAAGAACCTCGACTTGAGCAAGCGACAAGCGCTGGCGGTAAGATCCTACCTCGCCACCCGCGGGATCTCCGCCCGCCGCGTGCAGGCGGAGGGCTTTGGGCCGGACAAGCCCAAGGCCCCCAACCTGACCGCCCGAGGGCGCGAAAAGAACCGCCGCGTTGAGATCGTGATTTTGGAGATGGGACGATGAGATACACCCCCAGGCTCTCTCGTGAAGGGCCGCCCGCCTTGAGGCGCCTCTCCCTCGGCGCCCTGCTGCTCCTCGCCCTTGGCTGTGGGCGCTCAAGCCTCGACTGCTTCAGCGCCCAGGACTGTGAAGCGGGCTACACCTGCATTAACAGCCAGTGCCTCAGCGGCCCAGCCTGCGTCGAGGGCCTCTGCCCCACCGATCAAACCTGTGTAGGGACCATCTGCATTGACGATGGGCTCTTAGGGCAAGGCTGTGGAGATCTACAGCCTTGCCCAGAAGGCCAACGCTGCGAAGACGGCGCTTGTGTCACACCTCAAAGATGCACGCTCGACGAAGACTGCCCCAGCCAGCTTTGTGTCAATGGTGCTTGCGTTGAGGGCAGAGAGTGCATGATCCAAGCAGACTGCCCCATAAACTCCGCGTGTGTCAGCGGATTCTGCTTAGAGGGCTGCGTCTTTGACGAGAACTGTGGCCTTGGAGGCCGCTGCGTGGACGGCGGGTGCTACTCTGGCTGCCTCACCCATGAAGACTGCCCCGACTACTGCAACGCTGAGGGTGTCTGCGTGGCGTGTGTCTCTGATCGTCAATGTGGGCCACAGGAGGGCTGCGTCAACGGCGAGTGTACCCCTGCGCTGCGCTGCGGCTCGGATCAGGACTGCGCGGGCGGCCTCTCCTGCGTCGATGGCCTCTGCCAAGCCCTCGGCTGCGCCTCGGATCGGGACTGCGGCCCCAACGGGATCTGCGTCGGCGGCGACTGCGTGCCTTGGGGTTGCCGCGACGCCAGCGACTGCCCGGCGGATGAGGTCTGCCTGGATGGCCTCTGCGCCCCTCGCCCCGACTGCCTCAACGATTGGGAGTGCCCCCCGCTCTTCTCCTGCCAGCGCGGCCAGTGCCGCTTCAACCCCCAGTGCGAGGCGGATCGCGACTGCCCGCCTGGGGCGCGCTGCCTCGACTACGCCTGCGTTGACACCCCCGAGTGCGTCCGCGACGGGGACTGCCCGCAGGGTTTCCTCTGTACCAACGGACAGTGTACCTTCGGCCCCGAGTGCTTTGAGGACTGGCAATGCCCGCCTCGGCTGCGCTGCGTCGATGAGCGCTGCCAAGACGCGGGCTGCTTTGAGGACTGGGAGTGCCCCCAGGGCATGGGCTGTGAGGGCGGCGAGTGCGTCCCCCGTCCGGGCTGCCGTGACGCGCTTGACTGCCCCTTTGGTCAGATCTGCGATCCCTTCATCTTAGAGTGCGTGGAGTGGTGGTGCGCCGCCCATGAGGACTGCCCCGACGGCTCGATCTGCGAGCAGGGCCGCTGCCTCGCCTTGGAGTGTCGCCGCGACTGGGAGTGCCCCGTGGCTACGCGCTGCTTGGACAACCGCTGCGTGGCGACGCCTTGCTTTGGGGACTGGGACTGCCCCAGCAACGAGGCCTGCTTCGACGGGCTCTGCCAGGCGGTGGCCTGCCGCGAGGACTGGGACTGCCCGCTCGACAACCTCTGCCGAGACTATCGCTGCGTGCCGATCCCCGACTGCGCCCTTGATCAAGACTGCCCGCCGGGCCATCAGTGCATTGGCCGGGCCTGCGTGGCCTTGGGCTGCGTCGATGATCTGGGCTGCCCCGAGGGCGAGCGCTGTGAGCTGGAGCGCTGCGTGGCCGCCGTCTGCTTTGATGACGAGGACTGCGGCCCGGGCGTGATGTGCCTCAGCAACCAGTGCATCCCGCTCACGGCGTGCAGCGGCGATTGGCAATGCCCCGATCCGCTGCGCTGCCTCAGCGGCGTCTGCCGCCTCGGCGAAGAGTGCCGTGATGACCGTGGCTGCCGCCCCCCCCAGGAGTGCGCCTTTGGTGTCTGCGTGGAGCTGCCCCCGCCGGAGTGCCTCTGGGACGCGGACTGCCGCCCCGGCCAGCGCTGCGAGCTGGGGATGTGCGCCGGACAGCCCGATGAGTGCCGCTTGGATCGAGACTGCCCCGAGGGCTTCCGTTGCCGCGATGGCCTGTGCGTCTTTGAGCGCTGCGGCGCCGACACTGACTGCGCTTGGGGGGAGATCTGCCAAGGCGGCCTCTGTGGCCCCCCCCAGTGCGACGCGGCGCGGCCTTGCCCTGACGGCGCGCGCTGCGCGGCGGGGCGCTGCCAGCCGCTCGTCGAGGTCTGCCGCGTGGACAATGACTGCCCGCCGCTGACCTCGTGCTTGGAGGGCCGCTGCGTGGAGACGGGCCGCTGCGCCCGCGACGCCGACTGCGCCCCGCAGGTCTGCGATCCGCGCGCGCGCCGCTGCGTAGATCAGATCCTCTGCTTTGACGACGCCGAGTGTGGCTGGGACGAGCGCTGCGTCGCTGGGCAATGCGCGCCCGTGGCCGTCTGCCTCGACGATCAAGGCTGCGCCTTCGATCAGATCTGCGACGATGGCCGCTGCGTCGCCCGCCCCGCGTGCTGGGACGACGCCCAATGCGATCCCGGCGAGATCTGCGAGGGGGGGCTGTGTCAGCCCGCCCGCTGCCGCCTCGACGCCGACTGCGCCGCTGGCTTTGAGTGCCTGGCGGGGCGCTGCCAAGCCCTGCCGCTCTGCGATCTGGACAGCGACTGCCCCCCGGATGAGGTCTGCCGACGCGGCCTCTGTGGCCCTTGGGAGGGCTGCCGTGGCGATGACGAGTGCCCGCCCAACACCCACTGCGATCAGGGCATCTGCGTAGAGCAGCGCCCCGAGTGCCTCGGCGATCTGGACTGCCCCCCCGACGCGTACTGTGATCTCGACCTGCTGATCTGCGCGGCGGGCTGCCGCGCGGATTGGGGCTGCGCGGCGGGTGAGCGCTGCGTCGCGCATCGCTGCGTCATCGTCGGCGAGTGCGAGGTGGACGCCGACTGCGGCGACGGCGCGGTGTGCGTCGATCACTTCTGCCAGCAGGTCCAATGCGGGCCGCTGCGCCCCTGCCCGGCGGGGGATCTCTGCCTCAACGGCCGCTGCGTGGCCCAGGCGGAGTGTCAGACCAACAGCGACTGCCGCGCGCGCTTCTCCTGCGTGGACGAGCGCTGCGTAGAGACGGGCCGCTGCGAGGGCGACGAGGACTGCGCGCCGCTGGGCCAGGTCTGCGATGAGCTGAACCGCCGCTGCGTCGATGAGCGCGTGTGCCAGGTGGAGGCCGACTGCCTACGCGGCGAGATGTGCATCGATCGCCTCTGCCGCCCGATGGATCGCTGCCGAGGCGACGCGGACTGTGAACCTCAGCAGTACTGCGCCGGGGATCTCTGCCGACCGCGCCCCGACTGCTTCAGCGACGACGACTGTCAGGTGGATGAGCGCTGCGATCAGGGCACCTGCCAGCCGATCCTCTGCGCGCGCGACGCCGACTGCGAGGTGGGCTTCTCCTGCCTCTCGGGCCGCTGCATCCCGCCCTTCTTCTGCCTGCGCGATGAGGACTGCCCCACGCCCGAGCACATCTGCGAGGGCAACCGCTGCGCGGTGCCGGGGGGCTGCCGAAATGACGCCGACTGTGGCCCCGATGAGGGCTGCCTTGAGGGCCTGTGTGTCCAGCTGCCGCCGCCGGACTGCGCGCGAGACGAGGACTGCGCGCGGGGGGAGATCTGCGAGTTTGGCTTCTGCATGCCCGATCCGGGCTGCGTCGATGACGGCGAGTGCCCTGACGCGCAGATCTGCCTGAACGGGGCCTGCACGATCCCCCAACCGGCGTGCCGCGTGGACCGTGAGTGCCCGGCGGGCCAGGCCTGCATCGACGGCGCCTGCCGCGCGGTCGATCCCACCTGCCGCGAGGACGCGGGCTGCCCATTGGGGCAGATCTGCCTCAACGGCCAGTGCTTTATCGGCTGCCGCGATGATGGCCGCTGCCCACCGGCGCAGATCTGCGATCCCGACGCGGGCCGCTGCGTGCCTTGGGTGCCGGAGTGTTTGATGGACGAGGACTGCCCCCTCGGCGCCTACTGCGAGCCCGAGGCGCTGCGCTGCGTAGAGGGCTGCCGCGATGACAGCCGCTGCCCCGAGGGGCGCCGCTGCGTGGCGGGCGCCTGCGTGGACGCGGGGGGCTGCTTGGACAACAACGACTGCCTCCCTGGACAGCAGTGCATCAGCCGCCGCTGCGTGGGCGAGCCTTGGGACTGCCTGGAGGACGCCGACTGCGGGCCGGGTCGCCGCTGCGAGCGGGGCGCCTGCGTATTTGATGGCTGCCGCGACGACGGCGAGTGCGCGCGGGGGGAGATCTGCCTCAACGGCGTCTGTCGGCCTGACGACCGCCTCTGCTTAGACGCCGACGAGGTCACGCTCATCCCCCCCGAGGGCGGCGAGCTGCGCTTGAGCACCCTCAACCAGCCGGATCGCTATCAAACGACCTGCGCCTCCCAAGGCCGCGCGGGCGAGCGGGTGCTGGCCTACGAGGTCACGACCCCTGTGAGCCTCACCGTCGAGGCCACCGCCGCCAGCTATGACACCATGCTCTTCGCCCGTGATGAGTGCGACGCGCCCGACAGCGAGCTGATCTGCGACGATGACAGCGGCTCAGGCACGCTGTCCTTTATCAGCCTGGATCTCACCGCGCCGGGCTACGTCTTTATCTTCCTCGATGGCTATGGCGAGTCCACGGGGGAGGCGACGCTCAGCGTCACCGTCGCCCCGATGGCGCGCTGCCGGGTAAACGCCGACTGCCCCAGCGGCCTTTGCCAAGGTGGGCTATGCCATGATCCCATCTGCTTCAATGACCAAGAGTGCCCCATGGGCTACATCTGCCGTGGAGAGCGCTGCTTCGAGGGCCGCCGCTGCTTCCAAGACGAGGAGTGCTTAAACGGCGACATCTGCCTTGATCAGATCTGCGGCCCGCCGCAATGCGCCCAAGATCAAGACTGCCCCCAAGGCGCGCTCTGCGAGCGCCAGCGCTGCGTGGAGTACTGGTGCTTCGCCGATGAGGAGTGCCCCGAGGGCTACCGCTGCGAGAATGAGCGCTGCGCGCTGATGACCTGCGCCCGCGACGCCGACTGCCCTGATCTCAAGATTTGCCAAGGGGCGCGCTGCGTCGATCCGGACTGCCTGCGCGACGCGCAGTGCGCGGTGGGCGAGTACTGCGTGGACGGGCGTTGCCAGGCCCGCGCGGACTTCTGCCAGCTCGACATCGACTGCGCGGCGGATCAGATCTGTGAGGACGAGTTATGCCTCAGCGCCAACGGCTGCGTGGACATCGAGGACTGCGCGCCGGGCGCCGCCTGCGTGGGGGGCACCTGCGTTGCGCCGGTGTCTTGCCGTGACAGCGCGGTGTGTCAACGGATTGTGCCGCTCTTTGAGTGCATCCAAAACGTCTGCCGCGCGCCCTTCTCCCAGTGTACGCGCAACAGCGACTGCGCGGCGGGTGGCAGCTGTATCTTTGGCGTCTGCGCGCCATTGCAGAACCCCGAGTGCATCCGTGATCTCCACTGCGCCCCGGATCAGCGCTGCGAGCGCGAGCGCTGCATCCCTCGTTAGCGCGGCCAAGCCCACCAAGCCCACCTAGCCCTGATCTGAGGCCCGCGCGGCGGCCAAAACACAACGCGGTTGTGATCAATGGTTTGAGACAAGCCTGTCATCCAGTTAAATGACGCGGCTCACGACTCATCGTGAGGACGCGCCCAACGCGGCGCATCTCACGCATCGCCGTCGCACGCTCGAACAGGAGGCCCCATGCGCCCGATGACCCTCGCCCTCTGCGCGCTCACCCTCAGCGCGCAGGCCGCGCCCAGCTTTAAGCTGCCCGATGATAACCACGCCTTCTTGCAGATCGAGCAGCCCCAAGGGGCCACATTTGAGCTGACACTGGGCGGCGATGAGATCGCCCTGCGCGATGGCAAGATCCACTGTGAGCCTGGCACCCGCGTCCGCCGGGCGTATTACATTCACTATGTCTTCGAGGCCGCCGCCTTCCAGGCCGCCTTCCCCGACTACGCCAAGCGCGATCAGCTCACCGTCCGTGGCCGCGTCGCCTCGCGGACCCTCAAGGGGCATGAGGTGCCTGTCGGTCACATCCGCGTCTATACCGTCGAGGCCACGCTCCTGCCCAGCCAGGCGCCGCCCATCTATGCCCTCCAGGCCACCCTAAAGGCGGAGTTCGATCAGGCGCTCATCAAGGGCATCGATGGGATCACCCCGCCCTATCCTGAGGGCAGCGCGTATCAGATCGGCGCCATCCCCACCCGGCCCGGCGAGGGGAAGATCTATCAATTCCAGGCCGTCGTGCTGGGCGATGTCTCGTATCGCGATCATAAAGCGCCGATTCATTATCTGTTGATGCTTAAAGTCGATGACTCTGAGCAAATCGTAGAGGGATATCACTATACCTTGGAGTGGAGTGATTCACCCTCTATCGCGCTTTATCGCTTAACCACAATGGGAGTTAAGCTCGTAGATGGACTCAAACTCTCAAAGCTCGCGATGGTTAACTCTGAGGGACAAGCCTTAGCAATTGATGGGACGATACAGCTTATCAAGTAGCGTCTTGATTAAGGACTATTGTCAACGATATTCAAGCTATTGGTCCGCGCCTCAAACATGATCTTGGCGTGTCCACGATCAAGCAACTCAATAACCCGCGCGACCTTCTCCTCTAATGAGAACTCAACCTCACCGTAATCCGTGCCCTCACGCGTAACGAACTCCTCAATGAGTCGCTTGAGCATCTCTTCTGGGATTTCTTCATGGGGGACTTCTACGACGTGCTCTGTATACATCGATTTATTCGCCATTTTATGGATTAAAACGCGCCATTCTAGCATTTTATATATTTATGTCTATTGGTTTTTTCCCCGTTTTTAAGCCTCCCCCCACGGCGCTTTTAAAGACCTCTGCGCGGAGGCTTGCGATAAGCGTTTTTTTTCCGGATTTTAAACGCTGCGCGATCACGCCCAGCGCCGAGGACCCATATGCCCGATCAGACACCTCGACCTGATAAAACACCCCCACTTGATCAAGCGCCCTCCACGGAGAGCGAAGAGCTGCTGCGCATGGCCTCGGTGGCCGCCCATCAGCTCAAATCGCCCCTCGCGCGTGTGCAGCAGATGCTCAGCACGGTCTTGGGGGGGTTCGTCGGCCCGCTCAACACGCAGCAGCGTGGGCTCTTGGAGCGGGCGGCCAAGAGCTGCGGCCAGGGCATCGAGATGGTCTCAGATATGGTCCGCATCCGCAGCCTCGGCGAGATCGAGGCCGATCAGCTGGGGCCAGTCGATCTCCTCAGCGTCTTTCGTGGGGCCTTGGAGCGCGGCGCGGAGGTGGCCCGCGAGGCGGGCGTCTCCTTGGAGTCGGAGTTGGCGCTGCGCCGCAGCGAGGCGTGGGTGCGCGCCGACGCCGTGGCCTTGGCCGAGGTCGTCCATGAGCTCTTGGGCAACGCGCTGAAGTACACCCCTCAGTCGGGTCAGGTCCGCGCGCGCCTGTCTTGGGCCGCCACCGCCCCCGACGCCGCTTCTCCGCCCGCCGACGCCCGCGCCGTACCCACATCCCACACGGGGTTTTATCTGCTTGAGATCATCGACACGGGCATCGGCATCCCCGCTGCGGACTATGCGCGGATCTTCGAGGAGTTCTACCGCGCGCCCAACGCCAAGCAGATCAACCGCGAGGGCTCAGGGCTGGGGCTGTCCTTTGTCTTGCGCGTGGCGCGTCGCTTGGGGGGCACCCTGCACCTGGAGCCCGCCCAGTCCGGCGGCGTCCACGCCACCCTCGCCGTGCCCGCCGCCGAGCCCAGCGACTGGGCGGCCGTCCAGCCCGCGCCGCGCTACTCTCAGCGGGTGGTGATCATCGGCGGGGTCGTGGCGGGCGCCAAGGCCGCCGCCAAGATGGCCCGCCTCGATCCGCACATCCACATCACCGTGGTTGAGCGGGGGCGCTTCTTGGCCTATGCCGGCTGCGGGCTGCCCTTTTATATCTCCGGCGCCGTGCCCAATCAGCAGGCGTTGAAGAGCACCCCGCTGGGCGCCAGCCGCGATCTGACGCTGTTTCATAACCTCCACAACACCCAGACCCTCGACGCCACCGAGGCCCTCAGCGTCGATCCCCAGGCCCGCCGGGTGTACGTGCGCAACCTCATCGACGGGGAGGAGGCCAGCCTGCCTTATGATCACCTCCTCCTCGCCTGCGGCGCGACGCCCCGCATCCCCAACATCCCCGGCGTAGACCTCCCCGGCGTCTTCACCCTCCAGGGCGTCAAGGACGCCGAGGCCATCCGCGCGGCGATGAAGCAGCAGAGCATCAAGGAGGTGGTGATCGTCGGGGCGGGGCTCTTGGGCGTGGAGATCACCGAGGCGCTGGTGCTGCGCGGGGCGCGGATCACCCTCGTCGAGGCGCAGACGCAGATCCTGGGGATCGTCTCCGAGAGCCTCGCCGCCCAGGTCCATCGTCACCTCTCGGCCAATGGCGTCAAGCTCCTCACCGGCGTCTCGGTCTGCGCCATCGAGGGCGTCGGCCACGCCCAGGAGGTGCGCCTCAGCGACGGGCGGCGCCTCAACTGCGACTATGTGATCCTCGCCGCAGGTGTGCGCCCCAACAGCGATCTGGCGCAGGCGGCGGGCCTGACGTGCAGCCCCACGGGCGGGATCGTCGTTGACACGCGGATGCGCACCTCCGATCCCTTCATCTACGCCGCCGGGGACTGCGTGGCCAACCATCACCGGCTGCGCGAGGGCGAGGCCTTCTACCCCATGGGCTCAACGGCCCTCAAGCAAGGGCGCGTCGCCGCCATCAACATCTGCGGCGGCGATGAGCGCTTTGAGGGCGTCTTGGGCAGCATCGCCCTCAAGGTCTTTGGCTTGACCATCGCGCGCACCGGCTTGAGCAGGGCGCAGGCGACCTTGGCGGGCTTCGACGCCGTCTCCGTGATCGTCTCCGGCCCCGATCAAGAGCATTACCTGCCCACCGCGCGGCCGATCCTGCTCAACCTCATCGCAGATCGCCCAAGCCAGCGCCTCTTGGGCGCGCAGGCCGTGGGGCTGGGGGAGGTCACGCGGCGGATCGACGTCGTCGCCGTCGCCATCAGCGCGGGGATGACCCTGGAGGCCTTCACCCAGCTTGATCTGCCCTATGCCCCGCCGCTGGCCCAGGGCGTCGATGTGGTGCTCTCCGCCGGGTATGTGCTGCGCAATAAGATCGAGGGGCGCTTCCCCGGCATGCGCGCCTCCAAGGTCAAAGCAGATCACACCGCGCTGATCCTGGACGTGCGCGCCCCCGATGAGTACGAGCTGAGGAAGATCCCCGGCAGCGTACACATCCCCCTCGGCGCGCTGCGCGGGCGCCTCGATGAGCTGCCGCGTCAGCGCCCCATCGTCCTCGTCTGTAGCATCGGGCTGAGGGGGTATGAGGCCGCCTTGATCCTCGCCGAGCACGGCTTCACCCAGGTGTCTGTCTTGGACGGCGGCTTGGCGGCCTGGCCCTATGCGCTGGAAGAGATCTAGCCGCGCCACAGCCACCGACGCCCTTCACCGCGCGGATAAAGCCAGGCATAAATGCAAGGATGCTCACCTCACTCCTCGCCCTGAGCCTCCTGAGCCGGATCGACGCCCAAGCGGAGATCGCCCATGACCTCGGGCTCAACCCCGATCTGCGCGGCACCATCACGCTCAGCCTCGATCTCGATCTGCTCAACACCTCGACCTGGGCCTTGGCCCTCTGGACCGAGGCCCGCAGCTATGTCCGCGAGAACCGCGCCGATGAGTCCCCCGTGCGCATCTCGCCGCAGCAGATTCACTACCCCGTCGGCGCGCGCCTCCACCTCAAGCGCCTGGGCTTTGCGCTCTTCGCGTTTCATCAGTCCAACCACGACATTGACACCAATGACGCCGCCCTCAACCGCGAGACGCTCTCCTATGAGTGGTACGGCGTGGCCTGGCGTGGCGCCTGGGGCCAAGCCCGCGTCGGCTTCTGCTATGACCGAGGCACGCGCCTAGACGGGCGCGCCCAGCTGCTGCCCTTTGACCATTACTACGCCGCCGCCGACTACGCCGCCGCCTGGACGCTGAGCGGGCCGCTCTACCTCGCCGCCCGCCTGGGCCTGATCGCCCACGCCGATGATGAGGATCAGCCCTCGTGGCTGGATCTGGACGGCGCGGTTGATCTGGGGCTGCGTCAGGAGGGCGCGCGCGGGGCGGCGCGGCTGTTTTTGCGCTTTCAACGGCTGGAGGGCTACCAGCACCTCGCCGATGCCCCCGAGCATATGGCCCTCTTGGGCCTCTCCTTAGGGCGTTGAGGGCGCCGACGGCCTGGGCGCTGACGCTGCTGCTCCTCAGCTGCGGCGCGCCCCCCTCGCCTTGGCCTACGCCGCTGGCTGGCGCCTATGAGATCCCGCTGTTTATGGCCGTTGAGACGCCCTGGGTGCTGGTCGAGGCGCGGATCGAGGGCGGCGCGCCCCTCTTGTTGATGCTCGATCCCCGCACGCGGCGCGGCGCGCTGACCCGTGAGGCCCTCTCACGCGCAGGTCTGCGCCCTCGCGGCGCCCTCGATCCCGCCACCGTGGAGATCCCGTGTCTGGATCTCGGCGGTTTGCGCCTCAGCGGCCTGCGTTTTGGCGTGATTGGCCCCCTCGGGCGGGTGCATGGCCGCCCCCTCGATGGGATCTTGGGCTGGGATCTCTTCGCCGATCGCCTCATCGAGATCGATCCCGGCGCTGGCGCCCTGCGCGTGCTCTCCTGGGCGCCGCCGCTGCCCGCCTCAGCCGTCCGTTTGCCCGTCACCCTGGAGGGCGAGCGCTGGATTTACACCGCGGAGGCGGCGGGCGTGACCCGGCGGCTGGAGATCGCCCTCGGCGCGCCCCTCTCTGGCGCCCTCGGCGCCACGCCCCTGGCCTTGACTGGGCCTGGGCTGCGCCCCGATCTCACCCTCGTGCCCCTAGAGGGCGGCTTCGGCGCCGATGGCTTGCTCAACTACGGCGCATTTGCACCCGTGACCCTGCGCTTTGATGGGCGGCGAGGCCGCCTCGACGCTTGGCCCAGCCACCCCCGCTCGCCCATGAGCCGCTTTGAGGCCCTCGCGCCCTGTGAAGAGGGCGGCTGTCTGCGCGGCGATGTGGAGCGCGTCCGCCCCGGCAGGGTTGATCTGCGTCTCTACGCCGAGGTGGCGACCCCCGCAGGCTTTTGGATGCGCGTAGATTTCGGTCAAGGCGCCCCTCGCACCGCCTTGGTGCGCCTCAACGCCGCTGAGGCGCGGCTGATGATCGCTGATCCGTCGATCTCCCCCCAGGTGATCCGCCCCATCGGGGCCGCCATCGAGGTCATCGACGCCGTGCCCTTGGCCCTGCCCTGCGCGGGTGATGCGTGTATTCGGTGAAATCCTCGGCCTTTGGCGCTAGGTTGATGGCCTTTTCTTTTGGAGATGGTATGCCCCGCGCGCTCCTCCTCTTCTTTCTGGCCTTGTGGGCCTGTGATGACACCTCCGATGGCGTCGATCCCGCGCCGCGCTTTGACGCCGCGACCGCGCGTGACGCCAGCCCGCGCCTTGATCAAGGCGGGCGGGTGGACGCCGCCCCGAGGGTGGACGCCGCCCCGGTCATCGACGCCGCCCCGGACGCCGCCCCGGTCATTGACGCCGCGCCCGTGATTGACGCCGCCCCGGTCATTGACGCCGCCCCGAGGGTGGACGCCGCCCCGAGGGTGGACGCCGCCCCGAGGGTGGACGCCGCCCCGAGGGTGGACGCCGCCCCCGAGTTGGACGCCGCCCCCGAGCTGGACGCCGCCCCCGAGCTGGACGCCGCCCCCGAGCTGGACGCCGCCCC